>SYLX01000012.1 GCA_005808505.1 Bdellovibrionales bacterium | reverse complement strand
CTCACGAAGGAGTTTTGGTGGCCGAGATCATCGCTGGGCAAAATCGCGTTTACGATGCGAAGACGGTACCTTCTGTTATCTTCGTTGAGCCCGAAATTGCTTCGGCTGGCTTCACGGAAGATGAAGCGAAAGCGGCTGGCTACACGGATCTCAAAGTTGCGAAGTTTCCGTTCGCGGCAAACGGGCGTGCGGTTTCTCTCCAGGAAACTGATGGCTTCGTGAAGATGATTGCGGACGCGAAGACAAACGTTGTTCTCGGTATTCACATCGTGGGTCCTGAGGCGTCGAACTTGATCTCCGAAGCGGCGCTTGCAATCGAGATGGGCGCAACTCTCGAAGACATCGCGCTTACGATCCATCCTCACCCGACATTAGGTGAGACGATGATGGAAGCTGCGGAGGCTACTTTAGGTCACGCAATCCACATCATCCAAAAACCGTTGGGTGGAAAGTCCACGGGAGCCTCGGCTCGCGCGAATCCTTGACGTAATCCTGGCGTGCCCACGCCGGGAGACTTGATAAAACTAGTTTAGAAGAGCAAAGCCCGATCTAAAAAATCGGGCTTTGCCGTTGCTGAAACATTCAGCTATTCTTCGTGAGAAGATAGTTTCTAGATCGTTGTTGAATAGAAAAGATATGGATTCATTAGAACGTAATTCTAACCAGACTCTCGAGCCTCAATCATCTGGCGCCCTCAAGGTGCAGGATTGGGGACTGATCGATTATCAAGATGCGCTTCAGCGGCAGCTTGATTTGGTCGATCTGGTTCACCAAGAACTTGCGCGCGAGACGATCATCTTCTGCTCGCATCCACCGGTCGTAACGACGGGACGCGCGACACGCGAAGGCGATGTTTTCGCTTGGTCGGGAGCCACGGTTGAAGTCAACCGAGGCGGTCGCGCAACGTACCACGGGCCCAACCAGGTTGTGGCGTATCCAATTTTGGATCTGAACCAACGCGGTCGAGATCTGCATAAGTACATGCGCAGTTTAGAAGACGCGATCGTTCTGAGTCTCCGAGATTTCGGCATCCAAGCGGTTGGTCGTTCAATGCAAGCTTCCGACGAAGGCAACGAGATGACGGAAGCGACCGGTGTCTGGGTTGGCTCCCGGAAAATTGCGTCGATCGGAATCGGTGTTCGCAAGTGGGTGAGCTTCCACGGCCTTGCATTGAACGTGAATCAAGACGCTCAAGCCTTTCATGGCATGAAGCCTTGTGGGTTCACGGCGGAAACGATGATCAGCATGCAAGAAATCCTCGGAACGCGTGTTGATCAAGTGGCCGTTCAAAACAAACTTCAGCAGCACCTCCTCTCCATTCTGAAATGAAGATCCGGCTGCGCCGAGCCCGACATTTCTTCGATGTCGCGGCTCTCTTGAGCGTGCGCAAAACTTATCCGCTCTCACCTGAGTTCGAAGCTAAGACCCGTGAACGTTTTGAAGAAGAGATGGCTGCACCTTCAAGTGAGCGGTGGATCTTTCTTGGATACGATCAGCGCGGCGAAGCCGTAGCCTACGCGCAGCTTTTGTTGAGGGAAGCCGACAACGATCCAGAGCTCGCAAGGGCTGGCGAGATTGCGCACATCTACGATTTGCGAGTTTGCTTCGATCGGCAAGGAGAAGGCATCGGACGCGCGGTTGTCGAAGGTCTACTCGAAGAAGCAGCGAAAGCCTCGATTGAAGTGATGACCTTAGGTGTGGAGAACCATAATCCGCGCGCGATCAAACTCTACGAGAACTTAGGGTTTGAGACGTTCAAAGTGGCTGAAGGAAGAACCGAGAACGAGTGGGTCTTCTACATGCGTCGGTCGACGGCGTTGAGTCGGGCGCGCTCAAACGGGTAGCGCGCCCTTCCGGTATAAGGCGGGGGCTTAGCGCTTCTTCTCGATGCTGAAGGCGACTTTTTTGACTCCCGCTGACTTCACCAGATCGATGATCTCGGTCAATCTCTCGAGCGTAACACCTTTATCCGCCTGCAAGATTGCGGCAGTGTCGGGCTTTGCGGCTACGAGCTGTGAAGCGAGTGCCGTTACTTCGGCGGGTGTTGCGGCTCGACCGTTGAGGCTGATCACGCCATCGGCGCCGACGGCGATATTCAGCGGAGTCGGGGGACTTTCATCGCCGCTTGAAGCCTTCGGCAAGTTAATGTCGATCGTCGGCTTAAGAACGAGCGGTGCCGTCACCATGAAGATAATCAAAACAACCAAGATGATGTCGACGAGCGGGACGACGTTGATCGCCGCAATCGGTTCGTCATCGCCGCCACCGATGGGACCGGCCATTAGACACTTCCTTTTTTCTTCGCGTAGGCGATGCAGAGCTCGCGTACGGTTTCAAGACTTTGGAGCGCTTGGCGAACTTGGCGCGAGAACGAGTTGTAAGCGATGACCGCCGGAATCGCGACGACAAGACCGACTGCCGTTGCGACGAGAGCTTCGGCAATACCGAGCATAACGGCTTCGTTTCCGGTGGAAGCATTCTGCGAAAGATCGCGGAAGGCTTTCATGATCCCGAGGACCGTTCCGAGAAGGCCGATGAACGGAGCGTTTGAACCGATCGTCGCGAGGAAGTTCAAGCTCCGCTCAAGTGCTGGTCGCTCAAGAAGCGCGAACGAATTAATAATCTCCGAAAGTCCGTTCGTGCCTGACTCTTTCACGTGGCGAAGTCCGTAAGAGAGGGCGCGGCCTTCGAGGGATTCGCGATCGCGACTGATGTCTTCGATTTCGTCGAGGTTGTTGGCTTGCAGAGCTTCACGCAAGCGAGCTTTCACTTTTTCGCCGCGCTTCGTGACTTGGCGCAAGCTCAGCCATCGTTCGAGGATCAAGCCCACGCTGATAACGCTCATGATTAAGAGCACCCAGAGGATGGCTTCGGCCCCGCCTTGGGCAAGAGTGAACAAACGTTCGGTGAGCATTCTGTCTCCTTTATCGATCAGGATGAAAAGCCACCGCGATTATCGCTAGAGATTCAGAAACGGGTCAAGATACGGGGCGATGGATGCGAAGAAGAGCGCTGCGGTAGTGCCTTGAGGGCCCTAATCCGACACCACTCGCTTTCCCCGCGCAGAAATTATGGTAGTCTTGGTTCCTATGCTCCCAATGAGAATTCGCCAGGCAAGTTTGCGTTCTTGGTCTCGTCTATTTTCAGTTCTGGTGCGTTCATTGGGCGCGTGTGCTCTCTTGCTTTTCTGCGGATCTTGCTCGTGGAGCCAGGCGCAAAAGCCTTCCATTTTGGTCATTCTCGTCGAGAACTTGGGTTTCAATGCGTTTTCATGTGGGGACGGCCTTGAAGAGGGAAGGTCCTCCGGCTACCAGGCTTTTTGCGAAGAGGCAGTTCGTTTCACGCATGCCTATACCCCTTCGGTATTGAGTCAGCCGACGATTGCTTCGATCTTCACCGCGAAATTTCCGTTCGAACACGGTTTGAGGCACAATGGCGCCCAGGCGCTCTCAGCAAAAGAAGTCACGTTTGCGGAAGCAGCTTTGACTAAGGGCTACCGCACTTCCTTCTTCTCGGGTGGGCCACCGGTCTGGCGGCGCTCGGGTCTCAATCAGGGTTTTGAAGTTTTCGACGACAGCGTCAATTTGAGCTTAAAGAGCCTCTACCGAAATGCTGCTGATGTCGGCGAAATCTTTTTGAACTGGCAGGAAACAGAAGCAAGTCGCGATCGTTTCGCATCGTTTCTCTATTTTGCCGATCTTCAATTCATCGATCAGCCGACAACCAACGAGTTGGGCGAATTGCGTTCAAGCTCGTACCAGAGCCAGGTCGACGAAGTTGATGAAGCCTTGGATGAACTCGTTCGCGAGATGAAGCGTCGAAAGATTTGGGACTCCACCGATGTATTCTTGGTTGGCCTCCAAGGCGCAACTCTCGATGTCCGCATCGACGAGATTCCGTTGATGAGCCTTCTTTCGGAAACGACCCGTTCAACCTTGATGGTGAAGCCAGCGCGTTTAAAGCGTGACGGCCCTTTCAACTGGAAGATCGACTCAAACGTTTCGCTGACAGATGTCGGAACTACGCTGTTCGAGATGATCGGCCTACCCCGAAAGTCGGTTAGCGAAGTTCCTCTCACGTACTCGTTACTGTCCGCTCTCAAAGGTCCAGAGCCGGATTGGCCAAGCTCGCGCTTTGTGGTGAGTGAGAGCGCATGGGCTGAATGGCGTGGGTTCGGAAGTACTCGCGCCGCTGTTCGGCAGGGCCCTAATCTTTTCTTATTTGATGAAAGGCCTCTTCTCTTCAACACGCTGACGGATAGTCGAGAAGCGACGCCACTTCCGAATTCAGATTTCAAAGCGAGTGCGATGAAAGGCGAGCTTTCGGATTACCTCAACGAACTCAAGTTTTCGCCATGGCGCACGCCTTCGCGCGAAGTCGTTGAGAAGTTTCTCCTTGCACGCCAGCTTTGGCGCGATCGCGAACCGCCAAGCGACGTGCTGACGCAGCTTGCTTCTTTAGCTAAGCAATTCCCACAGGACTTTCAACTTCAAGCTTGGCGTGCGATCTGGGCGCTTCGAAACAGCGATTGGACGACGCTGAAAGATGTTGGCGCAAAACCGGGTGGCAATGAACTTTGGACGTACGTGGCTGCACGCAACTTGAACGAAAAGCAAACTCCTCCGACGTTTGATCCTTGCTTGGATTTTCTGCGTACGGGAACTGAACCTTGGACCACCCCGAAAGCTTGCCGCGTCGACGGGCTTTCCGATCTTTTAACTTGGGCAAACGAGTCGCTCTCGGAAGGCGTAAGAAACCGCGCGATGGAGAGCTTCTTACGCTTGTACTTGGCGAAAGCTCTAGCGGCTCGCGTTTCAGAGTCAAATTTAGCGTTGGGTCTGAAGTGGGACGCAAGCTCCGTTACGGACGTCGTGGATCCGCTTGATCTTTACCTCTCGCTTCCGGAGCTGAAGAAGCAAAAGGCTATCGCGCGCGCTCGATTGGCGTCTGAACGGCGCGTCTCCGAAACGGCTAAGGAGTCACGATCGCTTTGATCTGCGTTTTGCGCTCAAGGCGAGAGGCGATCGAATAGATGGTGTCTTCATCTAAACGGGCTAGTCCCGCGACGGCCGACGGCCGGCTGAGTCCATAAATATGCACGGCTTTGGGCTTCAGCACCGCAATCACTTCGATCCAGTCATCGATGTCGGATGTCCCGATGTTTGAAACTTCGCCCTGAAAGAACAGGCTCTGCACGATGACATCTTTCAGCTTTCGCGTGCCCGCTAAAACTTTTGCGAGGTTCGTGCGCGAAAGCGGCGAGTTGACGTGCTTGAAGAGCTTCTCGTTTCCCGCGTCGATTTTGACGATTCGGTGCTCAACGAGATTCATGGCGTCGGCGACACGACGGGTGTCGAGAGCCGCACCATTTGTGAAAACGCTGACGGGTTTTCCGGGCATCCAAATATCTCGCGCCGAGAGTACGAGTTTCGTAATTTCTGGAAATTCCGGATGGAGGGTCGGCTCGCCGTTTCCGGAAATGCAAATCCCGTCAACGGACGGGCCTTGCGAGTGAATCTTCTGGAAAGCTTGGTTAATCGCCATCGTGACGGATTCAATCGATGAGAACGGGACTTCGGATTTGAGCTTGTTCAAGCGCATAGACGTCTCGCCGAGATCACAGTACGCGCAGTTGAACGAACAAGCTTTGGGTCCGGTTCCCAGAATGTTCACGCCAAGATTCAATTTCATGGGGCCGTTTTCGAAGGGACCGTAGATGATGCCTCCGTGGGTGGACGGATGATCGAGGAAGTTGCCTTGCGGGGCTTGAAGATTACGTGCGGCGCTCATCCGAACTGCTCCTGATTTCGTTCCATGGAAGTGTCTGACGTCTCGGCGTTCGCGTCGTCAGCAAAAGTCAGAATCCCGAGCCAAAAGGCGAGATCCGGGTAAATGCGGGCTAAAGCTCTCGAAAGTTGATCGAGATCCGTCTGCGCTTCTTTCATCGTGAACAGCGCTTCCGGGAGATGCGAGTGCGACAATAAGACGACCCGGTCGCCGGGCTGCGCACGGAAGCTGTTGATGTTCAGGTTGAGCGAAGTGTCGAGACCTAAAAGCTGCGAGGGGAGAGGTGCAAAAAGTTTTTCTCCCGAAGGCGTTAAATCAAAGGCGAGATCCACTTGCGAACCTAGAGGTAAGAGCGACCGGTTTTGACGACCCAAAAGAATTTGGGGGTTTCCGGATTGAATCCAAACGATTTCATTGTCATCAACGACCGCGGCGAAGAGCTCGACCCCTGAGCGATACTCTTGGAGGTTGTCTTCGCGGTAGATCGCTTCGTTGGCGAGCAAAGCGCTGATTCTTAAATTGTTCGCTTGGGTCGAGAGGCAAGAAAGTCTTTCGAACGGGGATGTCGCTTCACGATCTTCGCGGGTCGATAGGAAATCGGTCATGCGCTCGATCGTCGTTTTCGCGGCGGCACGAGTGCCCCAAGGGGTCGCCACGATCAAAAGCTGAGCCGCCTCGTCGAGGTAAATCTCGGGACGAGGGCGGAAAGTCTTTCCAGCATAGGGTCTTTCTTCAAAACGTAGCTTCATTACATTGATCCGTACTTCTTTAATTTCGTGCGCGACTTGTTGTAGTACTCACCCTCGTGGTGGTCGGTTTCCATGATTTTCTTCCACTTCACCTTTGCGTCGTCGACTTGTCCCAAGCCTTCGCTGATCACGGCTTCTTCATAGATCTCGCGCATTTTTTGATCGAGCTCGCGACGGTACTTGGCAAAAAGCTCGGCTACGCGTTCGTCGCGCGGATCGATCTTCTTGCTTTCTTTCAAGCGCTGAACGGCTTCTTTGAAGTTTCCGATCGCGTAAGCGCCTTCAGCTGCCTTCACGAGATCGTCGATCTTAGAAGACATCTTCTTGCGAATCGCGAGGATTTGATTGCGCGAAAGAGTCTTTAGACCATTCGGATCCGGGAAGCTTGAATCCGCATGTTTGCGGTAAGCTTCGAGTGCGTCGAGGTAATCACCCGAATTCTCAAATGAGACGGCTTCATCGTACAACGCCTTGCCACGCGCGACTCGACCGCGATATTCGCGTTGGTTCGCTTCATCCATTTGCTTTTGCTGAGCGCGGACTTCCACTTGGCGCTGGAGGTCTTTGATCATCGCATTTTCAGGATCAAGGCTGATGGCGGATTCCAAACACACGTTCAACTCGCTCAACGAATGGGTACGCGAGGCGACCGAACGGCATCGATTAATCGTGAGCTCGACTTCGATGCGGATTTTTTCACGCATCGCCTTTTCTTTTTCGATCTCCGCCAACTGCTGCGCGATTCGTTCTTGCTCCTGACACTCTAGAGCCATCGCAAGCGAGTTCTTGTAACCATCCGGAAGAATCTCGTGGATCTTGCGCAGCCATTCAGCCGCGTTCGAGAGCTTCTTCTCAAGGTAGAAGTTCATCGCAAGCTGGTACCACTCTTTGATCTGTTGCTGCTCTTTCGGTGTCCGTTTAAGGAACGCCTGCATCGCGGGATCTTGTTTGGGCGGCGGTGCTTTCTCGCCTCCGCTCAACGACAGAATCAAGATGATCGGCATGAGGATCACCGCAACCACGACCCAGAAGCGCACTTTCTTTCGCTTCTCTTCGGCCATATTTTCGGTCCCGGGAATAGGCAAATTGTTGATGTAAGCAACAAGCCCGCCGCTTCCTTGGCCACCGACACGGACGGCGCCGCCAGGACCTGAGGGTACCGGATAGTTGATCATCTCGTAAGGATTCTGAACTACGATCGGGAGGTCGGCGCGAACTTCCGCCGGCAGGACCATCAGCTTTTTCTCGAAATTCGGATCGCGAATTTCGAAGTGAAGAACTACTTTTCCGACTTGGATGACGTCACCACTGCGAATGGCGCGTAACTCGTCCGGGGCGAGCGCTTGTCCGTTGAGAAGTGTTCCGTTCGAACTTCCCATATCTCGGATGAAGTAGCCTTGAGGAGTCGAACTTAGCTCAAACTGGCGGCGGCTGGCTTTTCGATCATTGAGCAGAATGTTGCAGCCTTCTTCGCGGCCCGCGACCCAGCGGCGCCCGTCGAGGCGGATCGTATCCTCTTGGCCATTGCCTTCGACAATGCGCAGATACGGAGCTTCTGCTTGCGTCGACATCACGCGGGTGGCTTCATCGTTACCGTCAAAATCCGAATTCGCTACGGCAGGGAGATTCCTCGTTAGACCCGCACCAGCCGCAACCGGAAGATTAGTCGACTGACTATAGCGGTCTTCTTGAGGAATCGTCGCCGGAAGTGCGCTCGTTACGGGGGCGAAATCGGCACCCGGTTCTTCCTGCACTTTGCGTTCGAGAAAGCGGAACGTATAACCCGCAAGTTGAAATACGGTTCCCACTTCAAGAGCTAATTGGTTTACGGGTTGACCTGCGTGATTGATTTTGCCGAACTTCGAAACGACCTGGGCGATCCACTGACCGTTTTCTTCGATTAAACGGAAATGAGTTCGCGAGATCGCTTGATGATCTTGAAGCTGAACGTCACAGTCGGCACCGCGGCCGAACGAATATTCGCGCCCGCTTTCCAACTCGAGTTCCTTAATTTCAGCACCGTGGAGGTGCAGCTTCAACTTATACAAGAGAACCTCTCCGCTCTTACCTGAATCTTTGCGCCAGTTGCTCATCACATTCGTGTTTAAGCGTCTTGGCGGTTTTGTGTTTCACGTCTTCTTTGTTCGGGATCAGGTCGAGAACTTTCTCAAACTGCGCCGAACAGCGAGCCCACATGCTTTTTTCGCGGTAGCGTCGTCCTTCAAGCGTCAGGAGTGCGATCATTTCATCGCGCTGCTTTTCGGCAAGCTTGTAGTATCGAGTCGCTAGCTGGTGTTGCGGGTAGATCACGCGGGTCGTCTCAAACGACTGCATCGCGCGGATCCATTGTCCCTTCTGGTAATCTCTAAAGCCCTCGAGGAAGTGCCGCTGGGCTCGCTCATAATTCTGGCGATCATCCTCGGATTTAAAATGCATCTGCTTCACGAGCTCGAGTCGGCGATCTTCTGATTCTTTCTGATCGCGCTCGAGTTCCTCAACTGTTTTGATTCCCGTTTCTGTTCTACCGGTTTTCGTTTCCGACTTGAGAATGTAAACGAGACCCAAAAGAATCACTCCGAGGATAATGTAAAACCTCTGTTTGCCTGCATTCGCCGACGGAATTCCACCGACTCGAACTCCTGGACCTTGAGCAGGCGGAGGGAAACCAAAGTCTCCTCCGCGGGCGTTCGGTCCACCAGGTGAAGCTGGCATTCCGCCCGTACGCATCGGCGAAAGTTGCATGGCTTCGACAACGAATGAAATTTCGGTGTCGCCCATCATGATGCGATCGCCGTCTTTGAGCGAGGCCTCGATGCAGATTTCACCGTTGACCATCAGCGATGAGCGTCCGCTCACGTCGGTCAGGGTGATCTTCTCCATCGAAAACTCGATCACGGCTGAGTTGCGGCTCATGCGTGGATCGGTCAGCGCAATGTTGTTGTCCGCGCCGCGACCGATGGTCACGCGCGGAGGCAAAAGCTGGAAAGTCGCGCCCTGATCAGGGCCCGACTTAATCACCAGCATGAATTTAAAGCCCGTCTTGGGCATCGCTAGCGCTGAACTCATCATCCATCCGCCGGAGTCAAAATGACTAAGTAGTACGCTGGATCCGTCGGACCCATGACGGCTTGCCCACGAACAATATATTTCTGGCCGGCGAAAGGCAGATCGTCGACGACAATTTCCGAAACGGCGGCGCGCATTCGCGGGATCAATCCGAGAAGATTCGCTTTCAAAGCGGGATCCGTGATCTCTGCAACCGGGCGCTCATTTTGAACACCGCCGGCAACCATTGCGTTGAGTCCGTCGTTCGCTACAATGACACGATCATCGATCGCATTGATCGCGATGGCCGCAGCGCTCATCATCGCGACAAGGTTAGCGGCTTCCATGTCGCGACTCGCGACGAAGACAGGCTGACCACCGCCACCGCTGTGATCAATACGGCTCAGGGCACTGTTAATGTTTGAAGTCAGCTTCTCGATCGGCGCGAACTGATACTCTGACACGAGATCATCGCGACCTTCGCGAAGCGCATCGTCGAGCTGTGTGTTGAGTGACTCGATTGGATGCTCAACAATCTTGAATAAGAAGAAGTACAAGATCGCACCCACGAGAAGAGCGATCGCCAAAGTCTCGATGAAGAGCTTGAACGTTTGCGTAGCGTTGATGGCCAATGCACCCATGTCGTAAAGCACGACCGCGTAAGCTACGACGGTCTGGTTTCCGCTCTCGGGACTGTAAATCGAGATTGGAACCGAGACACCGAGGTTTGAGTCATCAATGAAATCGGCCATTTCTTTTTCTTCGCGGCGCGCGCGGTGAACGAACGGCTTATTGACGAACTCTCCGCGTTTGTTTGCCGGAGCGAGAATCGTACCGTCAGCTTTGATGATGACGGCAGTGGTAACGCCTTCTTCGAGCTCGGCCAGGCGCACGGACATGCCGACGTCGTTATTCTGTACGACGGCCTGACGGTTCATTGCGGCCATGTTGCGCGCAATCGTTTTGGCGCGGCGAACGCTTTCTTGCTTGATGTTCTGCTTAGTCGTGTTGACGACCGGTACAGTAGAAAGTGCCGTTACGATAACAACGTAGATAGTCACCATCGCGGCAAGCGCGTAGCGGAACGGCATCGTCTGCACGATCGAATACACGCCCGGCATCGCGACGTTGTCGATGTAGATCTTAAAGTTGTAAAGGAGAGCGGAGACTGAATTCGCCGCCATCTGCGGCTGCGGCTGCGCCGGCGCATGGTCGTGCGACTGCGCATGAAGGTGCGGTCCGCCTTGAGGGTCCGGAGTGTATTGATTCTGAAGTTGAACGGCTGCAGAACCGGCCCAAGCCGGCGGAGGCGCTGCGTACACACCTGCGTTCGGCATCATGGGTTGGTTCAATCGCATATCGTCAGGAACTTGCAAAACATCGATGAGCACATCGTGCAAGCTGATCTTGTCGCCCAGATTCAAGCGTTGGTTTTGAACTCGCACACCGTTTACGAATGTTCCGTTGCGAGAATCAAGATCAGTAATGATGACTTTATCGCCCGTGACCAGGATTGCCGCGTGTTCTTTAGAAACTGAGTTGGAGTTGATCTTCACCTCGCAAGTCGGAGCCCGGCCTAGCCGGTGTTTTCCACCAGTGAGCGGCACGATCTGGCCAGCTTGCGGTCCGGAGAGGAATCTAATCGCCCACATGCAACTGATCTCCGACTTCGACGGATGCGCTCTTCAGCGCACCGGCCGGTAACTCAAATACTGAAAACGCGCCTTCGGCTGGCATCGTCATTCGCCAGGGGCCGAGGTCGCGGAACACTTTCTTCACTCGCAGCTGACGATCGACGAAAACAACGTCGATCGCAAAGCGCATAAAGAAGGTGTGGATGCTATTGCAGGGAACAATCGCGGTGCCCTGAATCCAAAGAGCGGCTCCCGGAGCAAGACCGGTCTCACCCAGCAAGCCTCTTGTGCGTTGCCAGAACGTGCGCGCGACGCGGACGTTGGCCGCAACTTCGACGCCTTTCGTTCGGTTGGTGAGTTTCATCGTTTCTGCTCTCTGGACCATGGGTCTTAGTTCTTTCCGTAAATAAAGTTCAACGCGATCGGCGCGAAGACCATGATGAAAACCGCCGGTAAGATGAAGAACATCAGCGGGATCAAGATCTTCTGCGAGGCTTTCGCACCTTCTTTTTCGGCGCGCACGAAACGCTCAAGTCGCATTTGCGCCGACTGGTCTTTTAGAACTTTTGAAATACTCGCGCCGGTTGAGTCGGCGTCGACGATCACGTTCACAAAGCTCGAGATTTCCGACATGTCGAGACGAGCCGCCATTCCGCGAAGAGCTTGCGCGCGAGATGAACCAAGCGTGATATCGCGCAATACGGTTTCAAGTTCTTCGGCGAGAACACTTCCGCTCCCGCGAGCTTTCTCGACGATCCGCTGGATCGCACCGGAGAAATCGAGACCCGCTTCGGTGGCGAGTGCGAGCAAGTCGATAAAGAAGGGCAAGTCGACGCGCACGCTCGAGATGCGGCGATTGCGCATCGCCCGTGCGTGCATGTTCGGAAAGTTCCAGCCAAGTGGACCCATCAGCACGAACATGGCGAGTGGATACTCGAGTTGTAGCGCGAAGTTGAGAATCAACGTCACGATGGGAAACAGGATTCCCCAAAGGATTTTCATCCCGAGGAATTCTTCAACGTTGAGCTCGGAAGTTAAGCCACTCGTGAGAATCACGTTCTCGATGCGCTTGCGGTAGCGCTTATTCTTGATTTTTGCTGCGTGCTGAATGGTGAACTGGTGAGTCAGCGTGCGTGAAATCTCGATCGCGGGAGATTTTGATTTCACCGGCGCGTTACCGGAGGCCCACGAAAGGACCTTCATATCCTCGTTCTTCGAGAAGATGATCATCACGGTCCAATAGACCGAGAAACCCGTTACGAGAATGTAGAGCATCGCTAAAGCGTCGTTGCTCGGCATGGGATCTTCTTCGCTCTCTGACTCATTCGTGTTAGTGGTTGAGTCGTATGAACCACTTAGTTTTGGCTTCTCAATCTCCGCGGCGAAGTGAGTTACTCCGACAAGCGGGTTTTGAGTTCACCGTCTCTCCATCTCAAATATCGGAAATTCCCGATGAAAATTTGAATTTGGAGGACCAAATTCAGGACCTCGCACGACGAAAAGCTGAACACTGTCTCAAAGTTGGAAACATCCCGAAAGGACAAGGGAATTTGCTTTTAACGGCCGACACTGTCGTCGTCCTGGACGGCCAGATTTTAGGCAAGCCCTCCGATCGCAAAGAAAATGGACAGTACCTTCGTCGGCTTGCGGGCCAAACACATCGGGTTATCACGGGTGTCTGCCTCCTGGAGGTCGACACTGGACGACAAGCCCTAGCGCATGAAGTTTCGTCCGTGCGGTTTCGGAATTTGAGCGAAGAAGAGATCCGCGCGTACTGCGACTCTGACGAGGGGCTCGATAAAGCGGGCGGCTACGGAATCCAGGGAGCGGCGGGTAAGTTCGTCGCCGAAGTCATTGGTCCTTACGACAACATCGTGGGTCTTCCCGTTGCGCTCGTACGCAGGCTTCTTGAGGAGAACGGTTGGAATGTCGCTCGTCGATAATCTTCGCGATGTGAACGATGCGATTGCGAAAGCGGCACGCGCCTCGGGTCGCACCGCATATGACGTGCGCCTGATCGCCGTTTCGAAGACCAAATCTCTTTCACTGATTGAAGAAGCGTTTCGAGCCGGCCAAAAAAGTTTTGGCGAAAATTACGTGCAAGAAGCGGTGGAAAAAGCAAAGTCACTCCCGGTGGCGGATTGGCATTTCATCGGAAGTTTGCAGACAAACAAAGTGAAGCAAGTGGTGGGAGAGTTTTCGCTGATTCATTCCGTCGATCGGTTGAAACTTGCGAGCGAGATTTCGAAGGCTGCCGAAAAATTGGATGTCGTGCAGGAGATTCTTCTCCAAATTCACGTGGGTGATGAAGAATCAAAAAGCGGAGTTGATCTCGAAAGCGCGCCGAAGTTGATCGAAGAAATCCTCGGAATGAAGAACCTTCGACTTCGCGGGATCATGTCATTACCACCCCTCACCGATGACGAGAAAACCTCACGGGGCTATTTTTCAACCCTCCGCGAGTCTTTCTTAAAGTGGCAAAACGAGTTTCGTGGCCCTGAGTTTTCACTCTTCAATGAGCTTTCCATGGGGACGAGCTCGGATTTCGAGTGGGCCATTCTCGAAGGAGCCACGATGGTTCGTGTGGGGACGATGATTTTTGGCGCGCGCGAATCCAAAGCCTGACGAAAACCTGATCCTTTCAAGCCACACTCATAAACAAACTTACAAGGCTCATGCATCTGCCGCCGTGCGTGTGGACGTCGTGCGCGCTTGTCGTTAACAATAGCAGTATGTGGCCATGATGGCCTCAGATTGTCCTCAAGGAGAGCTGAAGTTGAATCTGATCAAGCAGCGGAAAATCGGCTTCATCGGGACTGGAAACATGGGGCAAGCGATCATCAAGGCGTTGATCGATAGCAAAACGGTGCCCCCAAACCACATCTACGCCACCAACCGTTCAGAAGGAAAACTGAGAAGAGTTCAAGAGCAGTTCGGTCTCAACGCGCTTCAAACGAATGAAGAGCTTGTAGATGTCTGTGACATCGTCGTGCTCGCGGTAAAGCCGCAAGATTTAGCTCAAGTTCTTGAACCGATCGCATCGTCGTTTCACGAGGGTCATCTCGTGATTTCTCTGGCCGCAGGCTTTTCGCTTCACAGCTTACAGAAACTTCTGCCGAACGCGGGCGGCCTTGCGCGAGCGATGCCGAACACCCCGGCGACAATTCAGAAAGCGGTCGTCGGCTACTGCTTGGCATCGGGATCCGAAGCGTATCAAGGAAGCATTGAAGATTTTCTCTCGCCGCTTGGCCTCGTCGTTCCGGCGGAAGAAGGTGGCTGCTTCGAAGCTCTTACCGTGAGCTGCGGAAGCGGAACGGGCTTTGTTCTCGAACTCATGCAGTACTGGCAAGAGTGGATCGAAGAACATGGCTTTGATCCCGAGACGGCGCGAGGCATGGTGGTGCAAACGTTTCTTGGCGCGGCCCAGCTGGCCGAACATTCGAACACGACTTCGTTAGCTGATCTGCAGGATCGGGTCGTTTCGAAAAAAGGGGTAACGGCCGCAGGACTCCAATCCATGCGTGAACTGGAAATTGAAAGAGCTCTCAGGTACAGCTTTGAGAAAGCTTCGATTCGCGATCAAGAACTTGAGCGCGGAACTTCGAAGCAGTAAAAAACTTTAGCGCACCAGAAGCTTCTGGTGCGTCATCCAAGCAAGCGTCACATCATCCGCCCAGCGGGTTTCCTTCTTTTGGCGACCGAATCCGAGAAATCCTACGTGGCCACCGTGTTCCGTCATCAGGAGCGAGACGTTCGCTGGGAGTTTCGTGTTTTCAAGTCCACGTAATTCAACCACCGGGTCATCCTTTGCGCCGATGATGAGCGTCGGGACACGGATCTGATCTAAGACGGCAAGCGAGCTGCTTCGCTCGTAGTAATCATCCGCATTTTTAAACCCGTGCGTGACGGCGATGTGCCGTTCGTCGAATTCGCGAATGGTCATCTTGCGAGGAAACTCCACGCGTGCGAGATCTGGATAGACTCGTTGAAGTCGATCTACATCGCGAATGAGCTCGCGCAAGAAAACTTGGGCGATCCACGAGCCTGGTGCCACTTCAAGCTTGCGGCTTGAGCGAGCAAGATCGAGAGCAGGCGAGACAGCGACGAGACTATCGAGTGGCGCTGTTGGCTGGCTCGCGTCCTCTCCGGCCATTCGCAAAAGCAGATTGCCACCGAGGGAAAAGCCGATCGCCGTCACGGGTGAAGCCGGGTAACGAGTCGCGAGCCAACTGAGCACTGTACGCGCATCGCGCGTGATGCCCGCGTGATAAGTTTTACGGCTAAGACCAAAAGCGATTCCGCAGTTGCGTAAATTCATTCGGACAACGCAAGTTCCTCGTCTCATGAGCTTTCGCGCCATTCGGTTCATATAGGAAGAAAGATGCGAACCCGCTAAGCCGTGAACGAGCAAGACGACTCGATCGCCTTCTTTCCAGTCGGTAGGGCAGTCGACCGCGACGATCGTCTCGTCATTCTCGCCGAGGTTTACTCGCACCAGTTCGGCGCGATTTTCATCGCGTCGTTGCGGCCAATAAGCCCCCGCTACGGTCTGAAGAAATCCGGAGCGTAACAACGGAAAAGGAACGAAGTCGGGTAGACCGAGTGTCCTGAGCAAAGGATCGGCTGGCTGACGAGCGGATGGGTCAATCATGAGATGAAGTGACCGTCTCGATTGGCAAAGGTCAAGACCTCAGGCTAAGCCCGCGTCATTAAAGTTGATCAATTAAGTCGTGACGAAGAAAATGGTCCTTCGATGACTTCGATGCAGCTTTTCTTTTCCGCGCTCGTTCTTTTTGCGACTGGCTACGCCTGCCAAGTCGGCGCGACACTGTATCTCCTGCGCGCGAACCTTTACACGCTTGCGATCGACATTCCTGGTTTACGTAGCTGGGCGCTTGAGCGTCACCGCACAAGTTTAGGCACCGGTCTTTTTCGTTACCGAATTCGCCTTTTGCTCGACGATCCGGACGGAGGTCGAGAGCAGCGACTCACGGTAGAAAGTCGCTTGGGAAAAAGAACAGGTTGGAACCTCGGCGGTATTCTCACTATCTATATGATCTCAAACGAAAGCGGATCGAAGAAGGTGAGTCCCGAGGTCATGGCGACCGATGTTTGGAAGAAGATTCGCAATGATCTCCGGGCCACGATCAACCTTGCGGATCCCCAATGGATCCGGATGACGCTTCCGACTCGTCGAGTGAACCCGGCTTTGTATCACGAGATCGCAGATCTTATGGTCCAGCTTAAGAGAGTCCTCGCAAGCGGCAAGGAACTTCCAGTTACGGCGCGTGATCCGTTCGGAAATTTCGACGAAGCGGATCTAAGCTCTCGCGAAGATCTAAACCGCCAGATGCAAAAAGAGAAGCCGGTGCGGTTTGCGCTTCTCTGCGGAGCGGGACTTGCTTACGCCCTTGGCGTGATTGTCTTGGGCTCGATCATCTTGGCTAAGACTCAGCGCCTCTAAAAGGATGGCTCAATCATTTTTGTTGGGCTCGGCTAAAGTCCGGAATCAGTCGGTAAGCTTGCTCGACTGTCGTCGATTTCCTACTCTGGAAGAGATTGACCTTTTCTCTGCTCCCGCGCGTCCAAAAAGGACGGCCAGCCTTTGTGCATCCTGCGATTGGACATTGCGTCCGGCCCGGATCGTTTAGGCTGAAGAGGCAGTAGCCACGGAGGATTCCCATGAAAATCGCACCTATTGATATCGCTCACAAAACGTTTGCCCGTAAAGTCATGGGTCTCGACGCTGACGAAGTTTCCGACTTCCTCCGCGACATCGCAGATCAAATGGAAGAAATCATCCGCGAGCGCAACGCCCTCAAAGAGATGCTCCGCCAAAAAGACCTTCAGGTGATGGAGTACAAGGAGCGCGACGAAACGTTGAAGGCGACAATCCAAACCGCAACGAAGATGTCGGAACAGATCCGACTCGACTCTGAACGCGAAGCAAAGCTCATCATCAACGATGCTTCACAGAAAGCAGATTTGATCCTTCGCGACTCGCGCGATTCCCTTAAGCGCGTTTATCAGGAAATCGCGGATTTGAAGCGCGTACGGATGCAGTTTGAGATCAACTTGCGGTCGCTTTGCCAAGCTCACGTCGCGATGATCGATCAAAGCCACATGACGATGCCTGATCCACAGATCAATCTTGCTCATGCAGCTAGCTCAGTGAACGGTGGACAAGGGACGATGGCCGCCAACGGACATCAAATGGCCGGATACGCAGCTCCGCAGAACAACGCGCAGGCACCATCGCCTCAAGGTTCGAACCGCGGAATGCCGAACGGACCCCGCGCTTAAGATCTAGATAGCTTAGAAGTCCTGAATGCGATTTGCGAGTTCAGGGAAATCGACAAACGGATTGCGATTGCCCTGAATCCTTAAGATCTCGTCGTTGCGGTAGACTTCATCCGCATCGACGGGATCGAGCTGATTCCACTTCTTTAAGAACTCTTCTTCTTCATCATCGATGTGAATCTGGTAACGAACCGAGAAGTAGAACAACGCACGAGCGACGTTGCCTTTGTGTGCATCTGGCGGCTCGAAGTAATCTTCGCCGTACCCCGGAATCGGACCCATCTTCGAAGTCGAGCAAGGAAGCTCGATCACTGATTCGGCAACTTCGCCGAACTTCTTATTTCCGCGAATCGAGTTCATTCCTGAATCCGCCGGGAAGAGATGATGCAAATCCGATTTTTGCGAATTCGTATCCATTTCACTATTGAAGCGAGATTGCGGCCAAGTGTGCTCGACGTTAATGACCGTGTTGCTCGGGATCACGTCGTGACCGGGAGGAGTTTGATTCCCTTTGAAGTCTTCAGACGTGTACGGCTTCTGGCAGTAGACTTCCGCGATGCTCGAGTCGCCGATCAGGTGAAGCTCACCCATGATGACTTTGCGTGCTGTTTTGTAACCGATCGGCGTGTGTTGGTAACAATTCTTCTGAGCTGTATCACAGGCGTCGCCACCGACTTCGTCCATCTGACCGTCGCGACGAAGATGCGCCGAAGAGACGATGATGCGGATGGCGCGAAGCAATGATTTGTCGGAGAGAGAAGACCCGTAGACAGCATCCGAGTAAAACGAAGTCCCATAATAGGGAATCGGAGTGACTTGCGCCAAGCTAGGCGTTGTCGAAAGGATGACGAAAAGAACGGACGAGTACAGACGACCGAAAACAAGACCGAAAGATCGGACTCGGCTCACGAGAACCCCCTCGAATTCCTACGTGAGCAAAGGTGTTAGCTCGGCTTGAGCGTTGAATCAATGCGAAGTGAGTTCTCGAATTTTATTCGGCGGGGTTTGTACTTTCTTCCCGCTCTAAAAGCTCCTGGAGAATGAGGGCCATGAAGAACTGATTCCAAGAATAAAGTGCCGTCGTTGAATCGCGGCGGCACCTTGCGAATCGCACGGATTAGAGGGTCTCTTTCAAGAAACGTTGCATGTCTTCCCAGCTGCGCTTATCGGCCGTCTCGTTATAAGCAGCGCCTTTCGAGTTATCGTTTCCAGCGCTTTTTTCCGTGAAGCTGTGAACAGCGTTTCCGTACTTCACGAGCTGCCAATCGACTTTTGATTTTCTCATTTCATCTTCGAAGGCCGCTAGATCCGCCGCCGGAACGTACGGATCATCGGCACCGTGAAGAGCCAAGATCTTTGCTTTGATTCGTTTTCCATCTTCTGGTTTCGGACTGTCGAGTCCGCCGTGAAAGGAAACGACACTCTTGATATCCGCGCCGGCGCGAGCTAGTTCAATCGCCGCTGTGCCACCAAAGCAATAGCCGATGGCGCCAATGCGTTTCTTATCCACTTGGGCTTGATTGCGGAGAGTTTGCAAACCCTGCTGCATTCGGGCCCGCAGCATGATGCGATCTTTTTTGAATCCACCTGAGATCTCGCCGGCCTCCTTCGGATCTTGCGGGCGGATCCCTTTACCGTAAACATCGACCGCGAAGGCAACGTAACCCAAGCTCGCCAAGCGATCGACGGCGGCCTTGGTGTCATCACTGACTCCTTTCCAATTGTGGACGACGAGAATTCCGGGACGTGGTTCTTTTACCGAATCATCGTAGGCCATGTAGCCCTCGTAAGGGCGACCGGCAAGGTTGTAGTCGACAGTTTTTTTCACGATCGCGGCCGAAGCAGCGGGCGACCAGGTGAAGGCGACGGCGAGAGTGGCGGCGATCGTCAGAGTTGCGAATCCTTGGAAGAGTGCGCGCATAGGTGTTTACCTCCGTAACGGTTCAGCCGTCGACGGTAGCAAGGCCTGTGATAGTCGGCAAATTCAATTCCGAGGGAGGCAAGTCTCCAATGCGCGGTCAAACTTTTAGGATCAAAGAGCGTGCCTCAGAGACGCCAACGCCTCTGGCTTCGAAAGTTTTTGAACGACTCGTTAAGCCAGCCGTCAGTTCGATATGTTGACGGTTAATCTTGAGGAGCTGCGCTAGAAACCGGAGCAGTTCATCATTTGCTTTTCCCTCGACGGGAGGAGCATGGACGCGAATTTTAATCGCGTCCCCGTGAATTCCGATGACTTCGGTTCGTTTTGCCCCAGGTTGGGCGTGGATGCGAAGGCGGACGCCGCCTTCAGTGGCTTGGATAGGCTCGGAAGACAAAGAGCTCACTCGTCTTGTTGTTCTTGGTTCTTCTTTTCGAGCATGCGCTCGGCATCGTCGAGGCTGCCTTCTTCGGCTTCCATCTCGAAGATTCCTTTTTCGGTCTTTTCGACATCAACTTCGAAAGATTCGAGAGCGCGGTCTTGAGAGCTGCGACGGCGCGTACGATCAAAAGCACTCGTCGGACGAATCGAGTTGTAAGCAAGCGAAGCCAGAACCGATTGGCCTTCGGCCGTGTGCATGCCGTCCAAAGTTTTGCCGTAACCCAGACGGAGCCACAAAGTCTCGTTAGCACGGTAACCGATCCACATGCGCGCTTCGATGAGCGCGGGATCAAAAGCGTAGTAGCGCTGGCTTCCGGCATTAGCGCGCGTCGTGAGAATCACGCGGTCGGCGAGAGTGAGATCATCGTTCATCACCGTCTCGTAGCCGTTAATTCCCAAGCCAAGCGTGATGTATTGGAAGAGGAGGTAATCGCCAGTGACTTCGTAATGGAAGCGCTTCGCAAGTCCGCCTTCGAGGGGAACGTGAAAACCCGCGTATCCGCCCAAGCGGAATTTGCGGAAGGGGCGGTGTGCGAAGACACCAGCTCGGATGTACGGATAGCCATCATTCGTTAAGGGCTCGGTGCGATTGGCATCGACGCGGTCGAGGGGATAACCAACCTGAATTTCCGGGATGACGTGGAACACCTTCTTCGTCAGGAGAAAGTCCGCGCCTAAGAAAAGATCGGAAACCTGATTCGTGACCTTTTCGTTCAACGGGTCGACCGCGCGCGCATTCACGAGTCCGGCGCCACCGAAAAGGGAGAAGCGCGACGTGAAGTTGAACCTAGCCTTGAGGCGTCCCTCGATTGACGTATAGCTACTATCGAGGGGCAATTTCTTATAGGAGCCGCGCTCAATATCGTAGTTCGCTTTCGAAGTGAAATATTCCGTGTTCAGCGAAAGTCCGAATGAGCCTTTCGACCAACGACCCGGAGGCGCATCATGCGCCGTAACGGCGCTCGCGCCCGGCGTGAAGAGGAGGAGGAGAAGCAACGAACCGCTGAGTTTGGCGAACAACTTGTGCTGATTCATGGAGAACTAAATCGTAGCACAGAACTTCTCGATGTCATTGAGCGTTAGCTAATGGATCCTGCCTACCGGACCGAGGCCCTGTTTGCCAAGGAGGCACGTCCGTGCGAGAGTGCGGCCGAAATGAACGCGCAATCCTCAAGTTCTGCAGAAAAGCCGAAACGTTCGCCTTTGGTCGTGATCTTCCTCACGGTGTTCATCGACCTTGTTGGCTTTGGCATCATCATTCCTACTAGCCCATTTATCGCGCGCGAGTTCGGAGCATCGGCGACCGAGCTTGGGCTTCTGATGTCGATTTATTCGTTCTTCCAATTCTTGTTCTCGCCTTTTTGGGGATCAATCAGCGATCGCATCGGTCGTCGTCCAACAATTCTGATCAGCTTGCTTGGTTGCGCGGCTTCGTATCTTCTCTTCGCCTTCTCGCAGTCGCTGACTTTGCTTTTTGTCGCTCGAGGTTTAGCAGGACTCTTTGGCGGAAATATTTCAACCGCGCACGCTTACATCGGTGACGTGACGCCTCCCCATGAGCGTTCAAAAGGAATGGGAATGATCGGAGCCGCATTCGGTCTTGGCTTCATCTTCGGCCCCATTCTTGGTTACGTGCTC
Source organism: Bdellovibrionales bacterium (assembly GCA_005808505.1). Taxonomy (GTDB): domain Bacteria; phylum Bdellovibrionota; class Bdellovibrionia; order Bdellovibrionales; family JAMPXM01; genus SYLX01. The sequence goes on along the minus strand of SYLX01000012.1, from coordinate 5,272 downwards.
GGTGTGGTGGGGCAAAAGCTTGGCTCGGCTCCGCCGTTTGGTTTGAGCTTTTCCGCTCTCGGCGTGGCCCTGCTTTGTTTGATCAATTTTACGTTCGCTTGGTTCTTCTTGAAAGAAAGCTTGCCGCCAGAAAAACGCGGTCGTGCTCACGACCGACCCAAACGTTTGCGGGCGATCTTCCAGCAGCTGCGCCGTCCGATCGCGGGTCCGTTGATGTTCGTTTATTTTTTCTCGGGTCTTGCGATGTCGCAGATGGAGCCGATGCTTGTTCCCTACATTCAGGACGAGCTTGATCTTGGTTTGAAAACCGCAACGTACGGCTTCGCTTACATCGGCGTGATCATGGTCATCACGCAAGGTTATCTCATCCGCAAGTGGATGCCGCGGTTGGGAGAACCGAAAATTCTCGTCGGCGGCCTTCTGCTTTTTGCGGTTGGGCTTTTTCTCATCGCAGCTTCAAAAACTCTCTTTATCTTGGGCATCGCGATGACACTGTTTGCGTTCGGAAACGGACTTCTGCGTCCCCCGAATCTCGGGATCATCAGCCTGAGTACACCGCCCGAAGAACAAGGTGTCTCAATGGGCGTTACGAACTCTCTAGCTTCACTCGGAAGAATTATCGGCCCGGCGCTCGGCGGTTTTCTCTACGAGAGGATGAGTCACGAAGCTCCATTCCTCGCGGCCGGATTTGTTTCCGTTATCGGTTTAGCGATCGTCCTTCTTTGTTACCGACGACTTCCGAGCACGGGACTCCATGTGCCAGCAGGTCAGCAGGTTGAGGAGAAAGTGCATGAACGAGCCTGAAGACTTCATGAGAATTGGGGAGTACCAGCTTCGCAATTTGATCTCGAATCGCACCCAGTTCGTCTATCTTGACCTTCGATCGCCTGAACGGATTGCCGCGCAGGCACCAGGACATTTTTTCTTTACCGGCTCGATTCCTGCGCGATCCGAGCAAGTTTTGGAAATCATGCGCGATAAAGGCTACGGAACTTCGACGCCAGTTGTGTTGATTTGTGAAAACGGGTCAAAAACCGTGGCGGTTGCCAAGACGTTGACGCAAAACTCGTTTCTCAACGTCTTCGTGGTTGAGGGTGGTGCCGACTCCCTCCCACTTGATTGATCATCCTGACTCGAACCCACGAAGCTTCGCACTCAGTCTGTGAGGGACCATGATCGACACTCAACAGCGCGTTTACGCGCGCGAGCTGATCGATGGCGATGACTTCGATCAAGAAGAATACCAAACCATGCTGCGACAGTTGGATCTCATCAACCAGCTCTCGCGCGGTTATTCTCCGACTTTAAAAGCTCTCGCCGGAATCGTCGCTAAAAACCCTGGTCGAAAGCTTCGCATTCTCGATATCGGCTTTGGACATGGGGATACATTGCGCGCGATTCGCACTTGGGCGGACCGACGCGATCTCGATCTGGAGTTGACGGGAGTCGATCTCAATCCGCGAGCGGCGGAGATTGCGCGCAAAGCGACTCCGAGTGAGATGCGCATTGAGTATAAGACATCAGATGTTTTTGATCTCGCGACGGGTGGAGATTCTGATAAGCGCTATGACGTAATGATCAATGCTCTTTTCATGCATCACTTGGATGACGATCAGATCGTGCGCCTGTTGGCGTGGATGACGGAGCAAGCGGGCCTTGCGTGGTTCATCAATGATTTGCACCGTCATCCTATTGCGTATCACTTCATTAAACACGCGACGCGCCTGGCAGGTTTTAATCGTTTGATCCGCAACGACGCGCCGTTGTCGGTCGCGCGGTCTTTTAGCTCGGATGATTGGCGCATGTATGCACAGCAAGCCAGGGTGCCGCAGCACTCGCTCCAGGTCCGTTGGCATTTTCCTTTCCGCTACGGAGTTCTCTGCGATACTGTGAAGGCGAGGACGTTGAAATGATGGAAGCGAAATCACCCGAGCAAGGAACTGGCTCGACGAAAAGTCGCACTTCAAAAAAATCTTCGGGCGCTCCCGACAAGAAGTCGTTCGTTCACGACGTCGTCATCGTCGGCGGGGGCTTAGCCGGAGGTGTCGCCGCCATTCACCTCGCGAGCCGAGGTGTTTCGACGCTAATTCTCGAAAAAGAAAAAGGCCCTCACCACAAAGTCTGCGGTGAGTTCATCAGTGCCGAAGGTGCGGAGCTACTCAAAGAGATCGGCATCGATCTTTTAGCCCTTGGTGCGGAGCCCGTTCGTCGTTTTCGTCTGCATGGTCCGCACAAGAGCTGCGAGGCGAAGCTGCCGACAACGGCGCTCGGTTATTCGCGTCTTGCGCTCGACGAGAAAATTCTTGAGCTAGCCGAAAAAGCGGGAGCCGAGGTTCGTCGCGGTGTCGTCGTTAAAGAAAAAACCGAAGGGCTCGAAAGCCCCGGTGGTCACATCGTGCTCGCAACTTCGCAAGGCGAAGTTCACGCACGCCGTTTAATCTTAGCGACCGGCAAAAGTGAGTTTCGCTCGTATCAAAGTCGCACGGGCCGAGATAGCTCATATGTCGGCTTCAAGATGCACTTGAAGTTAAAACCGTCAGCCGCGAGGCAAGCGCGTGAGCATTGTGATCTCTTTGTTTTTGATCACGGTTACGGTGGCCTCGCGCCCATTGAGAATGGTCTCTTCAATTTCTGTTTTCTCATCGAGAAAGCAGCGCTCAAAAAAATTGGAACCGACTGGGACGCATTGGCGTCCTTCATTGCGAAACACAATTGGGAGGCGTCTCGCTACCTCGACGGCGCGATTCCTCAGTTCAAACAATTCGCGGTGGTCTCGGGAATTCCTTATGGGTTCTTGCGCAACGAACCAGCTGAGAACGGCGTTTTCTGTGTGGGTGATCAGATGGCCGTGATTCCATCGCTAACAGGTGATGGAATGTCGATCGCGGCGATGACGGGACGAGCGGCCGCAATGGCGATCATCGATTTCCGTGCGCGAGATGGACATCTGCGGTCGCCGACACTTTCCGCCGTTTACCAAAAAGAGATGCGCGCCCGTTTGAAGCCGCAGATCGAATCAGGTTACCAGCTGCATCTTCTCTTTAAGCGCCCGCAGCTCTGCGATTGGGCGACTTATGTGGTGAATGCGTTCCCGAAGATTACGGATCTTCTCTTCCTCCGCACGCGGGCTCGCACGGGCGCTCCACGCCTTAAAGTGGATAGCGCGGGCGCAAAGCGTCTCGAAGCTTGAAAGTTCTTCCTTAGGGTTCATGGAGAATCAGCGCCAGAACCCGGTTAATCCACTTTAAAGCGCTTCGCGCTTGTGCCTCGGTTTTGCTCGTTCTCGCTGGATCGGGGAGAGGATGACTCTCTCAAAAGGGCATGTGGCCGGGAGGCGCGCTTGAAACAAGAAATCAGCTTTCGATTGTTCTCGCTTGGCATTCTAGCTCTAGCGGCCATTGCCTGGGTTCACGAGAGTCGCTTGGCGCCTCAGCCGGAGCCGACTCAAACAGCGCTTGTTGAGACCGCGCCGATCGATCTCGAAGTCGATGCGGTTAGCGAAATCGAACGCATCAACTCTCAAAACTTTCAGCCCTACTTCGTCGGCGACGTCCAGGCTTCGAAGTAAGGCGATTGTGGCCTCTCGCGGCTTGTCGAGCCGCGGCTCTCGGTGCTATTTCTAAAAGTTGCAAAAAGGCGCGTGGTTTTAAAGGGTTAGGTTAGACCCACCGCATGTCTTGAGCGACTCCATTTCGGTTGCCCATGCTGGGCTTGTTGGGTGGAGGATGACTTTTCTTTCGGCCAAAACTCGAGCCACAAGGGATGTGAGCATGAGCGCTGAAACTGATTTTAGCCCTGAGTCTTCGCAGATCGCCGATCGTTACGGCGCCACTGAAGTTGAAAACCGCATCTACAAATGGTGGGAAGAAAACGGCTACTTCAAAGCCGAGGATCAATCCACTAAGCCTCCGTTTTGTATCATTCTCCCTCCGCCCAACGTGACGGGCTCACTGCATATGGGGCACGCGCTTGATCACACGATTCAAGACGTATTGATTCGTTGGAAGCGAATGTCAGGCTTCAATGCTCTTTGGCTTCCTGGTACGGATCACGCGGGCATCGCCACGCAATCGGTGGTTGAGCGCGAGCTAAAGAAAGAAGGCAAAACTCGTCACGAACTCGGTCGCGAAAAATTCGTTGAGCGCGTTTGGGAGTGGAAAAAGCAATACGGCTCGCGCATCTACGAGCAGATGCGACGCCTTGGTGATTCGTGCGATTGGGATCGTGCGGTTTTCACACTGGATCCTGGAGTCTCGCAGGCCGTTCGGAAAGTTTTCGTTGATCTTCACAAGCGTGGACTCATCTATCGCGGCACTCGCTTGGTGAATTGGTCGGGGCCGCTTGAAACAGCGATCTCGGATCTCGAAGTCGAACATCGCGAGACGAAGACGACTTTGTATTACATCGACTATCCCGTTGAAGGCATGAATGGCCGCACTCTGACGGTGGCGACCACGCGTCCTGAAACATTGCTCGGTGATACCGCTGTTGCCGTGAATCCTGGAGATTCGCGCTACCGTGATCTTATCGGTAAGAACGTCGTGTTGCCTTTGTCGAACCGACTGATCCCGGTCATCGCGGATGACTACGTTGATAAGACGTTTGGATCAGGAGTCGTGAAGATCACGCCGGCTCATGACTTTAACGATTATCAAGTTGGTCAGCGGCATAAACTTCCTTTGATTAATATTCTGAATAAGAACGGAACTTTGAACGAGAGTGCTGGCGCCTATAACGGCTTGAAGGTTCAAGAAGCTCGTAATCGCGTCGTTGAAGATTTAAAATCTCAAGGTTTTTTGCAAAAAGAAGAGCCTTACAAAACTTCGATCGGTTTTTGCTCTCGTTCGGGCGCGGTGGTTGAGCCTTTTCTATCGGAACAATGGTTTGCGCGGATGCCGCGACTTGCTCCCGCGGCAAGGCAAGTGGTTGAGACGGAGACGACGCGTTTTGAGCCGGAGTCATGGACGAAGACTTATCTCCATTGGATGAACATCATCGAGGATTTGTGCATCTCGCGTCAGCTCTGGTGGGGGCACCGGATTCCCGCTTGGTATTGCGGCGATTGTCGTCACGTCACGGTTTCGGAGAAAGATCCGTCTTCTTGCGAGAAATGCGGAAGTGCAAAGATCCATCAAGATGAAGACGTTCTCGACACTTGGTTTAGCTCCGCTCTCTGGCCATTTAGTACTTTGGGTTGGCCCGAGAAAACGGAAGCTTTGCAGACGTTTTATCCAACTACAATTTTGGTTACGGGTTTTGACATCATCTTCTT
>SYLX01000130.1 GCA_005808505.1 Bdellovibrionales bacterium | reverse complement strand
TCAGCATCAAAGTTTGCTAAGTGCGGGTGATCTTCATTGGTCGAGTTTTGCAAGCGGGATGACGAGAGGTGAGGGGCCATCACGTGCTCTGCAGTCGCAAGGCGGTTGGATTCACGCGCTCACGTTTTGGGTCAATCTTTCACAGGTTGAGAAAACTTCATCCTCGCGTTCAACCACGCTTCAAAACAGCTCCATCCCACGTGTGGAGATTCCGGGTTTAGACTCTGTGGTGCGCGTCCTCGCGGGTCATTACGAGGGTGTGCAGAGCCCGGTGCAGTTCACGACGCCGACGATCCTTCTCGACGTAGAAGTGGCCGCAGGTTCGGAGTTCTCGTGCAAGATCGAAGAGGGCTGGAACGCGCTCGTTTACGTCCACAAAAACGCGGGTTACTTTGGCTCCAAGCGAGAAAAACTGATTCAACAACAAATGGGTTTGCTGAACTCAAGTGGGGACGGCCTTCTCATCTTAAATGAGGCAGCAGCAGCACCTTTACGTTTTATCTTGGTGGCGGGCGCTCCGCTCAATGAACCGGTCGTGCGCTACGGACCGTTCGTGATGAACTCGCAGGAAGAAATTCAGCGGGCCTTCAAGGAATCTCAAGGGCGTTGAGTTTCACGCTCTCTAAACCGATTCAACCCAAATAAAAACGCGCACCTTTCGTCCTTGGACGCCAGGTGCGCGTATGCAAACAGTTGTGAGTTGATGCCGGTCGCATCTCCCCAAAGCTGTCTTTCTAATCTTACGATTAGTGACCGCCGTTACCACGGTTGTCTTGTTCACAAGTGTAACCAACAAAGCACGCAGCTTCGTCAACTGTGGGAACCCATGCCGGGCGTGTTGTTTCGTCGCCAGCATTGCTGCAGAAGCCTTGGTGAGCAACGTAACGATCGTAAGCGTAGTGAGTCGTTTGAAGAACGATCGCGCCGTGCGACTGAACGAGATCAAACGCTTGCGCGCAAGTGAGGTGGTGAGTAACGGGACGACCGCCGTGGTGGTGATGGTGACCACCGTGTGCGAGAGCCGTCGAACCTACAAGTGCAAGAGCTGCGAAAAGCATCGCTTTCATCTGCCTTCTCCTTTAAGTGGATGAGTTTGTGCAGGCGCAGGTTCTAGAGACAATTTGTCCTCGGGGCAAGACTGCGGCCGATTGATGCCGAATTTACATAAATTTCGGCGTAGAGCGTTAGCTCTCAAATTAAGGGGAAGCGTTAGCTCTCAAATCAAAGGGGAGCGTTAGCTCTCAGATGTAAGGAAGCGTTAGCTCCCACTAGTTAATTCGATTCAGTTCGCGAGCAAACAAAATTGATTGAGAATGAAGGAGCAAAAAAGTCGGGCCAGGAACCTTGGAGGGGGGAGAGGAACCTGGCCCGACACGCCACATGAGGAAGGATGAAGGAGGGGACACCGTACATTCATGAACAGAACAACTCAGGAGCAAGACACCTTTCGATTCGTTATTTACTCGCCGTTAGAAACTCTAAATTCTGCAGTAAGCCATCTTAAGATCGCGCCGGCGACTCGCCGATTTGAACCTTAAGACGTTTGAGATCATTGTTGCGAAAGACTTCGACCTCGGCGGTCTGTCCGATCGGGAGCTTTTCGATGGACTTGTAAAGATCCTTCGTGCTTCGGACTTCTTGGCCGTTGATTTTCCTGATGACATCGTAAGTCTCCATGCCCGCAAGGGCTGCCGGTTGGTTTGGCATTACTTCTCGAACGAGGACGCCTTCTTGATTCGGTAGTTTCATGTAGCCGGCGATCTCGTCATTGAGATCTTGAATGCCGATTCCGAGAAATCCGCGAGCGACACGTCCCGTTGTCACCAGTTGCGAAATGACATTCTTTGCGCTGTTGATCGGTACCGCAAAACCAATACCTTGAGCGCGCGGATCGATGGCCGTGTTGATGCCGACGACTTCACCGGCCATGTTGATCAAAGGACCACCCGAGTTACCCGGATTTATGCTCGCCGAAGTTTGGATGAAATCAGCGCGCAAGCCCTCGAGGCTTCGACCCACGGCACTCACAATGCCTTGAGTGAGCGTGTGCGTGTGGCCGTAGGGATTGCCGATAGCGACAACCCATTCACCGACGTTCGCTTTATCGCTATCTCCGAGCGGAGCGGCTTTTAAGCCTTCTTTGTGTTCAACTAATTTGAGGAGAGCCACGTCCGTCTGCTCATCCACGCCGACAACCTTGGCGGCATGACCTTTAGAACTGTCTTCGCCTATGAACTTCACCATGATCTCGTCCGCGTTTTTGCCGGCCATGCGGACGACGTGCGCATTGGTCACGATGTAGCCTTCCGTGTTGATCACGAAGCCTGAACCGAGAGCTTGGGCTTCGCGCGGCGAGCGATCTTCAAAAGGGCGACGGAAGAAGAATTCAAAATCATCTTGCGGCATTCCGCGGAATTGAGGAGCACGTTGACGGTTCACTGCGGTCTTCGTGTAAATGTTCACAACCGTCGGTGACATTCGCTTCGCAAGATCCGTAAAGGCTTGGTTGAGCTTTGCCACGTTGATGTCGACATTGGGATTGGTATTTGAAACCGTGCTCGAAGGAGCTTGCGTCGTCCAAAGATCGCCCTGCGCCGCCTGTGAGCGCGTAGGCCAGCTCACGTGAGCGTTCGAAGCAGCAAGGACCGCTACGCTTGCCGCAAGAATATACGCCGGTTTTTTAACATCAGTGAACCGCATGAATGATCTCCTCCTTTAAACTCTCCGAAAAGCTACGTTCGGCTTGAGATAAGGAATAGCATCCGGTTCTAAATTCGAGCTTAAAACGGCATTAAAGATTCTTAATTCGAAACAGGAAGGAAGCCCCAGGTGATTCGTGGTCCTCGGCTTGAAGAGTAGCCGCGTGTAAATTCGCGATTCTACGGGCAATCGACAGCCCTAAGCCGACCCCAGGCACGCGGTGTTCTCCGTGGGCACTCCGGTAAAAACGGTCGAAAACACGCTCACGATCGTCTTTTGCGATGCCTGGACCTTGATCCTGAATGCGCACCGAAATCCACGATGGATCCGCCTGAAGTAGAACACTCGTCGCGCTTTTCTCAGGTGAGTACTTCACGGCGTTTTCTACGAGATTGTAGAAAAGAGCGCGTAGAAGATCATGATCACCATCGGTTTCAAAGTCAGCATCACCCGTTGTTTGTGCGTTGAACTGCAATCGAATTTCTTTAGCACGAGCCAAAGGCTCGGTCTGCGAGATCACTTCGAGAAGAATCTCATCGATGCGCACGCGCTTAAAAGGGGGCGGAGGCGCTCCGCCTTCGATGCGCGCTAAAAGTAAAAGATCGTCGACCGTTTTCGAGAGTTGGGATGCTTCCTCCGAAAGGCTTTCTAAAAGGGACCGAGTTTCTTGCTCGCTGCGATGACTTTTGCGAAAGACATCAAGCTCTCCTCGCAAAATCGTAAGTGGAGACTTCAACTGGTGAGAAGCGTCGGCGATGAATCGCTCCTGGCTTTCGAAAGCTTTTTCAAGGCGAGTGAAGAGTTCATTCAATGTCACGGCGAGCTCGCGAAGCTCAGTTTCTTCGGGAACAGGAATACGGGCGGAAAGTTCCTGCGGTTGGATCGCCTGCGCCGTTTTGATGATTCGTTGGACAGGTGCGAGTGCGCGGGTCGAAATCAAATAACCACCGACAATCGCTGCGCCCAAGGCCAAGGGCACAACCGAGAGAATCCACGAAAGGATTTGTCGCCTCTCGTTTTCAAGTGGCGTGAGTGGAACAGCAAGCTGCAGGATCAAAGGCGGAATCGGCGGTCGATCAATGACGTAATGAACTAGTCGATACGACGCGTTTTGAACTTCGATCGTTTCGATCTGCGCCCCTTGCCGCGAAATATTTTGCAGTCGATTTGCGTCGAGAGGAAATCGGAGTCGCCCCAAAGCTTTGGAACTCAGGATCACATCGCCATTTAAAGCCCTAATCTGCACGAGGGAACGGCCGAGCGAAAAGGGAAAGAGTCTTTTCTCATCGGCTAAGACGTCGCTTCGCACGCGGAGGTTGCCGAGCACCGTCAAGTCGGTTGCGTCGGCGATGTCAACGGCCCGGTTGTAAAGGGAGGCATCAAAGGCTTCTTGTTGAGTCTTGCGTACGCCATGATAGAGGAAAGCCGTGACGGCAATCACGACGGTGCCGAATACAAGAAGTGAAAAAGCCACCATCCGAAAGCGGATGCTTTTGAGCCCCATCAGGACTCCTTAAAGATGTAACCCGAACCAACAACGGTGTGAATCAACTTATTCGGGAAGGGCACATCAACTTTCTTTCGGAGCAAGTTGATGTAAACGTCGATCACATTACTGTTGTTATCAAAATGAATGTCCCAAACGTGTTCGAGAATTTCGGTCCGCGTCAGTACGCGATTTGGATGACGCATGAGGTACTCAAGCAAGGCGAATTCTTTCGCGGTCAGCGAAATTTCGGTCTGCCCACGAAACGCACGTCGGGTGAGAAGATTGAGCTCTAAATCACTCATCTTGAGAGCAGATTGTTGCTGGGTGGCGGGCGAACCGCGACGGAGCAGCGCACGAACTCGCGCAAGGAGCTCTTCGAAATCAAAGGGTTTGCAAAGGTAATCGTCCGCACCCGCATCAAGGCCTGCGACTTTGGCTTGTGTTCCGCTCAAAGCCGTTAGCATCAGAATCGGCCCTTTATAACCATCGCGCCGGAGATGTTTGGCCGTGTCGAGCCCGTTTTGATCGGGGAGCATCACATCGAGAATCACGAGATCGTATTCGACTTCGGCGACGAGAACCTCACCGGTTGAGCCAGTTTCGGCGAGATCAACCGAGTAGCCGCTTTCGCTCAGACCCTTTTTTAGAAAGGCCGCCATTTTCTTTTGGTCTTCAACGACAAGGATGCGCATTCAACAGATTTAGACCAGTGGCCCGTACTTCTGCAAGCCTTTCAGAGAAATCTCAGCTCGGGGAGGGCACCGCAATTTCCGGCTGTTGCTCCTTGTTTCGCTCAGTTAGCTCAAGTTCATCTTTGACGTTTAGCACGCCGCGAACGCGAAGGACTTCATTTAGAATTCGTTCCGCTTCCTCAGGTTCAACGCGACCAGCAAGCGTTACGCTACCTTCGCGTGCCGAGATCACAAGACCACGAGGATGTTTTACCGAGCGGCCAATTTGCGAACGAACCCGTTGGATCAACTTCGTATCTTCCACACTCTCGTCAGCTTGAGGAAAGAGATTGAGTCGCAGAAAAGCAGCGAGACCTCGCGTCCGATTCGATAGGTCACGGAATCGCCGACCTCCAAAACGCCGGACCAGACAAGAGAGGTGAACTACTTTATCGCGCGTCTTCGCCCTTCGGCTACGCCCGGATTCGGAGTCAAAAAGCCAAGCGGTCGTGGCCCCACCGATCAGGCTGAGCGTGATCAATGAGAAGATCGCGGTCGGTGAAAATGAAACGTGTTTACTCATGCCAAGCCTCCCTTTCGCCGCACTTAATGTGTTTCTTCTGGATCAGGCAGATGCCATTCTCGTCTTCCTTGTAGACCCGGAACGCCGGTCGAGCTTTCGTGAACTTCGAGTTCATCGCGTACTTCGCGAACTTCGACTAATCCATGAACGGCCGTGAGAATGGCGCGAAGCTCGGCCTTTAACACCGGGCCTCGCAGCGTGACGACTCCTTCTCTTGCAAAGACGGAAATAGCGCCGGGATTTGAGACAACAGGGTCAATGGCTTCGTGAACAAGTTGCTGAAGTCTCTTATTTGGTCGGCGTTGTCGGGCGCGATTTAAAAAGTCTGTCCAGCGGTCCACCGAGTTGAGGATAACATCAGGCTTGAGAAGCATCATCCCGACGGGGAGAGCAAACGCCGCAACAATGACGGTCAATTGCATCGGCGAAAATCTGAAGCGCCTACGTTGGCCATTTACGGAAACTTGCATGATCCCTCCCGAGCGGGGCTCTGGGCCCCGCCGCCGCCTTAGGCCTCTGCGACTTCCCATCGCAAACAGCTCTGAAACTACGGTCGAGAGCAAACACCTTGCGCCCGAAGGACCATCTTGAGCCTTTCGGGCTCTCAAGCTTCATGCGCGGGTGAAAGATTCGCCAACAATCCTTCGCAAACGTGTCGAGTCTCTTTTCGTGTTCGCGAAGAATGAGCGTTATCCTGAGGCCAGCGTGAACCCACGTGAATCAGCGGCAAGTAGCGTCGACGCTGAACTGCATGTCGACCGTGGTGAGGTCATCGATCACGGCGCGCACGCGACCGTTTATCGTGAATGCGTCAACGGAGGTGACCGTTACAACGAAAGATCGGGCGCTTTCTTGTCGTAGCGTTTGTCGCGAGACAAAGCTGACGCTTGCAAAGGAGGTGTTCTGTTCGCTGCTGTAGACACCTGCTCTCGCCGGAACGGAGAGGATGATTTTTTCCGGACCCTCGTTGATGCGGGCGATTTGGCAGGAATAGGCGTAAGCGTTCGAGAGCACGAGGTAAGCTTGTTGATTGTAGCTTGGACCTTCGAGTCGAGCGTAGCTCGAGTTGATCGAGAAGGTCTCGCCCCGAATTTTATTGGAGCTTCCCCAGCTGAGTCCGGGATCGCTCGGCGATACGGAGATGGCGCATCCTGTGAAAGCGAGGGTCGAAACAGCCGCGGAGACTGCACGAAAAATGCGAGAACCAGAACGCAAGTTGGACATCTTGCTCATGACGGAACTCCTTTGAAGTTCGGTTTGTTGCCTAACTTCGACCTTAGCGACTCTAGCTCAAAATGAGCAACCGATTCAGGTTCACAGTGATCCTGAGGGGAATCACCAGAGATCGCGGAATGAGTCCGAGACAAATTTCGAGGTTATCGTTCCAGATTGGGAATATGGAGCGTCGCTCTTCAAGGTAAACAAAACCAGTATAGGTGAATTGCAAAGACACCGATAAAAGATGAGTCGTTAGTGAGCCGGCGTTGTTGCGTTCAACTGGCAAGTAAGGTTTCGATCGTCTTAACGAGCGTTTCGAAGTTTGTGGGCTTTGTTACGTGCTCGTTGAATCCCGCTTGAAGTGCACGCGTTCGGTATTCATCGAGCGCGTGGGCGCTGAGGGCGATGACCGGAGTTTTGGCATCGGCCGTTCGAAAGCGCGCGATCGCCTCAAACCCATCCATCACCGGCATCTGAAGATCCATCAACACGATGTCGTAAACATTTTGTTGAAGCTCTTTGAGGCCATCGGCACCGTTTGCCGCAGCAGAGACTGTCGCTCCGTAGTGGCTCAGAATTTCGACGGCGAGTTGCTGAAGATCAGGTTGATCTTCTACGACGAGAAGTTTGCGTCCGGCCAATCTCTTCGCATCGGGTGCCCGGTAGGTTTGTTGACCGGAATAAGCTACGGCGTTGGCCGAGGGAATGAGCGGAAGGTTCAGGAGAAAAACGCTACCCTGGTCCAGAGCGCTGTGGCTGAGGACTAAATTTCCGCCCATTGCTTGCGCCAGTCGCTGCGAGATCGCGAGACCCAAACCGCTTCCGGGGATGGAGGATTTGCGACGCGTATCTTGACCCTGATTGAAGGGCTCAAAGAGTTGCTTCTGATCACTTAACGAAATTCCCAAGCCCGAATCTTCGATCAAGAAGCAAAGACGATCAGAAACGAGCTGGCTAGAGTCATCGCCTGAGCCGAGCGTCGCTTTGGGGGCGCCAAGATTCGATGCGAGCACTCGGATGGCAATGACTCCGCTCGGGGTGAACTTTACGGCGTTGCCTGCAAGATTCAATAGAATTTGTTTAAGTCGATTGCCGTCGGTCACGATGGTTTCGGGCACGTCATCCTGAATCTCAAAGCGCAGCTCGATTTGCTTTTGGCCAATCAAGTGTTCGGTCACGTTCACGATTTCGGCGATGAGTTCAGTAAGGGAAACATCATCCGACTGGACTTTGATTCGACCCGATTCGATTTTCGCGAGGTCGAGCACATCGTCAACGATATTGAGAAGCGATTGTCCGTTGCGAAGGATTCCGCACGTGTACTGGCTCTGCTTTTCAGGGTTTTTGACGGTGTTTAAAAGTTCCGCGTAGCCCATGATTGCCGTTAGGGGCGTGCGAATTTCGTGGCTGACGTTTGCAAGAAAGCGCGTCTTCGCAACGCTTGCCGCTTCGGCCGCCGCGCGCGCAGATTTCTCGCGCTCAAAAAGGCGTGAGCGCTCGAGGGCCTGCGCGGCTTGGCCCGCTAGCGTTTCGATGCACGCGCGCTCTTCCCGGTTGAAAAGCTGGGCCTCTTTGAAGCCCAACCCCAAAGCGCCGATAATCCTGTTTTCGATGACGAGCGGAATCGCGGCGAAAGCTTTGTTCGGTCCTTCGATCGTCGCAACGTATGGGTACTTATCTAAAAACTCTTCCACGGAGTGCCCGTAGATCACCTCACCGGTCGATGCGACTTCTACAATCGGAATAGGCAGCGTAGGTGGAATCACCATGTGCTTATCGATCGATGCTTGGCTATAGCCGTGCGATGCGATGAGTTCGAGATTTTGGCGGTCGTCCTGCCAGAGGATAATGGCTGATCCGTTGGCTTGAACGATCGGAAACGTGTTATCGACCAAAATCTTTGCGACTTCTTCAGGAGTGACCGCACGTGCGAGCTGGCTCGTGACGTCTTCCATCGCCACGGAGCGCGCGACTCGCGCCGTCACTTCGCGACAAATCGAGATGGCGCCGACGATCTCGCCGGAGTCCTCGCGAAAGGGTGAGTAATGAGTTTCGAAGTAGCGAATGCCAGCGGCACCTTTGTACGCGAGAATTTCGGAGGTGATCGACTCACCTGCGAGCGCGCGGTCGAGGTAGTAGCGTTCGTTCGTCTCTTTCACCCAAGGGAAAGGTTCCATCAACAGCTTTCCGACCACTTGGGCGGCCGGAACGCCTGAGATTTTCTCCATCCGGGGATTCCAGGCCATGTATCGGTAATCACGACCGATGATCATGATCCCGTCGGTACTTTGTTGAAAACAAGCTTCCGCTAGACGTGCTGTTATTCCGCTCATGAATCTGTAGGTTAGCACAAGATTCAAGAGCCTCTAACGCCAAACAAAATAAGTAGAGAGCCGTCGACGAAGGATCTCAACCAAAGTCCGTAATCAGTAGAGCCGAACGACGACCCGGCGATGTCTAGCCAAACTTTCTTCATCGCTCAGACCCTGAAGGTCTTGTGAGGAGAGGGGACGTGTGTCGGCGTAGGCTTCGACGCGAATGTGGTCTTTCGGAACGCCGATCGTTTCGAGTCGCTCGCGAACTTCGAGCGAGCGTGCACTCGCGAGTTCCCAGTTCGATTTAAATGGTGACCCGCTCCCAATCGGTACGTGATCCGTGTGACCTTCAACGGCAAAGCGGTACTTGCCGGCGAGCGGAACGAGCGGCGCCAATACTTTCGTGAGGGGCTCGATCATCTCAGATCTGATCTCGGCGCGACCAGAAGCGAAGGTCACGCCAGAATTGAATGATAGTTCGAGACCTGAGTCCGTGATTTGGGAGGAAACTTGACCCGTCAAATTCTGCTCGGCGATTGTTTTATCGACGACTTGTTTGGCTTCCGTGAGAGAGCCGCTCGGTGCGCCACTGATGCGACTCATGATACGTTCCAGTTTCCCGGTTTGAATTTCGGAGGCCGAAACGATCAAGATGAAGAAGATCAATAAATTCGTCATGAGATCGGCATAGCTCGTAAGCCAGCCTTCATTGCCGGTACGAAGAGAATGACGACGCGATCTCATGCTTGCGCCTCAGAGC
>SYLX01000129.1 GCA_005808505.1 Bdellovibrionales bacterium | reverse complement strand
CTAACCGTTCACGAAGTGAACGAAGAAGTCGATCAAGGAAGACACCTCTGTCAAAGACGCTGCTTGAAAGGCGAAGAACTCCGTGGGTATTCTCTGGCCTTCTCGGAATTCCTCGTTCACGTAGACGAACAAAGAGTCATCAAAGAAGTTGTGCGCCGGCTTGCCACGCAAGTCGCGGCGAGAACCTTTTTTGCGGAACCCGACGATTTGTTTCGCAGTTCAAATCAGGTTGACGGGAGGAAAGCATGGAAGTGAATCAATCAAAATCCAACGCTGTTCCCACGCACGAAGCACGCGGTGACCGCGTTGCCGACGCGGTCATCGTTTCCGCTTACGGCCGGGGCAATTGGCTGGCGAGTGAGCTTGCGGGACGCGGTTGGAAAGTCACGCTTGCCGACGTTACCGAAAGTCTCGGTCCGTGGCAGCCCGAAGATGCTGAAGGGCCTTTCGGCTTCTTCGATACGGCGGATATCGTCGCGTCCCAAAAAACGCGCCTTTTCAGTGAAGGCGAGACGGTCAACTCTTCCTCCGGCATGACGTTCTGGTTTCGCAATGGTCCGGTAGAAGGCCGGAGCGAGCTTACTTCCTACCAACTTCAGAACAAAGAAATCTCCAAAGCCGTCGAGCAATATCTGCGAAAGCAAGGTGGGGATGACGCGAGCAAAAAGGAAGCGGCGAAAGATCTTCGCGCGCTATCTAGAGCAAGCTTCCAAGAATCTTGGTTTGCGCATCTTTGCCATCAGCTTGCGTCTCCCGTGATCGAAGAAAATCATGCGGCGCTCTCGGTAGGTGAGGCGATTCCGTTCTTCGCTCCGTTTTCGATTCGCAAAGCCACGACGGCCGGTTGGCAAAAAGGCCTGCAAGCGTGTCAGGTGGCAGGCGTTCGCGTTCGCGCAAAGTCTGCGGTAAAAGATATTCGTCTGGCGGGTCGCTCGGTCGATGCGATCGAAATCAATGACGATCGCGCCGGAGTTGAAAAAGGTCGCACGTTCGTCTGGATGCTCTCGAGCCTTGAGACGCAGAAGTGCTCAAAGCTTGTAGCGGGACCTCTGTTCTCCTCGGGCGCGGTTGAACCAGACTGGTATTGGGCACGGTTCTCGGTTGCGTTTGGCGGAAATCTTGCTGACGACGAAATTCCTCAGCACGTAGTCCTCGTCGAAGATCCTTTTCTGCCGTGGACGCACGCAAACGTTCTCGTGCTCCGAAAAAGAGCCGAAGCTCGGCGCTACGACGTTTGGTCGCGGCTTCCGATTCGCGTGCGTTTCGATGCAGATTACTTAAAGGGCGTGGGCACAGAGATCGCGTCAGTTCTTTCACGAAGACTTCCGCAGATGGATCCAACGATCGTGGCGCTCCCGATCGAAACGAAATACTCAAGCGATCTTTTGGGTGGTCCGCGGATCCCTGTCTTTGAAGCCGCGAGTTTGGCGAAGCTGAATCCGCTGAAGGCGGCAAACCTCTTCTTCAGTGGACCTGAACAGTGGAGTTCACTTGATTGGCAAGGGCAGTTCCGACAACAGCAGCAGGTGCTCGCTCAGTTGGAAAAGCTCCGTGCTGCTTGGCTTGCGGCGGAAGCGCGGCAAGCACAGAAGAACGCACACCCTTGAGCGACGTGTCTTTTTGGTGGTTTTGGGGTGCATTGAGATTGAACGTTTTAGGCGACGGATGATTGTAAAAGGAATTAGGTAAGATGATTGAACGCTACACGCGGCCCGAGATGGGCGCGGTCTGGTCTCAGGAAAACCGCTTTCAAAAAATGCTCGATGTCGAAGCGGCCGTTGCCGAAGTTCAAGCCGATCTCGGTTTGATCCCCGAAGACGCAGCTCGTGCGATTCGAAAAAAAGGTGCGTTCGATGTTCAGCGCATCAACGAGATTGAAAAGACGACTCGTCACGACGTGATCGCTTTCGTTTCGAACGTTGCCGAAAATGTTGGACCCCTCGGACGCTACGTCCACTTCGGACTGACGAGCTCCGACGTTTTGGACACAGCTCTTTCTCTTCTTGTGCGTGATGCGGGAACGATTCTTCTGAAATCGATGGAAAAGCTTGAAGCGACTCTCCAGGCTCGCGCGGCTGAATTTTCCGGAACGCTGTGCGCAGGTCGTACTCACGGGATGCATGCTGAGCCAACGTCATTCGGGATGAAGCTTGCAGGTTTTTGGGCCGAGACGGTTCGCAATCGCGACCGTCTTTCTCAGGCACTCAAGCAAATGGAAATCGCGAAGCTCTCCGGGGCTGTCGGGACTTATTCAACTCAGACATACAAAGTTGAAGAGGGTGTCTGCAAAAAGCTGCGCCTTTGCCGCGAGACGGTCGCAACTCAAGTCATTCCTCGCGATCGCCATGCGGAACTCTTGTGGGCGATGGCAATGATTGGCGCTGGACTTGAGCGCTTGTCGGTCGAACTCCGTCACTTACAACGGACCGAAGTGAGCGAAGCGATCGAAGGTTTCGCAAAAGGCCAAAAGGGTTCAAGCGCAATGCCGCACAAGAAGAACCCGATCTCGGCCGAAAACCTCACCGGTTGCGCACGACTTCTTCGCGCCTACGCAATGGCGGGGATGGAAAACGTGGCGCTCTGGCATGAACGCGATATCAGCCACTCGGCGGTTGAGCGCGTTTCGTTTCCAGATGCATTCATCCTTTGCGATTACGCCGTCGATCGTGCCGCTCGATTGATCGAGGGCCTTGAGATCCAAGAAGAGCGCATGCTCGCAAATATGGATCTCTCTGGTGGTCAGCTCTTTAGCTCGCATCTTCTATTGTCTCTGGTCGATAAAGGTTTGAGCCGCGAAGAAGCGTACGCTCTCGTGCAACGCCTTAGTCACCAGATGAAGCCCGGCTCGCATTTACGCGATGAAGCTTTGAACGACAAAGAGGTTCGTAAACTTTTGAAAGAGACCGAGATTCGTGCGGTCTTCAAAGGTGACAAGCACCGCACGGCGATCATGGGTGCTATGGAGCGCTCCGGAGTCTTGGGCAAAAAGACTTCGCGCGCCGCTGCCGTCAAGACTCCCGTTAAATCTTTAGATAAGAAATCCAACCTGAAAGCGAGGTCGAAATGAGCGCGGACATCCGCCGAGGCGAGATGCTGTACGAAGGAAAAGCAAAACGACTCTTTGGCGTTGAAGGCCATCCGGAGTGGATTCTTCAAGAGTTCAAAGACAGCCTCACTGCGTTCAACGCGCAGAAAAAAGGCTCCTTCGAAAACAAAGGCCGGCTCAATCGCGACATCACTTCGCTCGTCTTCCGTTTCTTAGCGAGCAAAGGTGTTCCGAGTCACCGTGTTGCCGATCTCGGAACGAACGAGATGGTGACCGAAAAACTCGAGATGTTGAAAGTGGAAGTCGTCGTCCGTAACGTTCTTGCGGGCTCAACCGCAAAAAAGTTCGGGATCGAAGAGGGAACTCCGTTAGAGAAGCCTCTGACCGAGTTTTATTACAAAGACGATGCTCTTCAGGATCCGTTCATCTCCGATGAGCAGGCTCTCATGTTGAAGGTCTGTAAGACGCAAGCCGAGCTCGATCAGTTGAAAACGCTTGCACTCAAAGTCAATGAGGGGCTCGTTGAATTCTTCGGTGCGGCAGATCTCCGTTTGATTGACTTCAAAATCGAGTTTGGACGCAGGCTCTCGTCATCTGGCTTAGGACAAATCGTTCTGGCCGACGAGATTACGCCCGATAGCTGCCGTTTGTGGGATAAGAAGACCGGCGAGCGCATGGATAAAGATCGTTTCCGTCGTGATCTCGGAAACGTGAAAGAGAGTTACGAAGAAGTCTTCGGACGCTTACGTGATCACTGGTCAAAAAAACTCGTTTAATCAGAACTATTTTTAGAGGGATGTAGAAGTCATGAAAATCGGTGTCAAAGTTATGCCGCGAAAAGAAGTTCTCGATACTCAAGGCCGCGCGGTTGAGCACACGCTCCGCCAAAATGGTCGCAAGCTCAACGCTTGCCAAGTCGGTCGCTACGTTGTTCTCGATATCCCCGAGGCCGAGCAGACGCGCGCGATGGCGCAGGCAAAAGAGATGGCCGAAACCGTTCTCTACAACCCGTTGATCGAAACTTTTGAGTTGGAAGTTCTATGAGTTTACCTATCGGAGTTTTGAGGTTCCCCGGAACCAATTGCGACCGCGATGTTTTTGAAGCCGTGGACTCCAAGGCCCCCGGCAAAGCCCAATGGCTTTGGCACGCCGATCAGTTTGATCCGAAGGCCTATCGTGCGCTCTTTCTCCCGGGTGGTTTTTCCTATGGAGACTATTTGAGAGCAGGAGCTCTTGCCGCGAGATCGCCCGCAATGAAGTCGGTGCGCGAAGCGGCTGAGCGCGGTGTTCCCGTACTCGGAATTTGCAATGGCTTCCAAATTCTTTGCGAAGCTCAGCTTCTGCCGGGCGTTTTGATTCGCAATCAAACTCTTCGTTTCATCGACGATTGGGTCGATTTGAAACTCGAGAGCCAGCAGCCGCACTTTGCGCGCGGTCTTCAGCCGGGCGCACGCGCTAAGCTTCCGATCGCGCATGCCGATGGTCGATACTTCGTTGAAGGCGACGATCTGAAGATGTTGCAAGATCGCGGGCAGATCTGGTGGAGCTACGTGGGTGAGGCGCCCAACGGCTCGATTGCCGGAATCGCGGGCGTAATGAACGAGAAGAAAAACGTCGCGGCGTTGATGCCGCATCCGGAGCGCGCGGTCCACGATTGGATGGGCGGCACCGACGGCACTTCATTCTTTGATCTTTAATTTTTGCGGGCGGGGCGGGAATTCATGGCGGCAACTTTTCAAGTGACCGACGAACTCAAAGCGAAGTTCAAAACATATCGACTCAACGAAGGCGAATACGCCAAAATTTGCGAACTCCTCGGGCGCGAGCCTCGCGGTGTTGAGTGGGCACTTTTCTCAGCTCTGTGGAGCGAGCACTGCTCTTATAAGAGCTCGAAAGTGCATCTCAAAAAACTCTTCAACAAGTCTTCACGCGTGGTCGAGAGCTTCGGCGAAAACGCCGGCGTCGTTGATCTCGGTGAAGGCGAGCGCGTAGCTTTCAAAATCGAAAGCCACAACCATCCCAGCTTCATCGAGCCTTACCAAGGGGCCGCGACGGGCGTTGGCGGAAGTTTGCGCGACATCTTCACGATGGGCGCACGCCCCGTAGCTCTTGCGGATTACCTTTGTTTCGGTGAGCCGACGGCGGCTCGCATGCCTCACCTCGTAAACGGTGTTGTTCGAGGCATCGGTGGTTACGGTAACTGCGTTGGTGTTCCGACGATCACGGGCCAGACCGAGTTCCATGAAAGCTATAACGGAAACATCTTGGTCAACGCGATGGCTGTTGGTCTCTTCCGTCCAGGAGAAAAGATCTTTCTCTCAAAAGCGCGCGGCGAAGGAAATTGGGTTGTCTACGTTGGTGCAAAGACGGGACGTGACGGAGTTCACGGGGCTTCGATGGCATCGGAAAGCTTTGAAGCCGATTCGGCGAGCAAACGTCCGACGGTCCAAATTGGCGATCCCTTCTTCGAAAAACTTTTGATCGAGTCTTGTCTTGAAGTGATGAAGCAAGACCTCGTCGTCGCGATCCAAGATATGGGTGCGGCGGGTCTCACAAGCTCAAGCTTCGAGATGGCGTCAAAAGGTGGCGTGGGCTTCCGCATTCAGCTGGATCAAGTTCCTCTTCGCGACTCCTCCATGACTCCCGAAGACATTCTTCTCTCGGAGAGCCAAGAGCGCATGCTCTTGATCTGTGAACCTAAGCAGTTCGAAGCGCTTGCAGCCGTCTTCCACCGCTGGGGACTTGACGCCGTGAAAATCGGTGAAGTCACCGCAAAGAAGACAGTCGAGCTTCACTGGAAAGGTGAGCTCCTCACCGAAATCGATCCGGATCTTTTGGTTGAAAACGCACCTCAATACCAGCGCCCGTTCAAGACCTTGCCCCCGATGAACCGCGTGACCACGGCGGCTGAATTCCAGGTGACTGACGCAAATGCAACGGAAGCTCTCACAGCGTCTTTGAAAGACGTGCGCGGAACTTCGCGCGAATGGGTTTACCGCCAATACGATTCGCGAGTCGGTGCCTCGACGGCGCGGGACTGCCGTGATTCTGTCGGCATCATTCGTTTGAAAGATTCAGGACGTGCCCTCGGTGTCGTCTTAGGTTGTCGTCCGCACATCATGCGCTTTGATGCACGCGTCGGCGGGATCGATTCCGTTGCTTACCCCGCATTTGAGTTGGCTCTCAAAGGATTCGAAGCGCTTGCAGTGACGGATTGCTTAAACTTCGGAAATCCCGAACGCGAACACGTGATGAGCGAGTTCGTAGCGTCTCTTGAAGGCATGAATAGCATCTGTGCGGGCCTTGAAGCTCCGATCATCAGCGGTAACGTGAGCTTCTACAATGAAACGATGGGAAAAAACGTCACATCGACACCTTCAACAGGGCTTGTGGGTTTGCGTGACTCGGTTCAGGGTCTTCCGCTCAGTCACTTCGGTCGTGAAGGTCTTGAAGTCTTCGTTCTTCGCTTGCCAGGTCTCGTCACGGGCGGCGTGAAACAGGAAATCGCGCAAAAGCGAATCACCGGTATCGGTGAGATCGATGCAAACGCGGTTTGCGGCTTCATCAAGGCTACGCGCGAGCTGGCCAACACGGCTGGCGTCGAAAGTACCCGCGCCATCGGCAAGTTCGGTCTAGCTTACGCTTTGGCGAAGATGTCGATGGAAGGTATTGGCGCTCGCATCGATTTCGAGGGCTTAAAGCTCATCCGTCAGCAGCCTTCAGCTGCGGCTTTGTTCGAAGAGCACCTCTACGAAGCCGTGATCGCGGTGGATCCGGCGCGCGTTTCAGCACTCGAGGAGACGTTTGCGAAGCTTCGTAGTCAGGCGCCGAAAATGGAGCTCCAT
>SYLX01000128.1 GCA_005808505.1 Bdellovibrionales bacterium | reverse complement strand
CCACACCCACACTGACACCCGCTACCCAACCCCGCTCCGGTTTCGCATCGCATCCCACAAAGGTGCCAGGCACCTTTGCGCAACCCACCCCACCCGCAGCCCAAACCTCCGCAGCGGTTTCGCACTGCTTCTGCAAAAGGAAACTGGTACCTCAAAAGCTCAAAAAACGCCCCTAACCCACTCGCTCACTTCCGCTTACCAGGCGTCAAAAGTTTTGACATTCCACCCGCCCCTACAGCTCACCAACACCAGCTCCGGCCTGCGCCCCAATCTTGCACTAACTAGAAACGACTCACTAAAGCTAACGAACCCGATCCTGACCCCTGACCCCTGACCCCGATCCTGACCCTGACCCCGATCCCAAACCTGACCCTGACCCCGACCCCGATCCTGATCCCGAACCCTAACCGGCACTCCAGAGGCTCTACGAAGGGACGCAAATGAAACGACTGAATGTTCTCCTCTCCAAATCCCTCGCGAATTCGGTCGTACTCAGCGCCTTCATCACGACGGCCCCCGCCCTCGTAAACGCCCAAACACAACAAACATCTCAGGCACCAACCAAGCCCGCACAAGCACAAACCCAGCAGCAAGCTAGCAAACCCGCGCAAGCAAAGGTCCCCACGCAAACCAACAAGCCGGCCCTCGCCTCCTCAATCAAAGCGGAGAACTGCGGTGACCTCGTGGAAGCAGAGAAATCCCTCGGCGCACGCCTCAGCGAAGAAATCACGAAAGCCCATAACGCTGGCTTCAAACCTTCGATTAGTTATGATCCCACGAAAAGCGGCGGGCCTGCGCTCTCGCAAAAAGAAGCACAGAACGTAACCCGTGCTCTCTTCGCCGCGATTCAAAAGCCAGAGCTCGCGGCTGAAGAAGCATCAAATGCCCTCGCGAAAAGCCCAAATCGCCGCACGTCCCTCGGACTTCGCTATCGTTGCCCTGGAGATGCAAATCCAAAGGTCGCGATCGAGCGGAACAAAGCCAAGAACGCGAGCGTCGCCTGCGACCCGCGCGACGTCTCGATGGATATCCAGCACGTCGTTCAATCGCCGCTCACCGTTGAACAGGCGAAAGATCGCTACCTCCAGTACCGACTCGCAGGAAGTACCGTTGCCGAAACGAAGTTGTGCACCAAAGGAAAAGTCGGATGCGCAAGCGAAGGAAGCTACGCTCCATTTGATTCATCGAGAATTCCCCGCCAACCGGCTGAGGGATATTTCTCGCAAGAGTACGTGAGCAAATTCATCTTCTCGAAAACCGAGCGCTACGTAACGAAAGCCATTCCGGTTGAGATTTGTAACAGCCGCGCTTTCCTCGTTACGAAGTTCAGCACGGGTGGAGACAATGGATTCCACAGTTCGACTTCTTTGAGCCTCATCGCGAAAGTCGGAGATAAGACACTCCACATCTCCGACTTCTCCGGTCAGGCCGCAGGTGGATCGATGGTTTCAAAAGCCCTAAGCTTCACGTCGCAAACGTTGAGCGGAACATTCGATGACAGCAACAACCTCGTAACGGTCTTTGGCTCAAACGAGAGACCCGTTGCCGGCGAGGTTCGCGGCAGCTCGACTCGCGCCGTTGCGCAACAACGTCCACAAAACCAACAGCCAGCTCGCACAACGCGCTAAGGCTGGTTGATCCTAGTTGGAACCCCTACCAAGGGCGAAGGGTAGCCTTCGCTCGGTCCCCGGGTTAAAGTGGTGGAAGTCCACTGCCGGAGGTTCCATGACCTTTGAAGAAATCATCCGCCTCTCCGTTGAACAACGCGCCACCGATATCCACCTTGAGCCAAAGATTCCTGCAACCATTCGCGTAAACGGTTCGCTTCGCCGTTTGAATTACGCTCCCGACGCGAACACTCTTCGCCAAGTAGCCGAGCGACTTCTCGGGGATGATGATTGGGGCCACTTCCAAACCCGCGGCTCCGCAGATCTCTGCAAACCGATTGCGGGGGTTCCGTGCCGAATCAGCGTTCTGCAGACCGATCGCGGAACTGGCTTCGCCATCCGACTTCTCGCGACCGCACAGAACACTCTAAAGAGTTGCAACCTTTTGCCCTCGCTCGCGGAACTCCTCGATCGCGAAACGGGACTCATCATTCTCACTGGTCCTACGGGAAGCGGAAAATCAACAACCCTTTCGGCGATGATCGAAGAGATCAATCTGCGCGAAACTCGACACATCATTACCCTGGAAAGTCCGATTGAGTATCGGTTGCAACCGAAGCGATCTCTCATTCGCCAACGCGAAGTGGGCCGCCACACACCAAGCTACGAACAAGGTTTGATGGATGCGCTTCGCGAAGATCCCGACGTTCTCGTCGTCGGTGAGATGCGCGAAGCCGATGCTATGCGACTCACGTTGAATGCAGCCGAAACCGGCCACCTCGTTCTCGCGACGATGCATTCGACTTCCGCGATGGATGCGATTTACCGGATGATGATGTCGTTTCCGCCCGAAAGACAAAGCAGCGTTCTCGCACAAATCGCCGATACGTTAATCGCAGTTGTTAGCCATAAGATGACCTATCGGCCTGATACGAAAATCCTCGTACCGTGTTGCGAAGTTCTCATCGCAAACCACGCCACGAGGAACATCATCCGCAAAGCCGAGATCAGCAAAATGCCCTCGATCTTACAAACGGGAGGCCCCGAAGGAATGTGGACCTTCGAGCGTTATCAATCTTGGCTCGATCAAAAATCAGATTGGGTCATGCCGGAGCCTCCAGTTGCGACGGATGAATCGACTTTTCAAGCCGAAGCCGAAACCGAAAGAGTTGCACGGCCGTCGGCACCTGTACCGACGCCAGCAGCAAGGCGCAGGTCTTACCCGCAGCCGACTCAGGAAATCGCGCCAACCGAAGCGGAGGAGCCCGCATCACCGCCCGTTCTTCGCACGGTGACTCCCCCGGCTAAAACTTCGAAGAAGAGTGGAAAAACCGGCGCGATGAAGATCCACAAAGACGGCCGCATCGAGATCCCAGAAATGGATATCGACCTCAATGATCTGATCAAAGAATTTAAGGATCGCGGCGATAACGAAAGTTAAGCCGCGCGTTTGTGAGCTTGAT
This sequence comes from Bdellovibrionales bacterium, assembly GCA_005808505.1. GTDB lineage: Bacteria > Bdellovibrionota > Bdellovibrionia > Bdellovibrionales > JAMPXM01 > SYLX01. The sequence goes on along the minus strand of SYLX01000128.1, from coordinate 4,879 downwards.
CGGCGGAGGCCGAAGCCACTCCACCGAGATTTTCGCGAACTTCCATTTCAAGAGAAGCATCGCCTTTGACCAAGCGCCAGATCGCCTTATTCACGGTTGCATCCGCGCACTTTCGGGCCGCTACGAGAGCTTGGCGACGAACCATCACGTCTGCATGACGAACAAAATCCGGAAGCTCTTGAACAAGCTGCAAAAAGTCCACTTGGGTTTGATAATAAACCAAGTCATTCTCGCGGTGGTGGCGTGCAATCTCACCCATCGCATACAGACCGCTTGAGATTGTCGCAACACTTCGAGCATCAAGCATCCGGTTCAAACGCTTCACAACGAAGGGACTAATCATACGTGTCCCTTCGTGAACAAGAGCATTCGCCGCCACACGATTATCTGGGTGAGAGACGAGCTTCTCGGTTAACTGCGGCTCGTATTCGCGGCGGAAGAGCGTCAACGCCTCAAGCGCATTTGCGACTACGCGGCGATCATCAAGCTTGAGTGCTTTGTTCAACGAACTTTCAAATTGATGAGTGAACTCACTCGGCGGAACCAGATTCTCGATGAGTCGGAGCGAAGACGATAGCACCTTTACCCGATCGCCGCTTGCGACAATTCCCTGTTCATCGAGCTCGCGCGTAAGATCGTCGATCCACAACAAAAGCATCTGCTGTGGAATACCATTTGTCTTCGTTACCGGAACTTGACGCAAGAGCGCGATCACGCGCGTGAGCACTCGGAAATCCGTCTTCGCATTCTGCAGACGGGCCCACGACAAAATCGCCGTCAGATCTTCGTCACTTCGATAGTAAGCAAGGCTTTCGAAATCGGGCTCACGACCGGCGATCAAAAAATCTTCGATTGGTCGATGCCCGCGATAAACGGAAAGAATCTTTTCGTCGGCAAAACCCTTTAGCTTCACCGTTGCGTAAAACTCCGACAACGCAACATCATTGGCTGCGGGAACATGACGTCCGTCGAAGACGACGACGTTACCGTCTTTCTCCGCGACCTGAGAGAGGACGCGCACGGTTTCGATAAGCGAAGGTCCTGCAAGGTTGAATCCATTCACAAATCGGCCAAAGCGAAGCGAACCATGCGCAAATGACGACTTCACCGTGAACGGATAGCCTCGCTCCTTCAATGTCATGCGATTGTAGCGAGAGGCGACTTCGTTGATGTCTCGAATCGCCGAAAGCGCCGTGGCGACAGAGTTCCCCACCGCCTGATCTTTGAAGTAGTAGATCACTTCATCGCCAACGAATTCATGAACAAGCCCGTGATAGCGGGCGACTACGTGAGAAACATCGGTGAAGAAGTCGTTGATCGTTGCCGCGAACTCCTCAACCGGATGCTCGTTATAGATCTTCGAGAAGTTATTGATGTCGGTCCGCACGAGCGTACATGCGAATTCGTAAGGAGGTTCCCGTCCCGACGTGATCTCAGCACGCAAAGAGGGAAGAACTTGGTAACTAAAGAGCTTCTTCTCTTCTTCCAGCCGATTCGTTCGATCTTCATAGGCGGAGAATCCGCGCAGCAAAAGGTCCGCTTCCCTCGACTTTGCGTGAATGCCCTGGAAAGAGCGCCCCTTGCGCGAAGTGATCTGACGGATCGAAGCCATGATGTCGCGGAAGAAGTAGATGAAGACGGCTACGACGACGAGGACAACGACAGAAAAGTACTTGAAGAGAAAGCCCTTCTTCTTATCGAAGTGGCGACTCAAGAATGCCGATTCATTATAGCGCAAGCCAACTGTCAGGCTAAATCCATAATTCAAAGGCTGCGTGTAGTATGCATAGCGATGTGCATCCAATACAATCTCTTCTTTTTTCGAAGGATCAAAGATGACATTGGCGAGTTCGATATCGTCCATGCTTTTCCGATGAACAACGTCGTTGTGATTAAGAATCCACAAATCGATTGCGCCCGTTTTCTTGCGTGAATCCAAAACCCTTTGGAGATCATCGAGATTCGAGTTGGCGTCGACCAACGCTTTCGCCAAAATTCCTTCGTCACGGAGGAAGACGGCTTGTTCTGCAAATCGAGTTCGATAGTGATCTACCCAGTCTTGGCGGGAGAGATAAAAGTTCGTAAATCCGTAGGCACAGAGAATGCCCATCGCAAATAGCAGGTAGATTGAGACGCGCCTCATTTTCGTTTCCTCACGCTGGCTGGCGCTCGACTTTTCAACTGCAAGCGGTTCTTATTGGCGTCGTAATCAAGTTTATGTTTCCCCTCCGCCGATCCGTGCACGCGGCCTTCGTCGTCGACGACTTGAACCTTATGGCGCAACAATGAGTCGACAACTTGTGGACGAGTCAACTCTGGCTTTACTTTGTCGTAGGGACCTTGGAGGTATGCGAGCAGGTTCTTAAGAGCGCGTGCATCCGCTTCTCTCTCTGCAGCTGTCTGCTTCTTTTCTATAGCTCCGTTGTTTGATGCGCCAACGTTTGCGAGGCCGCCGACGCCATTAGCGGAACTCGATCGCCCACCGCCTGAAACCGCTGCAGCTTGAGCTGCTCCGTCTTTCTTCTTATCGCTTTCGCCCACTGAGGCGACTTGACGTGCCGCTAAGCGTGCATTTGCTGCAGCTTGAGCTGCGCTAACGGGACCTGCCATAGCGCTACGACCGGAATTATTGGAGCCGTTTGAAGATAGCTGCATGTTCGTACTTGGACTAAACGGATCAGGAAGCTGAGTTTTGAAGATGCCATTGTCTCGCTTGCTATCCGCAGAAGAGCGGGTTGGCGCCGAGCTGTTCGAATTGTTCGAACCGCTGGCTTTTGCTTCACTAGCTTGGGCTGGGTCGATCGCTATACGCGCGAGTGTATTTGAGTAGGATTCAACCATTGATTTCGAGCGCGCATAGACGCCGTCGGTGTTATCGAGATTTTTACGAATGGCATCCACTTGCGATTGATCGTCAGAATAAATAGGTCGACTAGTGCTTGGTCTATAACTAGTCTGCGTACCTGACGAACCTGGAATTCGCGTCGACGAACCTGTCTCGCGTTGGGTATCGTTGGCTTCTGAAGGAACCGTTCCCCATTGAGCGCGCGCTTGCTCGGATGGCTGTCCTGAGTCTCTCATGACATCGGCGTAGCTGAGTTCCTTAGCTCCTTTGGCTGTCTCGCACAGTGCCCGGATTCCATATTCTTTATCTGCTCCGTACGCCTTTACATCAGGTAGGAGAAGTCTCTTCCATACCGCGTATTTGTTCCGAAATTCAGAGCGATGATCGGCATATTTTGCACACGCTGCCGCTAGCTCGCTCTCATTTATCTCGAGCCCTGAAAGTTTTTGCGCGACGGCTTTCAAAGAATCGCAAAACGCTTCGACTTCACCATCGGTTTCATAGGTCGCGAATTCGTGGCATTTGCTGTTATCGCCACCAAAAAAATCATCGATGATCTTTTGTACGGCTTCACCACGCTTTTTAGGATCATTTGGATGATCTCGGAAAGCTCTGGCCGTATCGAGTGCAAGACGGTCGACGAAAATATCTGCCGCGGGCCCCATGCCGTCGCGAATTCCGTCGAGCGTGCTCGTAAAATCGGGAACGTTTTTCTTCACCGTGTTCAGTACCCGCTGAGCCATCTTGCGATCTTCTTTGTAGTCTTCCAATTCCTTACACGAGGTGCCTTCACCCTCGGGAGTTGCGCAGCAACCCTCGATCATCTTGGTGACACCTTCATCAGCGATCAGCGAGAAATGAAGCATTTCGTGAAAGAACACGCGCGCATAGGCCTGTGCCGGATCAGCGGTCTTCACCTTCTTCGCGACTTCTGGATTCTTCCAGGTGTCCTTCGTCGCGTGAAAGTAAAGGGTCGGTGGATTTTCGTACTGGTAACTTGCGACTTGGCCCGGTTCGACTTCGCACTTGATGCCGCCCCACTGATAGCGGTTGTCCTTGTCGACCTTGGAAGTGAACTGACCAATAGCGCTCATAATACGGCTGGCGTGAGTATCGAGTTCATAATGACGAAGGCATTGCAGGAACGTTCCTTTTTCTTCCTTGACGCCTTTATTAGCGTGCTCTGCTTTTTCTTCGTCGCGAGTCTTTTTATTTTCAAAGTTCGGATCAGAGAGTGCGACTTTCATCACTCCGTCCACCATGCTTGGCGCCATTTCTTGAAATGGCGGCTTACGGCAGTTATCGTCGAGCAAGTCCTTTTCTAGGGTTTTGCGAAGTTGGCTCGCATTATCACTAGACTGAAGATGTTTAGACAACTCGGATGCGAATTGCTGAAGTTCAGCATCCTTTTCGCGACAGCCAATAACGATGTCTTGTTGGTAATTCAACTTTTCGAACGGCTTCTTCTCAACCGCGTAAAGCTTGTACATCTTCGTTGAAGGCCGGTAACCGTACTTCATGATGTAGGCCGTGTCCTTCAAGCGATGCTCAATTTTCATCGTAAGGAAGTTGCCATTGTAAGGTTCTGAGAGTTCCATACGGCCGTCTTTGTTCGACATCTCCCAAGTATCGACAAGGCCATCGCCGTTGCGATCGAGTGAAAACTCCGCACGTCCTTCAGACAACAGGATCTGAGACACGATTCGTCCTTCTTTATTGAAGGCTTGAACCATACGCACTTTGCGACCATCGACATTGAAAGCTGAGAAGGTAGGCCCACGCTTCTTGCCAGACTTTGCGGCGGAAGCATGATTGGCAGCCGAAGCCGGACCACGCCGTCCCTTTTTCTTCGCGGGAGCGTACTCGTCAGCGACGAATTTACTCTCGTCAAATGACTGCGACTTCAGCTTCGACTTCGCAGACACGGGAGCAGACGCCAACGTGAAGTTGGCGCAGACGAAGACTGCAAAAATTTGTCTACCGAACCCGGCAAACGCCATTTCAGCTCCTGGCTTCCCAAAACAATACTGTCTT
>SYLX01000127.1 GCA_005808505.1 Bdellovibrionales bacterium | reverse complement strand
GTACTTGGCTTCAGCTCGGTCTACGACTGGCTCATCAAACGTCATAAGTTCTCAGAGTCCGCAGCTCACCGCAGAGTCCAAGCTTCGCGACTCCTCGCTCTTCTGCCCACAGAGAAGTTCACTCAAGGTGACGTGAATCTCACGACACTTACGCAAGTTGCAACATCGGTGCGAAAAGAAGAGAAGCGCACAGGTCAACGCATGACCAAGGAACAGAAGCGCGAACTCGTCGCAAAGATCGAACGAAAAACTTCCGCGCAGACCGAACAACTCCTCGCAGCCGAGTTCCCCGAAACCAACACCGGTAAGGACTCACTACGCACGCTCAATGAGGACCACTCACGACTAACAACAGATCTCCCGGCCAAAACGCGCGCCAAACTTGACCGCCTCAAGGAACTCCTCGGCACCCAGAGCTCCGCCGAAGTTCTTGACGAAGCCTTCACCGCGCTCCTCAAACAACTCGAACCAGCTCAAGCAGAGACGCCCCGCGAAACCGCTGCGAAGTCCGTCCCTAAAAAACTCCGCCGCTACATCATCCAAAAAGCGCAGACTTGCGAGTACCAAGACCCCGTCACCGGCCAACGTTGCAGCGCCACCCACAACTTGCAAGTTGATCACATCATTCCAAAGGCAAAAGGTGGCACGAACGCGCTCTCAAACTTGAGATGCCTCTGCCGCCAACACACCATGCACGCCGCTGAACAAATATTTGGACGTGAGCACATGAACAAATTCCGCACGGTCCGTACACCTACTCAAGCCTACTCCGTCTACCACTAACGCCCAAAGCACGACTTGTACTCTCACGCCGTCAGTGGCCAAATGGATGTGTTTCGAGTTTGGTGCTCGGAAACAGATCTTCGAAGGAATCGTTGAAGAATATGTGGGTCACTTACAAAGAAAAGATCAAGCATCTCTCCGATATGATCGTCGAAGCGCAGAAACCCATTCGCGTCCTCGATGCGATCAAGTGGGACCCAACGGTCGAAGAAGACTTTTTCAAGTACAAGGCAAGAGAGCTCCCGAGAGTCGACGCTGATTACTACAAGAACATTCAGCTCGGATTTGATCCGAAGGCGAAAGATGAAGAACTTGCCTCCATCTCGGCCGCCATCAGCCGCGAGCTGGGCGATGAAGACGACTTAGGTCGACTCTTGAAGTCGACGGTGACGCAGTATCGCGAGCTGGTGCGCATGTTGACCGCGCGGGGAACGAAGGCGTTTTACGACTCCAGCCGAGTTCTCTACGGTTCGCCTAAAGACACCTTCTTCGAAGATCGAATCACGATCATGGATCAAGGGCGACAGCTCTATCATATCCTCGCGCAGCTCGAGAATAAGTTTCTGGGGCAAGAATACCCGAAGGATCTCTCCTCCGAGGAAGTCGTGCGCGAGTTGCAAACTCGTTTCGATCGCTCGTTCCTCAAAGACAAGATTGACGTCATCATCTCCGATGGAATCGTGGCCGATGCAGCTGCCGGCAGTGACGTGATCAAGATCAAAGAAGGAGCGCGGTTCTCACGCAAAGACATCGACATCTTTGAAGTGCATGAAGGTTGGGTGCACGTCGCGACAACTCTGAACGGCAAAGCTCAAAGAGTCGCACGATTTTTGTCAAAAGGTCCGCCTCGGGTTGCGGCGACTCAAGAAGGCTTGGCCATCTTGATGGAAATTTTAACCTTCAGCACATACCCGCTGCGCGCGCGCACGATCAACGACCGGATTCTGGGTGTCGACAAAGCCGAGGACGGAGCCGACTTCCTCGAGCTTTACGACTTCTACCTTACGGAAGGTTATCCAGAGTCGGATGCGTTTCGAAATGCGATGCGCGTTTTTCGCGGCGGCGACGTAAAAGGCGGAGCACCCTTCACGAAAGACATCTCCTACTGCCGCGGCTTCATCGAGAATTACAACTTCATCCGCACAGCAATTCGCAAAGGCAAGCCTGAGATCGTCCCTTTCATTTTTGCGGGAAAACTCCACGTTGACGATGTACCGCTCATTTATCAACGTTCCCTCGATGGTGTCATTGATCCACCTACGCTGTTGCCTCCGCAGTTTCAGGATCTCAACGGATTAGTCGTGTGGATGAGCTTCTCGAATTTCTTGAACACCGTAGATATGAAGAAAGTAAGTGAATATTACGATGGTCTCTTCAAGAAGTATCTCTGACTAGCTTCGGCGTGGTGGGTAAACCCGTTAGGTTCTAGAAATTAATTGTTCCCTCCGACAGTTCGCGGGGCTACCGTGAACGCGCATCTGGACGGGGAGGCGAACCATGGGACGGACCCTCAGCAAGACCATCAGTAAAAAAACGATTCTACTCTTCAGCCTCGCCACGGCGATCACGCTTCCGCTTTGCGGTTGCTCGTACGATCCAGGTCCAGACATCAATCTCACGTATGCCGATGGCGATGCCGACACGGATCGACTCCTGGACGCTTTCGACCGTGACTCTCGCACCTTCATGGATCGTGATCCATCAGGTGAGCCGATAGACGACAAAGAACTCATCGATCAAGAAGCCTTGGATGCGAAAAACGAAGCGCGCGACGAAATCATCGAAGCGGCAGGACCGCGAGCTGAATCAGCCGCCAAAGAAAAGATCGAAGATCTAGTCGATAAAGAAGATCTCATGGAAACCGACGGACGCATCCTCCGCAACTTGCGCGAGATCGATGCGCGGGGATACAAGTCCGTCGACCTCACAAACGAAGTTTGGTCGAGCTCGATCTACAACGAATATCGCGGCCACACGGCCCAACGCTACGCGAGCCGTTCATCTTCAAAAGCATCGAGCTGGCAGAAAGCTTGGGCTCTCGTTTCAAAACCTGGTCACAGCTTCTACGATATCGTCACCAGCGGCGACGCCGACAAGATCGATAAGCTCAGTCCCGCGGAGAAGTACGATCTTCTCCTCGGTTCCATCGAGGACAAACGCGATGGCTGGCTTACGAACTATGAGTGGGGAAGTGGACGCTCACGCATGGAGCAAGAAGGCGTAGTTCCCAAGTGGCATGGCTACTGTCACGGCTGGGCGCCTGCTTCGATCAGCGTGCCGCGACCTCTTCGCGCAATCGATGTGCCCGCAGCCGATGGCCAAAGCAAAATCCGGTTTTACCCCGAAGACATCAAAGCACTATCGGTTGCATTGTGGGCGAACGCTCTTCCGCGCATTCGTTTGATCGGTGGGCGCTGCGATGAAAAAGATCCGCAAAGAGATTCCACAGGCCGCGTGATCAGCGAGAAGTGCCAAGACGGAAACCCCGGCATCTTCCACATGGCCCTCGTCAACCAAATGGGAGTTGCTAAAAAGAATCTGCTGATTGATTCCACTTACGATCGCCAAGTTTGGAACCAACCGCTCGTGAGTTACAAGTATCGCTACTTCAATCCACAAACGAAGAAGTCAACTTCGCGGCTTGAGCGGGCCGCGATCGCTCGCGAGAAATTCACGAAAGACAAGTTCGAGATTTATCGAAGTCCCGATGCCGTGGAGATCGTCGGTGTCTCACTTGAAATTGAGTACAAACGAATCACGGTTCCGAAGCAGCGCCAAAAGGATAGCGCTGAGTACGACGGAACAAAAAAGGTGAAGTACCTTTACGATCTCGAACTCAACCGCGATGGTGAAATCATAGGTGGGGAGTGGTACCAAGTTCGCCATCCCGATTTCATCTGGGTTCCCGCTCGCGGTGAAACACCAAAAACTGCCTACGAAGCGCAGGCCAAAGGTCCTTGGAATCTAAGCGACCCCTTGCCGGAATCGTGGCGCGAAAGTGGAGTCAAAGCCTCTGCGCAAGGTCAGCCGCTCGCGCGCATCGTCAACGCCCTAGTAGCGGCGTCTCGAAACGAAACGCCCGCCGAAAGTCGTTAACGCGCCTCCTTTAAAGTCGCGCTGTTTGGTAGTTGACCCGAACTCGCGTCAATCTGTGCCGCCGCGACAGCGAGCACGGTGGAACGACCAATTTCACATCCCGCCACGGCTCAAGATCGCACCAACTTAGGTCGGGGAGGCGTGGAGGTATCGTAAAATCCCTAAAATTCGCACGTCGTTTCACCGACGAGTGAAGAGTGGAAAAAAGGGAGACGACGATGGAAATCAAAAAAAGCGCGGCAAAGACGATTGCTTCTGAGGCATCCCGCTTTCTGACTTTCTCGCTGAATGACGAGCAGTACGCGGTTCCGCTTCTAAAAGTGAAAGAAGTCATCGCGCTGACGGAAACAACGCCGGTGCCTTACAGCCCTCCGCATTTCAAAGGCATCATGAACCTGCGCGGGCAAGTCATCTCGATCATCGATCTCCGCATGAAATTGAAGATGCCCAAAGCCGATGCGAGCGGCGAGACGGCGATCATCATTCTTGATCTTTCTCCACTCTCCCTCGGCGTCATCGTCGACTCCGTCGAGAGCGTACTCGCCGTAGGAAACGAAGAAATTCAGCCTCCACCGGACATGGGCGGAAAAGATACGGCTTACATCCGCGGTGTCACCCGCAAAGATAAGCGTCTCATCTTGCTCCTCGATATCGAAAAGACTTTGAGCGTTGAAGATCTCAAAGCCATGAAATCCCAAACTGCCGCCTAAGTTCCAGGAGAGCTTGTGAAAACTTTCAGTTTGAACGCAAAACTTTGGTTGGTGTTCGGCGGCTTCTCGATCGAGTGTTTCTTTCTAGCTTGGCTCGGTTGGACGGGCGCTTCGAAAGATTCATTCGTCATCGTAGCCGGCCTCGTGACGTGTTTGAATATCGCGTTCGGCTTCTTCATCCTCCAGCAAATTCGCAATTCCATCGCGGCGGCCGTGCAAGGCCTCGCCGAAAACTTCGGCAAAGTGGAATCAGCGAGCGGTGTAGTCGCAGACTCGGCCGCGAAACTTTCGCGTTCGACAACAGAGCAAGCTTCGGCATTGCAACAAACGGCTGCGGCAACCCAAGAACTCAACGAGATCGTGACGCGCAACACGGAGAACGCTCAACGCGCTAACTCCGTTTCGAGCACGAGCCAGTCGAGCGCCATGAAAGGTAAAGAAGTCGTCGAGGAAATGACTCGCGCGATTTCCGAAATCGATCAAAGTAACCAAGACATCATGAATCAGGTGAATGAATCGAATCGCCAGATTTCCGAGATCACGAAAGTGATTGCAGAGATCGGCAACAAAACGAAAGTCATCAACGACATCGTTTTCCAAACGAAGCTTCTCTCTTTCAATGCGTCGGTTGAAGCTGCACGTGCTGGCGAGCACGGCAAAGGCTTCGCGGTCGTAGCTGAAGAAGTCGGAAATCTCGCGCAGATGTCGGGAACCGCGGCGAAAGAGATTTCGGAAATGCTCGACTCGAGCATCCGCAAAGTTGAAAGCATCGTCAACGACACGAAAGAAAATGTAGAGCGCTTAGTTCGCGTCGGTAAAGACAAAGTCGATGCTGGTCGCCGCGTAGCTGAAGAATGTGCGCACGTGCTCGACGAAATCGTGGGCAACGTTACGGACGTTTCGCAAATGTCGAGCGATATCGCGAGTGCGAGCAAAGATCAGGCGCAAGGCGTTCGCGAGATCAGCAAAGCGATGGCTCAGCTCGACACCGTTACGCAGTCAAACGCTCTCGCTGCGAACATCGCGGCTCAAGCCGCGGAGCAGATCTCATCGCAATCGACGCTTCTTCGTGGAACGGTTCAGTCCTTAATGGCGATTGTGGATGGAGGAGACGCGAACATCCAGTTGTCTTCGTACAACACGCGTCCTGGAGCAAAGACGCCCACGCACACGCAGACTCCGGTGCCGGCGCCTCGTCGTGCAGCGCCACCTTCGGCACCCAAGTCGGAGCCCGCAAAGCCAAACGTTGTCAAATTCGAGCCGAAGAAGTCTCCCGCGTCGAGAGCCGAATCAGCGGCACCGGTAAGTTCATCCGCAAAGACATCCGCCCCGATTAAGCTAGCGGCCGGCGCGGATATTGAGATTCCTTCCGAAAACGACCCTCGTTTCAAAGACGTTTAAAAACCGTCTCGGAAAGTCCGTACGGGAACGCCCAGCCTCAGCGCTGGGCGTTTTTTTCGACTTCGTCTAAGAGTTCAAAGAACCAACGTCGCAGCTGCGGAAGATGATCGAGTCCCGCCATCACCGTCGCCTCGTCTTGGACGTAAGGTCCTTGCGGATAGTCTTCTTCCTCCGTGCATTCCTTAACCCACTCGGGTGTCGCTTCGGGATGAAATTGAAGACCTACAACATGATCGCGGAATCGGAAGCCCTGGTTTTCCGTGATGGAGTTCGTCGCGATCCGCATCGCACCCTCGGGAAGACCAAATGTATCTTGATGCCATTGGAAGACGGTCAAATCCTTCTTGCCGCCGTTGAGTTGTACCGAATGCCAACCAACTTCCCAGTGCTTGTGCTTTCTGACCGTAGCTCCGAGAGTTTGGGCCAATAGTTGCCCACCCAAGCAAAGCCCGACGCAAGGCTTGTTGCCTTCAATGGCCTGTCGCAAAAACTTTTTCTCGTCGTTCAACCAGGGATGTTTATCGACGTCATCGACGTTCATGGGCCCACCAAGAATGATGAGAAACTCAGTCTCGCTCAATGAAGGAAGTAGGCTCTGACCCGCAGGTGTGTCTTGAAGACGGCGCACGTCCGCTTGGTGACCCCGTTCTTTAATCCAGTCGAGCACGGTTCCAGGAGGCGTACCGTTTGAGTGTTGCAAAATCGTGATCTTCATTAAAGTTCCTTAGGTGAGTTTTGCTTCGAACTTTCATCGAGTTTGGCGCATGACTTCCAGCGCATCAAAACGAAACATCTCAGGTCAGGCGAAGCTTCAGCAAGCTTCCAAATTCTATGAATGACTTGAGAAAATCGGCTCGCCGGACTTGTGGCGCCAGCATCGACCCGGTTAAAATTATATTAACGTTATCGACTCGTCACGCGTCCAGAGAAAGGCTTCTCCGAGATGGTTTCCACGGTGTTTTTATCCGCCGATCCACGCTTGACCTCGCAGGTAGAGCTTTGGGTGCGACAGTCGATGGCGGAGAAAGTTCGCTTCGAGGCATTTAAGTCCATCGAAGATTTCAAAGGCATCATCGAGAAAACGAATGATGCCGAAGCGACACCGGCGCCTGCGAACCAACCTCCCGCACTAAAGAATATTAGTTTATTCGTCATCGACCTCGATATCATTCAGCAGAAGCCAATTCAGGCGATTCTTGATCTCCAGCGTTTCATGACGGAAAAAGGCCAGCTGTTTTTAGGCGGAGGCAGCGCCAAAGTTCTTTTGATGGCATTTGAAGGCGCCACTCCTCGACTCGAAGTCTTCCAGCACGATGCCATTGACGATTTGATTCTCAAGCCACTCGATAAGTCGGTCTTTCTTCAAAAATGTGAGTTTCTCCTCGCCGACAATCCGAAGATGTCTCCGACTTTTCTTTTCCGCGCAAAGACTCAGCAAGTGGTGGAGATTGGTCGAGATGTGATGATTGACGAAGTCTCCGAGTTCGCGGTTTCCGTGCGAAGCCCGGGCCCGGTTCCTGAAGGAGCCTTTGCGACAATCCACAGCGAAATATTCGGGACTAAAGGAGCTCGTCGACTGATCGGTCGAGTTTACGAAAGTGTTCGCCACCCCGTACGTGAAGGCGAGTTCGCGGTGCGGTTCGCTTACTTCGGCATCACGCCTGATCAACTTTCGAATGTTCGTCGCTTCATCAAAGCTAACCAAACGCAAATGCGAACGGCAAAAGTTTGGACCGCGCCTGGCGCGCCTGCTGGTCAAACTCCCGCCGCAACGGCGGCTCCCGGCGCTAAGCCCGCGCTTTCGAAAGAACTCCAAGAGAAGATGGCGCTCTTGAAGCTCCGCAAGTTCGCTATCATCGACATGAACCCTGAAACGCTGAATGAAGCAAAGAGCGCGATAGAAACGGGCTTCAAGGGCCTCACGGTTCGGGCGTTTCCTTCGTACACGCGCTTTATCTCGGACCTTCGACGACTCCTCCCCGAGACGTCGGTTAAACCGCTTGCTGTCGCCACTCCTCCTGCAACTTCAACAGGTGGATCAAGCGCGGCACCGAGCTTCCCGGGCGGAAAGAAGATTACAATCGTTCTGCGCGGAAAGACATTTGAGCTCGTGAAGTTCGAGCCGGGCCTCCGGAAGATCGATATGGTCCTCGGCCGTCCCGCAAACGAGTGGATGGAGCGAGGGGATCTCTTTTTAAACTCGGTCGAAAAAGACGACCGCGAAACTTTCGAAGAGTTTCTTGGTTTCGTGGAGCAGGGCACGCCCGGCAAAGTGATCTTCCGCATGCTCGATGCTAACGGACGTGTGATTTATCTTGATGCGAGCGGCGTCCTCGAAAAAGCGGGCGCAGACGGAACATCGTTGATTCGCGTTGATCTCACGGAGATCGATGTCGAGCAGTACAAACAAGCGATGTTGCAAGCGGCCGGACCAGGCGGCGTTCCGTCGAAAGATCCTTCTTCTTTCCGCTTCGAAGCGATCCTTCTCGACGGTGCGTTCCTCAAACCTGATCCGCTCAAGTGGTACGAAAACTTCGTCGAGCTTCTCCGCGCGACGAAGGTGCTTGGTCCCGAAGATCAGCCGCCGAAGATCATCGTGATGTCAGATCCAAAAACGCGAGCGCGAGCCGAAGACTTCCGAATCAAGGGTCTTCACGACTTTGTCATGAAACCACTCGATCGGCGTTTCCTTGTTCAGAAGTACGGAATGTTTTTTCCAAGCCTTGTGCCCGCGCGTGAGCCCGAGCAGCCTCCGTTTTTGCCGTGCGAACAACCAGCAAAACTCGGAAAAGAAGTCGTTATGGACGAGATCTCGGAATTTGGACTCAACGTCGTTCATCCGAGTGTCTTCCGCGATAAGTCTTTCATGCGTTTTTACAGTAAACTCTTCGGCGAGGACGGCGAGTGGGTTTCTGGAAAATACCACTCAGCGGAAAAGCTCAGCGATAGCGAAAGCTTCCGCTGCCAATTCATGTTCTTTGGTCCGAGCGAGGATCTGACTCAACGGATACGACGTTGGATCCGCGAAGACTACGTTGACAAGAAGCAGGCCGGCGGCAAATCGTAGCCGGCATGAAGAGCCGCTCTCCCAAAGCAGCGCCTAAAAAATCGAAAAGCAACCGAGCGGTGGAGCCTCTCTTCGCCGTCGACCATCCGCCGCGCTCCCTTCTGAAAGATTTCGACGAGCAAGAGGTCATTGAATTTTTGCGTCGTCGGGATCCAAAGCTAGGCCGGCTCATGAAGCGCATCGGACCTTTTCGACTCAAAGTCGATCGCAAAGGATCACCTTACGAATGGCTCCTCCGATCGATCATCTTCCAGCAACTCAGTGGAAAAGCGGCCGGCACCATCCACGGACGCGTGAAAGATCTTTTCGGCGGGCGTAATCCTACCCCGGAAGAAGTTCTCACTACGCCCGAAACCGCACTTCGCGGTGCCGGACTTTCTCGGCAAAAAATAGCTGCAGTTAAAGATCTTGCTAAGGCGGCCTTCGAGGGGCGCGTCCCCGATCGCAAAAAGATGAGCAAGCTGAGCGATGAAGAAATTATTGAGCTGCTTATCCCGATTCGTGGCGTGGGTCGTTGGACGGTCGAAATGCTCCTCATTTTTGGCTTAGGACGCGCGGACGTGCTCGCCGTCGACGACTTTGCGATTAAGAAATCCGCCATGATTCTGCATACCTTGAAAGAAATGCCCGACCGCAAAACTCTTTCAGTTTTGAGCGAACGTTGGAAGCCCTACAGAACGGTTGCGAGTTGGTATTTGTGGAGATCGTTGGATTAATCTGTGTCTAAATATTCCCAATGTTTTCGGTTGGCTAAAAGGTGAGAATTCGTTACCCCTTTGTCGGCTTTTGACTCGCCGCTGGAGGGCCTCAGGATGCGTCAACTAGATCAAAAAGATCTCGGAATTGATCAAGGATCTGATCAAAATATTCATGCCGCTCGTTCGGGATTCGCCACGCTCAAGGGCGTTGTCCTTTCCCTTGTGGCGGCTGCGACAATCATTCCCGCCATGGCCTCAGCTTCGCCCGGAATGTTCGCGGCAACGGGTGTTGCGTGTGCGGGGGCGACAGCACCGCAGCCTCACTTTGAACTCGGCGCTTCGCCTGCTTTCCAGCAGAGCTTTGAAAGTTGGATCGACTCGCAAAAATCCACTTCGTGGACACGCCTGCTCGCAAACATCAACCGCGCCGATACAGCTCCCGGTGTCGTCGTTGCGTCCCCTTCCAAGTGCGATCCGGATTATTACTATCACTGGACACGTGACGCAGCCCTCGTGATGGATCTGATCGTGCGTGACTACCTCTCGAATAAGCAAGACGACTTCTTAGCCGCTATCAAAACTTACGTCGACTTCTCGCGCGCAAACCAACTCTCGAACGCGCAAACCGGATTAGGGGAGCCGAAGTTTTACGTTGATGGTCGTCCCTTTGATCTTCCTTGGGGACGTCCGCAGAATGATGGCCCAGCGCTTCGCGCTCTGACCCTCATTCGCTTCGCGAAATCGCTCTTGAGCGACGGCGACGCGGCTTACGTTAACGAAAAACTCTATCGGAACTCGTTACCAGCCGACACGGTCATCAAAGCCGATCTCGAGTTCGTTGCTCATCATTGGCAAGAGAGTTCCTACGATCTTTGGGAAGAAGTAAAAGGCGATCACTTCTACACACGCATGGTTCAGCATGCGGCACTCCGCGAAGGCGCGGCGCTGGCGCATCGTCTCGGTGACAAAGAAGCCGCGACCTTCTACGAGCAACAAGCTGGCGTGATCCAACAGTCGCTGCAGTCATTCTGGGATCCGAATCGTGGCTTCATCCAAGCGACGCTCAACTACAAAGAAGGCATTCACTATAAAGGTGGCCTTGATATCGCGACGATCCTAGCCGTGTTCCACTCGGGAACAAAAACGGGCGAATTCTCGGTAACGGATGACCGGATCATCGCAACCGCAAGCCGCCTTGAAGCTGCGTTCGCCTCACTCTACCAAATCAATGCGGCTGACCGTTTCGCCGACGCTGGCGTGGCGATCGGTCGTTATCCTGAAGACGTTTACTCTGGTGGCAGCGATTCAACGGTCGCACATCCTTGGGTACTCGCGACGGCGGCTCTTGCCGAGTATCACTACCGTTTGGCCCGCGCAATTCGCAGCGTTGATCAAGTGGAAGTGAATCACGCAAACGTTGATCTCTTCCGCGCGGCCGTCGGCCCGCAAGTGGGGTCCTTAAAATTAGAACCTGGCGCCGTGATCGCCCAGGATTCCGAAGAAATGAAAGCCCTCTCGCAAGCCCTTCGCAAAAAAGGCGATGGATTTATGCAGCGGATCCGCTTCCACCAGAATCCGGATGGGTCGCTCTCTGAGCAGTTTCACCGTGATACGGGATACATGCGTGCAGCGCGCGAGTTGACGTGGAGCTACGCTAGCTTCATCACGGCTTCCGAATCACGCTAATCTCAAGAGTTCTCAGCGCGCGCCCACCGTTGTTGGCGCGCCTCATTTCCAAAACGCCACCAAATCTTCGCAAAAATCCGAATTCAACGAATCTCCGGCAAAGAACAATCGAGCCCAAAGGTCTGTCGTAGCAACTTGGTTTAGTAAACCGTTCTTATTGTCGTCTTCCCGGCCAAGGGGCGCTCTCGAAGCGAGAGAGAGGGGAAGAAGAGGGGATTACGATGAAACTTTTTGGCGTAAACGTCGAGCTTCAGCGCATTGACGACGGCATCACGAGCCTAGTGCGATTCTCCGATATCCAAAAAAGAATGATGAAGGGTGCTTCGCGCTGGATCACGCTTCCGGTTGAATGGATGCGTTCGCGGGCCTACCAAGTTCGACCCGTGGACGATGGCTGGATGATCGCCGAGCGCGGTTCCAGTGTTCCGCTCGTAGTGTTCAATAAAAAGACGGAAGCTTTGCGCGCCGCTAAGAAGATGGCGCAAGAGAAGAAGGCCGCGCTCGATATTTACACGCGGACCGGCTCGCTTCAGGCAACGCTTTCGTTTGCCTGAAGTCGATCGGTAAAAAGATCAGTTCAAAGAGTTCACGACCGCAATGTAGGGAAGGTTACGGTATCGATTCTGATAATCGAGGCCGTAGCCGACAACGAATTCATTGCCGATTTCAAAGCCAACGTAATCGGGCTTGTAATTTGTTTTGAGAGCTTCGGGCTTAAAGAGAAGCGCTGCGCTCATGAGACGTTTCGGGTTTCTCGCTGCGAGCGTCTTTTGGAGAAAGCTCATCGTAAGACCCGAGTCGACGATGTCTTCAACGAGCAGAACGTTTTTGCCTTCGATCCCGTTCGTCAAATCGAGCGTGAGTTTCACTTCGCCAGATGACTTCATAGCGTCGCCGTAGCTTGCGCAGCCCAGGAAGTCCGAACGAATGTCCGCGTCGATGCTGCGGATCAAATCCGAATAAAACATAAAAGACCCTTTGAGCACGCAAACGGCGATGAGGTCTTCGTTCTTACATGCCTTCGTGATCTGTTCGCCCATCTCCTTAACGCGAGCGGCGATTTTCTTTTCGTCGATCAGCTTGGACATCTTCAGCTGGGAAGCGATTTGCGACATGGCTTTCAAGTTCCTTCTCAAAAGGGGTCTAAGCGTTGAGTTTCTACGGGAGCGTGCAATCAGACAAACGAATTGTTCATGATCTCACCGAATCCACCGCCACCAGGCACGATATAGTGCTTATCGTTCAAACCGCGTTCTTCGTTCCAGTATAAGCCTGGGGCAGCTTGCAGCGCCTTCGGGGTAGAGAGGCCACGATCTACGCGTACCGCGTAGATCAATAGATCCGGATGCTGAGCCGTTACATTTTTTAAGTACTCCGGCGTTACGATCAGGTGAAGCGCGATGTACTTGAGGGCTTTGCCGCCAACGACCTTTTTGTAGTGATCAAGAGAAGAGACCAACGTGTTTCCGGTTGCGCCCATGGGATCGGGAAAAATAACGATCGACGCGTCGACATCTCCACCGATTTTTGCGCCACCTAGCGCGGTTCCCGTTACCTTTTGCGCATCATCTGTCAGACGAGACGCGAGGATATGGTCTTGGCGGACAAGCTGTGGATCCATGACGTTATTCAAAAGGCCGTAGCAAACATGGCTCGGGAAAGTTCCCGCGCGCGCTAAATTTACGGTCACGATTCGGGTGTCCGTGTCGAAGACTTCTTCTTCGAGGGGAGCTTCCGGGTGCATGGCGGTCATGCGTGTAGGTTGCCGGACTCGCTTGCGCGGAAACTCGTTGTTCATGCAAGTCTTCAGTAGCCCCGTGTAGAGATATTCAACGAGTGAGTTGATCTGCGGTTGAAACGTCGAAGGTGAGCAAAGACGTGCCAGCCACGAGCGAGCGCACGGGTCGCTGAGGATGTGAACGTTTTTACCGTAATGATGTTCGATTTCGCTTAAGCGGAAGCTCATCGGTATTCTCCCTAGGTGAATTACGCTTCGGCGGCGTGGTGGATCGCACCCTGAATCATGATGGAGCCGGGAGCTCCAGCATCAACGAGCGAGAGTGAAGGGGCGTCGCTAGAGACTGCTAGTTCGGGATCGAAGCACTTTCGGCATCGAGACTCGTAAGTCGTATGGTCGCCAACGAGGACTGAGTTTTCATTCTTGATCAGGCGTTGCGTGCGTGAAGCCGAGTTCCCGCAAACAACACAGACGGCGTGGAGTTTGGTGACGTTCTCGGCGATCGCCATCAAAGCCGGCATCGGATGGAAAGGTTCACCTTTCCAATTCATGTCGAGACCGGCGATGATCACGCGCAATCCGCGCTCAGCAAGCTCGTTAGCAACGTCGATCAACTCGTCGTCGAAGAATTGTCCTTCGTCGATGCCGATGACTTTCGTTTCTGGGCGCAGGTGCTTGTAAATTTCGATCGCGCTCTCGATCACGACTGAAGGAAAAAGCGAACGGTCATGACTGGCGACGTGATCGGCACTGTAACGATCATCAATTCGCGGTTTGAAAACTTGGAGTGGTTGTTTTGCGTACTGCGCGCGGCGAAGCAGACGGATGAGTTCTTCCGTTTTTCCGCTGAACATGCTGCCGACGATGACTTCGATGTTGCCTTCCATAGTCGCTCCCGCTGAAGGAAATCTACGACCAGAAACTAACTCGTCGGCAGCGGCACGCCCAAGGAGAATTGCGCGGCGTCAACCATGTGGGCGAGGTGGGTAGGGGAAAGCAAAATTTGAGCTGAGTTTACTTAGGCTCGACGATGATGATGAGATCCGTAGCGCCGCTGCGGAACTCTTCGGAATTCAGCGTGCGCAGAACTTTGATCGAGTCGTAATACCGGCGTTCGGATTCCGAGAGCGTGCGGCGGGGAAGCGCACCCGCAATGAAAGCGCCTCCACCTGACGGGATCGACATGAGTTCAGGAAGCGGAAGCGCAAACTCGCTGACTTGAGGATTCGCGTCGACTTCGCGCAAGTAGCGCCAAACGCGCACTTGAAGTTGAGCTTCGTTGTCATCGAGTTGCTGAGGAGTCACGTCGACCATGAAGCCGAGGAATTGACCCGCTTCATCGCGTTGGCCGCCGTAGAACTCTGCGTTCTGCGCAGTTCGAACCATGCGTGAGTTGCTATCGAGAAGATTCAATAAACCAGATGACTGCGCATTCTTAAGTTTCGTTTGCAGGTTCGGAACAACGCCTGCGTAAATAGGTCCTTGCGATCCTGACGAGCGGGGGTCGGCACTCGCAATGAGTTCTTGAAGCAGCGAACGTTGGACTTCCGCGAATACGATTCTCACAGTTGTCGGGGCTCGGGCTGCAGCTCCACCCGCAGAAGTCGAGGCTTTCGCGGCTTCATCCGTTGCGGCACCTGGTGCCGGCGGTGCGCCTTCTGCTCCCACGAGACTCGATGATGAGCTTGAAGTTTGAACGGACGCAGGTTGTGCTGACGGGTCGGCGCTCGCCTCCGGTTGCGCAGGAGCCGCGTTTGCGGTCGCACCGGTGGCAGCCGCCGTCGATTCACTCGAAAGTTCGGCCTTATTGGCCTCGTCTTGAGAGCGTTGGCTAATCACTTGAGTGTTGGCGTTTTCAATTGATGAGATACGATCCGCAATTAATCGACGATTGTGATGACGCGCGATCGTGAAGACGACGCCGATGACGAGAATCAGGGCAGAGACTTGAAACAAAGTGCTGCCGAGAAGGCGTTGCGCGAAAGGCTTTGCGGCAGGCTTGAATGCGATCATATCGACACCGCAACGGGCGCAGTACTGATCGCGAGGCTGATTAAATCCGCATTTCGGGCAGTCGATCATCATGGCCGAAAAGTCTTCCCTCTCCTGACAGCGTTCGAGACCGAAAGTAACTTCTTAAAGACTGCTACTAGGTCTTTCCAGGTCTTTCGACTGGTCAAGGCCGCATAGGAAGAAGGCCGGTTGGTTCGCTTTCTTTGAACCCAGCCAGAACGACTCGCGCTGCGGGGTCAGATTCGTTGGCTGTCTTTAGTCGGTCGCCTTGCTATCTTCTTGAAATCCCTGGACTTCTACCAGTGTAACACGCCCTGACAGAGAACCTCAAAAGGAAATCCGGGACTTGACGCGTCTAAGCCTGAGTCCCTACAGTGGAAGGAGGTGGTAAAAAGTGGAGCGCGGTGGTTCTCCCAACGATTGCGGGGATTTGCGCGCGTAGTTCGCGGTTCGGATGCGGCTCAGTCATAGACTGAGAGGCGACGAACTCAAGGCCTACGTGCAAAAGTTCAAACAGGAATTGTTGGGTCCCGCTGAAACTTTTTCTGCCATCAGGGGTCCACGGAAGGGCTTTTGATTCCCGAGCTTCACGATGTTCGCGGTTTAAGCGCGACGAAAGAGCGACAGGCGTTAGGATGACCAACCTCGCACACGGCCCGTTTCGCGGACGATTTGAGATCAAGCTAGATCCGAAGGGTCGCTTGTCCATGCCGCCTGCGTACCGACAAATTCTGCCGGGACAGGCGCCCACTCTGGTCGTCACGAACGCTCGTTACCAATCCCGCTCATGTTTGCACGTCTATACACTTGCCGAGTGGGAGCGGCTTGAGCGCAAAATCGCGAAGATGTCTTCGCTCAAGCCGGAAGTTCAAGCTTTCAGCCGTTTTTATTTATCAGGTGGTCAGCCCGTGGAAGTCGATGCGCAAAACCGAATCCTTGTTCCGCAGAGCTTGCGTCGCTTCGCCGGTTTGGAAAGCGCCGCCGTTCTCGTCGGACTCGGAGAGAAGTTCGAGATCTGGTCGCAAGCGAACTGGACTTCGGTCTACGAGCAACTCACCGAAAATTTCGAAGATACGATGACTGCCGTTGCCGCGCTCGAAGATCTTGAGGAAAACTCATGAGCGACGCTCACGTTCCCGTGTTCTTAAATGACGTGATGACGCTTTTTCGAGGCGTAAACCATCCCATTCGATTTGCTTTTGACGGAACATTCGGCCGCGGAGGACATGCGGCTGCCGTTCTCAACGAGTGGCCCGAAGCGAAGATGGTGGCATTTGATTGGGATGAAGACGCCATCCGTTTCGGGAGCGAAAAGTTCGCGACGGAAATTCAAGCCGGTCGCCTCAACCTCGTGCGCGCAAGTTACAACGAGTTCAGTCGTGTCAAAGAAGCTCAGGGAGAAAACTTTCCCAAAGGCTTTGACGTCATGTTGCTCGATCTTGGCGTCAGCTCGCCGCAGCTCGATCGCGCTGACCGAGGCTTCAGTTTCTATCATGATGGCCCACTCGACATGCGCATGGATCAACGCGGTGAAATCACCGCCGCGAAAATCGTGAATGAGTGGGAAGAGCAAGATCTTGCCCGCTTGTTCATCGAATACGGCGAAGTGCAAAAGCCCTTCCGCGTCGCGCGCGCCATCGTGCAGGATCGCAAGGCGAAGAAACCCTTTGAGACGACTCGCGAACTCGCTTCGATGATCGAACGGGTGGATGGTTGGCACAAAAAGGGTTCGAACCCGGCTACTCGGTACTTCCAAGCCCTACGAATCAAGGTCAACGAAGAGCTTTCGACGTTGTCCGAAGCGATCGCGCCGCTCATCGAGGGATTGAATGAAGGCGGGATCCTCGCGGTCATCACGTTTCACTCTCTCGAAGACCGCATCGTGAAGAACATCTTCAAAGCGCATCTCGACAAAGGTCGGCTCGTGAACAAGAAAGTGATCAAGCCGAGTGACGAAGAGATCCGTATGAACCCGCGCTCACGGAGTGCGAAGCTTCGCGCTTTCGAAAAAGACGCGAACGCTCATCTCAAAAAAGATAAATACGCCCACAAGCGATTTTCCGAAGAGGAAGACGACGAATGAAAAAGTTGACGGGTTATTTCATCAGCCGCGAATTTGCGCCTTTCATGACGATTCTCGCTTTCGTCGCGAGCTTGTTCTTCCTCGTCTTCTGCAAAATGGAAGTCCGTCGCCTCGGTTACTCGGTTTTGAAACTCACGCGCGAAGAGCGTCAGATGCGCGATCACGAGCGCCAACAAATGGTTCAGCTCGCTAAGATCACGCGTCCTGAGCGTCTTCAAGCGGTGGCTCAAGCAAAACTGACGCTGAAGAAGCCTGGCACAGGCCAGATCATTCAGATGACTGAGCAAGGTGTCGCGTTTCGTCAGTAAGCCGTCCCGGAGCGGACAGCGATTTTCAAGGAAGAAAATAGACCCCAATGAGAGCACGCATCGTCCTGATCTTGATTCTACTGACTTGTTTGTGGAGCCTCGTCATCGCGCGAGCCGCTTTCTTGCAGCTGCTGCCGAACGACCGTCTAAAGACGCTTCAGAAAAAACAGTTTGAAACGGTCGTCACGCTCAATCCCCGTCGCGGCGACGTAATCGATCGCAACGGGCACGAGCTTGCCGTTTCGATGACGACGTACTCGCTCTTTGCGGATCCGAAAATCATCGAGGAGCCCAAGAAGGTCATCAAGCTTTTGGCGAAGGAGCTTAAAACTCCGGTCAAGCAACTTGAAGACAAATTCAAGAATCGTAAAAAGCGTTTCGTCTGGATCGAGCGTCAGTTGTCTAAGCGTGTGCGTGATGCAATCGCCTCGGAGAAAATTCGTGGTCTTGGTTTCATCGAAGAGAGTCAGCGCATCTATCCAAACGATAAGCTGCTCTCGCACGTACTTGGTTTTGTAGGCGGCGAGAGCCAAGGCTTAGAAGGACTTGAACTGAAATACAATGATGACCTCGAAGCCAAGCAAAAGAAGGTCAGCGTACGTCGCGACGCTCGCGGTCGCCCTTTGATCGTCAACGGCCAGCTCTTCAACGAAGTTCCCAACGGAAGCGACGTTCAGCTCACGATTGACCGCGAGCTTCAATTTATCTTGGAGCAAGAATTGGCTGGTGCGGTCAGCACGCACGATGCCGATTCGGCCGTCGGCGTCGTTCTCGATGCGCAGACTTCCGAAGTTTTGGCGATGGCATCTTCTCCGGGTTTTGATCCGAATCGTCCCTCCGAATTCAATCCGGATCGCAAGCGGAATCGTCCCGTCACAGATTCCTACGAGCCGGGCTCAACGATGAAGACATTCATTATCGCCGGCGCTTTATCGAAAGGCTTTGTTGAGCCGAATACGAAGATCAACTGCGAAGGTGGGCAGATGAAAGTCGGCAAGCGCACGATTCGCGAAGCCGATAGCAAGCACAAGTTTGATATCCTCACCGTCAGCGAAATTTTGGCGCATTCCTCCAACGTCGGCACAACGAAGATCGCTTTCAAAATGGGTCCTGACGCTGTTCTCGAATCGCTCAAAACCTTCGGCTTCGGTGATAAGACGGGCGTTGATCTTCCTGGCGAAGCCCGCGGGATTTTGCAGCCGCAGCCTTGGCGCGATCATTTGCTCGCGAACATTTCGTTCGGTCACGGGATGACGGCGACGCCACTGCAAATCGCAAATGCTTATGCGGCCATCGCGAATGGTGGTTGGTTGCGTCAGCCCTACATCGTCAAAGCTGTCCGCGACCGTGAAAACGGCGAAAGCAACGAAACCAAATTGCACACGATTCGCCGAGTTCTTTCTGATGATCACGTCGCGAAGATGCGGATCATGTTGACCGGAGTCACGACGGATGGCTCCGGCATCAACGCGCAAGTTCCGGGTTATCCAGTTGCGGGAAAAACAGGGACAGCGCAAAAAGTAAATCCCAATGGCCGCGGGTATTTGCGCGGTGGTTATATTTCAAGCTTCGGCGGTTTTTTGCCGGCTAATGACCCGCGGTTTGTGATCTACATCGCCGTTGATCATCCTCGAAAGGACTATTACGGCGGATCGGTTGCGGCACCGGTCTTCTCGCGCGTTGCGAAGTTTGCCGTGCGGCGCGCGGGCCTTGCTCCTGTGATGCTTGCGCAAGAGCACATGGTTCCGAAAGCGAGCCGCAAGGTC
>SYLX01000011.1 GCA_005808505.1 Bdellovibrionales bacterium | reverse complement strand
CTTCCGTGATCAGCGTTTCTCGTCGGACCTCACGTCGGAAGCCGTGAACCGCATCGAACACGTTATTCGTCTACGCACGCACCAATTTGCGGAAGACGCAGGGCCCATGGCGCATCCAATTCGCCCGCAGTCCTACATCTCGATCGATAACTTCTACACGATGACCGTTTACGAAAAGGGTGCCGAAGTCATTCGCATGATCGAAACGATCGTAGGACGCGACGGCTTCCGCAAAGGCATGGACCTTTACTTCAAACGTCACGATGGCCAAGCGGTTACGACTGAAGATTTCGTCGCGGCGATGGCCGATGCCAATAACATCGATCTGACGCAGTTCAAGAATTGGTATGACCAAGCCGGCACACCGCAGATCTTCGTAACGACTCAACACGATGCTGCCAAAGAACTTTACTCGGTTACGATCGAACAAAGCTGCGGTCCTTCGCCTGGTCAGCCCACAAAGAAGCCGTATCACATCCCGATTGCGGTCGGTCTCCTTGGAAAAGATGGACGCGATCTTCCGCTTCAACTTGAAAACGCGGCACGCTTTTCAAGTGGCGCGATCAAAGCGGGCGAGCAGCAAACACTCGTTCTTCATTTGCGCGAGCCGAAGCAAACTTTCGTTTTCACGGGCGTGAAAGAGAAACCTGTTCTTTCACTTCTTCGCAA
Organism: Bdellovibrionales bacterium; assembly: GCA_005808505.1. Lineage (GTDB taxonomy): Bacteria > Bdellovibrionota > Bdellovibrionia > Bdellovibrionales > JAMPXM01 > SYLX01. The sequence goes on along the minus strand of SYLX01000011.1, from coordinate 3,108 downwards.
CTTCTCAGCTCCCGTCAAAGTCGCCTACGACTACACGGATGATGAACTCGCGTTCCTGATCGCGCACGACTCCGACGCCTTCTGCCGTTGGGAAGCTGCGCAGCTCTTCACGGTTCGGTTAGCTAAAGAACTCGTTGCGGATTTCCAAGCAGGCCGTCCCCTTCGCGAACCCACAAGTTTTACGAAAGCCTTTGCGGCCCTCTTTGCCGATAAAAATGCTGATCCTGCGTTCGTTTCGTTCATCTTGGCGTTACCGGCGGAACAGTATTTGGCGCAGTTCTTCCAGACGGTGGACGTCGACGCAATCCACGCGGCTCGCGAGCATCTCATGCGAGCACTCGGAAAAGCGCATCGAGAGTGGTTCAAGTCGACTTACGAGCGCTTGATGAAAGAAGGAACCGAAGGGCGCGATCCGAAAGCCTCGGGTCGTCGCGCACTTCGTAGCCGTGCACTTGAATACCTCGCGTTGACGGATGACGATCAAGATCTCGATCTCGCGGTGAAACAACGTCGCGAAGCGAAGAACATGACCGACGAGCTTGGAGCTCTCGAGGCGCTCAACCGAACATCGAAGCCACAACGGAAGTTAGCGATGGATGAGTTCTACGCGAAGTGGAAGTCAGAACCTCTGGTCATGAATAAGTGGCTCTCGATCGAGGCGCTCTCGCCTCAAAAGGGCACGCTCGAGCGGATCCGCAACCTCGGAAACGATCCGGTATTCGATAAGAACAATCCGAACAAGATCTACTCGCTCTACGCGGCGTTTTGTCGGTTCAACCAAGTTCGCTTCCACGACAAATCAGGTGATGGTTATCGCTTCATCGCGGACCAGATCATCGAAGTGGATGCGCGGAACCCGCAAGTTGCGGCACGCCTCATGACTGGCTTTAATCAGTGGAGAACGTTGGATCAAACGCGCCAAGGCTTGATCAAATCGGAGCTTGCACGCGTGTTAGCGAAACCGGGACTCTCCAGCAACGTCTTCGAAATCGCTTCGAAGACGCTGAAGATCTAACGGCAGTTATTGATAGGCCGGCTCGTTCGGAATCTTAGCCAAACGAACGGCCTTTGTTTGAATCGCGACAGAACCTGCACCTTCAGTTTCGGTGCGGATTTCGGCGTCTTTACCGAGCTGAACGATCAGGCTCATGCTGCCTTTCGCTTTACGCTCACCATTTAAGTAATCGTAGTCGAAGACCAGTCTCACAACATCGTCATTCTTCGTATCTTCCACAACGATGTTCAGCGCCGAGAAGTTTGGCGAATCGACTTGGCTCGAACGCATTTCTGCTTTCTCCCCACCTATAACTACAATCGTGGGCGACGAGATGATTTTTCCGTCGACGAGAAATTTTGATTCTACGCGGAACTGATAACGATCCTTCGCGCTTGCGGTAAGGGCCGTCGTCAATGAAACGAGGATGGTGAGTACAGGCATCAAGAACTTCATGCGGAGCCTCCAATCCCAACTAGATTAGAGTCGCGCGCTAGGCCCAGCAACTGGACCTAGCCTTCTTGGACCAGTTCTCACTCCGAGCGAAGTGCTTCGATGATTTGGAGTCGTTCGGCTTTGAGCGCGGGCGCAAGACCGCTCACGACGCCGACGGCGATGATTGAAACGAGCGAGAGCAAAATCGCAACTGGCTCAAACACCCATTCGAAGGCCATGTTTGGCACAACGATCGTCGCTCCGTAGATGAGCGCCTGGTACGCGAGAAATCCCAAGACGACGCCAATCACACCAGCGGCTGCGCAGAGGATGACGGATTCGGAGAGAACTTGGAGACGAATTGTGCGGTTCGTAGACCCGAGCGCTTTGCGTATCCCGAATTCGCGTAACCGCTCACTTACCGCCACGAGCATCATATTGTTGATTCCGATGCCGCCGACCGCAAGCGAGATCAACGCGATCGCCCCAAGGAGTACGGCGAAGAGACTCAAGAACCGTTTCATCTGCGCGATGAGTTCGCTGTCAGAGTCTACGTTGAACTCACCCGATTTGCCGTATTTGGACTCAAAGTAATTCTTAATCTTCTTTCCGCTTGCGACAACGTCTTCACCCGACTCGATCTGTAAGACGATGTTGTAGATCCCTTGGTAGAACGGATTCGAAGCGACGGTGCGGAAGTAGCTGGTCGGCACGAGCACTTCAAAGTCGGGCTTCATCCAACTCTTATTGCTTGTCTGTGAAGCCAGTACACCGATCACACGACAAGGAAACGAGGACTGTCGATTATCGGAGAAAGTCACAATCTGACCGATGGGATCAACTCTTTTGAAGAGCTGCTCCGCGATCTGAAAACCGATCACGCAAACGGGCGATCGATTTTCAACGTGCGTTGGCGTCAGCGCGCGACCCTTGAGGAGCCGACGATTTGAGATCAGAAAGAAATCAGGATCAACACCCAGCGCTCGGATCTCGTTGCTTAAAACTTTGCCGCCCGCGATTGCGCTTAAGCCTCCGTCGTACATCACTGGAGAGAGCCTGCGAACCTGCGGAAAGATGCGCTTAATCGGCTTTAGATCCCGGTTCTCGTCAAACGACGTGAACGTGGCGCCAACGGCGTCTGTCGCGCGACGATTGTAGTTCGAGTAGCCGTAAATCGAGAGCGTGTTAGCACCCAAAGTTTCGTAGGAGGCGATGACTTTTCGTTTCGTGAATTGCCCGAGCGTCACCATCGAAAGGACCGAGGCCACACCGATCACGACACCTAACATCGTGAGGAAGGACTTCACTTTGTTTCGCCAGAGGTTTTCGAATGCGAGCGGTAAAATCGCCGCCGCTAATCGCGCGTGGGCCGCGAGCCCTTGCGGAGCTTTGAGTTCTAAGGGACGTTTCGCTTCACTCGTTGCGGGTTCAACGTCCGCCTGCCGATTTTCATCGATGCGAGCAAACACGCCATCTTTCATATAGTAAACGCGTCGGCAGCGCTTAGCGACTTCCGAGTCGTGCGTGATGATCACGATCGTTTTGCCTTCGCGATTCAGCTCCTCGAGGAGATCGAGGATTTGCTTCGCGTTGACGCTATCTAAGTTTCCCGTCGGCTCATCGGCCAAGATGAGATCAACGTCCTGCATGAGCGCGCGGGCGATGGCGACACGCTGCTG
>SYLX01000126.1 GCA_005808505.1 Bdellovibrionales bacterium | reverse complement strand
GTGTGGGAGGACGAGATGAACAAATGCCTAAAGCAACTTTCGTACGTTTGGGCCTTAATTCTTGGCATCATGCTTTTAGCCTCAATCTCTTTCGCCTCTTCAGAACCAACCGCAAAACCCAGGACCGATGAGATTTACAAACATTTCCTCCGCGACGGAAAAAGTAAACTCAATCCTTGCGAGGACCTAATCAAAAAAGCTTTAGAAAGTGCAGCGAACACATGCCCAGCGAACAAAGGCAAAGTTCTCAAAATCGTTTCAAAAGAATGTAAGGCACCGAAAAACGATCCCGAGTTCTTTAACGCCAACGTCAAGTTCACTTGTGAAGAGGATCAGACTCTCGTGATGGAATTAGACTCCGCTCAACGTGAAGCCTGCCAAAACGATGTGAACAAATATTGCGCTGACGTTTCTCTCCGCCCAATGGTTTGCTTAAAAAGCCGGGCCCTTACGCATCCGGTTGGTCTCGCCTGCAAGCGCTCGATCGGAATGGACACCGCACAGGCCCCCGCTACTTCGATTGCGGCTAAACCGATGCACAAATCAAATACGGCTCGATAACTTCCAAACTCAATTCAGCTGCTTAATCGCGTAAACGAGTTCTTGAACGTTGATGGGCTTGGTGACATGAGAGTTCGCCCCAAGATTTAATACCTTGTCGCGAACTTCGATGGTCGCATGCGCCGTGAGGGCAATGATTGGTTTCGTGTAGCCGCCCGAGCGCAGTTTATCGATGGCCGTGTAACCATCCATCTCGGGCATTTGAATGTCCATCAAAACGACGTGATAATCGCCGGTAAACGCCATCCGCACCCCGACCATCCCGTTTGTCGCGGAATCTACCACGGCTCCGCGTTTTGTCAGGTAATGCCAGATGAGCTGCTGATTATCAGGAGAGTCATCGACGACGAGGATCTTTAAACCCTCAAGCTGATGTGCAGAAGTCGAAGCCGTTTTTTTCTGCGGCTCCGCTAAGGCGTGTGTCTTTTCGCTCAGCGCCTCGGGTCGATCCTCAATCCAGACGGAAAAAGTGGAACCTTTTCCTGGCTCGCTCTCTTTCAAAACAACATCTCCACCTAGGATCTGCGCAAGACGTTTCGAGAGAGCTAGGCCCAAACCGGTTCCGCCAAAACGACGAGTTGTAGAACCATCGGCCTGAACAAACATCTTGAAGATGCGATCTTGATGCTGTTGAGGAATACCGATGCCGGTATCCTGGATTTCAAAACCGAGACGGATTCTTCCGGACGCCGAATTCTCCGAAAAGCTTCGTATCTTGACGGAGCCAAACTGCGTAAATTTAATCGCATTCCCAATCAGGTTAATAAGGATTTGTCGTACGCGCGTGGGATCCGAGTTAATCTTAACCGGCGTCGACTCTTCTCGCACGTATTCGAGCGTAAGATCTTTCTCCTTAGCCTTTAGATCGAGCAGATGAACCACGTCGCTGGCAATCTGTTCTGGGAAGGTCTCGATTGATTCAACTGTGAGGTGACCCGCTTCGACTTTGGAGAGATCGAGAATGTCATTGATGATGACGGAGAGATTCTCCCCGTTTCGCATGAGAATATCGATGTAACTGAGCCTTTGCGCTACCGTGAGAGCAGGATCACGCATCAAATCAGCGAACCCGATAATTGCGCCCAACGGCGTGCGGATTTCATGGGACATGTTGGCTAGGAAGGCCGACTTGAGTTGGTTGGCTCTCTCAGCTTCCTCTTTGGCCGCTCGCAATCGATCTTCCGCGAGGCGGCGATCTGTCACGTCTTCTGAAATTACGATGCCGGCGACGATCTCGCCTTTTGAGTTACGAACGGGAGCCGCGCTGATGGAGAGAATGGCACGGGTCCCATCCCCTAAAAGGGCATCCGTGTCTTCATTGATGATTGTTTCTCCGCGCCGAATTGCGCGGGCCAATGGCCATTCCTCGTTCTGGTAGAGGCGCCCATTTTTATGGAAAGCCTTGTACATGCCATATTGATCGATCTCTGTTCCTTCAACGAAGGGGTAACGCCAAATCTTATGATACTGTTCATTCGCGAAAAGGAGGCGACCGTTGGGAGCTTCCGCAAATAAAACGGCCATTGGGATGTTCGAGATAATCGATTCGAATTGCGCCGACTTGGCCTCAAGCTCGACCAACAAGCGCTGCGCATTCTCACGCGCTTCAACGATCACGTTGCGATTCTGAACTTCTTCGGAAACTTCAACTCCAAGAATCATGATTCCATCGATGACGCCGTCAGCATCACGTTTGGCTGCATAAGTGAGGTTGAAGTACCGCAGTCGATCGGTCACGGTGACCGGAATTTCGTGAAGCTCGGCCGTTTTCCCTGTTCGGAAAACATCGTCCAGGATCCCATGCACTTCAACAGATTCCGGCTGCGCCTCTAAGACCGTCTTGCCGGTCGCATCGAATCCTAAAACACGAATGTGAGCTTCATTAACGAACTCGAACCGATGTTCAGGTCCGCTCAAGATACAAACCATCTCGGGCGTCTGTTTGAATAAATTCCTAAAGTTTTCGCGCTCGTTCTCAATTACTGCACGTGTCAGCACCTTTTCCGTCACGTCTACGCCGTGAACAAAGATCGAATCCACGCGTCCGTTTACTACTTGCAAGGGCTGGTAAACAAAATCTACATAGCGCTGATGCAGAGGTCCCCCGGCAACGCGTTGAACCATAAGTGGAACTTCGTTTCCGATGTAAGGCTCACCAGTGATGCGAACTTGATCCAACATCCCGATGAACTCTTGGCTACGAACTTCCGGCAGCGCTTCCAGGACTGTCTTGCCAACGACATCACGATGACCGATCAGTTGCAGGTACTGCTCGTTCACCTGCTCAAATACGTACTCAGGCCCTTTCAAAACGCACATGAAAGAAGGCGAAGTCTGAATCATCATCTCCAGACTTCTTCGCGCGTCCGAGAGCACGGTCTGCGCAACTTTTTGCTCGTGGATATCGAGGCAGGCGCCGATAAAACCTTCTGTCTCTTCCCCTTGCGCCGGTCGCGGGACGCCACGTGCGCCGATCCAGCGGTACTCGCCCGAATGGTGCCTCAGTCGGTATTCGATATAAAAGGGAGTGTTGCTCTGAAGGTGATCGTCGTACACTTCAACATAGCGATCGAGATCTTCCGGATGAACGCACTCTCGCCAGCCTTCACCGAGAGATTCCTCCATCGACGTTCCGGTGAAGTCGAGCCAACCCTTGTTAAACCAAGTCCGGCCTTTGCTCTTAGTGGAAATCCAGACCAAGACCGGAGCCGTGTTCGCCATGACTTCAAAACGCTTTTCTGACTCCTGGCGCGCATTTTCCGCGGTCACGCGATCGTGGATATCAAAAGCGCTGCCGACCCATTTTTTGATTTTACCGTCGGAATCTCGAACCGGGACTGACCGACCTAAAAACCATCGGTACATGGAGGTTCGTCGATCCCAAAAGCGGTATTCCATCTCAAAAGGTTTGCCCAATTCAATCGACGCTTTGTGCGCACTCACGCACGCTTCCGCATCTTCCGGATGCAGAATGGGAAGCCAGCTATCAGTGCCTTTCATGTTTCGCTCAAAGCCAGTGAACTGATACCAGCGCTCGTTGAGATAATCGGTGTTGCCATAAACATCCGTTGTCCAAACGATACTCGGCATGGAATCGGCAAGCGCACGGTAGTTTTCCTCGGCGGCGCGAAGACCGGTGATATCCACGAACGTGATCACCATGCCGTCAGGCTCGTTGTCGGGATTTCGGTACGGAAGGATCCGGCGAAGGCAGACACTTCCATCTTCAAGAATCACTTCTGTTTCGTGAATTCCTGACGAACCGATCGAGTTTGGTTCAGGAAGCGGCTCCATCTTTTTTGCAAAGCTAGCAAAGTCGCGGAGGTCGCGGCCAATGTCGCTCGCTTTGATCCGATAAATTTTTTCGACCGACGGGGTCAGACCACGGATTTTGAAACCATCGTCGATAAACAGGGTTGCGATCTGCGTTCCGGCTAAAAGGTTTTCGAGATCGGCATTCGCGCGCTGAAGTGCTTCGTTCGCTGCCTGAACATCTTCTTTTGACGTCTCGAGTTCTTCGTTTGCGCTTTGCAACTCCTCGTTCATCGAGAGGAGTTCTTCATTAGACGATTTTAATTCCTCGTTGACGGCCTCGAGATCTTGAATTGTTCGATCTAAGTCTTCGCGCAGAACTGCGGCTTCTTTTTCGAGCTGATCAATCAGGCGTTCATCATTTGGATTGCTCTCTTGAGAGCGAGAACTTCCAGTGGGATCAATAAGCCCGAGGTATTGAAACGCTACCCAGTAAAGATCGTGGTCTTCCCCTAGCTGAGGCATCGGCTGCACGACGATTCCAACTCTCTCTAAGCCAGCATCTGTCCGCAGCGAAGCGGACTCATCCACGGCGCGTCGCTTGTCCTTTTTTGCGTTAGCAAATGCCCGACGAAGAGCCACGCGCAAGCTGGGCTTTGCCATTTTCAAAAGGTTCGTCTGAAAGCGGCCTTCCGGAATTTCTAGGTACTTCCCTATTCCGCCCGAAGTTGAAAGAAGACGCCCTTCATCGTTTGCTACCGCATATTTGAGAGGCATTTCATCGAGCGCGATCCGTTGCCCGATTAAACTCAAATCGACTTCGGGAGTTTTCGAAGTCTCCTGATAATGCCCGATTTGACTGTTTAACGAAGTTGCTAGAACCGGCGCGAGTCTTATGGCTGTCGATTTTCTCTGCGCAATACGAAACTTCGGATGAGTTGTTCTAAAAAGCTCTTTGTGCGAAACGATGGACTCACTCGTTCCCAAGAAAAGATAACCACCAGGCTTGAGCGCGTAGTGGAAGACCGGAAAGAGCTTTTTCTGAAGATGAGAGCCGAGGTAGATCAAAACATTTCGGCAAGAAATCAGATCCAATTGCGAAAACGGCGGATCGTTGATCAAATTGTGAATCGAGAAGAGACACATCTCCCGGATGGGTTTGACGACGTGATAGCGGCTGCCGCGTTTAACAAAAAAACGCCTAAGCCTTTCCGGAGAAACGCGTTCTGCAATAGCTGTCGAATAGCTCCCGCGTCTTGCGATGTTTAAGGCTTGCGTATCGATATCGGTCGCAAAAATTTGGACCTCAGGCTTTTTGCGAAGGCCTTCCAGCAGCTCGTATACAAGAATGGCGATCGTGTAGGCTTCTTCGCCTGTTGAGCAGCCCGGAATCCAGATTCTCACCTTCGGTTCGCTGGATCGATTGCGCACGAGCTGCGAGAGAACATCTTTTGACAGGACTTCAAAAGCCTCCGGATCTCTGAAAAAACTCGTTACGTTGATGAGAAGCTCTTTGAAAAGCTCCTCGGCCTCGTTTGATGTTGAATCTAAAAGATCAATGTAGGCTTGAATGGATGAAATCTGGCGAACCTGCATACGCCTTTGGATGCGGCGTACGAGGGTAGATGTCTTGTAGTGCTTGAAGTCGTGGTGAGTCCGCTTTAGAAGAACGGCGCAAATCGAACCAAGGCCTTGGGCAATTTCCCGCCTTAGGGATTTCTCGTCGGTCTGCTCTCGAATACTTCGTAGATACTTGGCGTTTTCACGAATCGCTTTGGCAATTTCCTTTGGAGGCAAGACCATGTCTGCGGCGCCGGTAGCAATTGCACTCTCGAGCATTGAGCGATGTTCGGCAGTCTGAGGATCCTGCACGATGGTTAAGCCACCTGCTTCATTGAGCTTCTTGATCCCGAGTGCGCCATCACTCGCTTCGCCAGAAAGCAAGACGCCGACCGCCAGTTCGCGGAAATTATCGGCGACGGACGTGAGAACGTGGTCGATGACACTTAATCTTTCATCAACCGTCCGAGCAGGAGCTATTACAAATGTGCCGGCCTTAATTGAAACCAGCGCGTGAGGTGGCACCCAATAGATGGTGCCGGGCTCGAACTTCATTCCGTTCTTGATCTCTTTCAACGGCGAGAGACCAACGGCCTTCAAGGCTTGACCGGCCACTTTTTTAGCGGATTCTTCCAAATGCTGAACGATGATAAAGGAGTGAGGCCCCTCGATCCGACGGAGCGCGGAAAACACTTGTTTGAGTATTTGGAGACTGCCGGCCGAACCGCCGACGACTACGGCCATACCTACAGATGCCTTCGTCTTTTTCGCGCGCATCCAGATCTCTCTTTGCAGATAGTGCAATCGAACTTAGTTGCAATCGGCGGTCGACAAATAGGTTCACGAAAATATAGTCACTAGGAAGCGGAGTCAAATTCAACACTTCGCAATTCACATAACTTTTATTTTTGGGTGGTACTTGGAGCGTCTGCGGAACAACGGGGGGGTCGATTCCGGAGAAAAAAGAGAGCCGCTTGTACGGACTCTCAAAACGAAGGGGATTGCCGATCAACGATCTTGGTTCTTTGGCTTTTCGAGACTTGAATCGGCACCCGAAAGATTCTCGCTAAGTTCTTTTTCGTTAGGCTCCGACGTCGAGAGATTTCGATTCGACGTCGAATCCTCATCAATCTGGCGAGTTTGCGGTTCCAGATTCGAAGCTTGGTCCTTTTTATCCATTTTCCTCTCTCCTCTCATGATGTGTTCTCGACTCAAGATCATTAAGACCCTAACGCTTTGAAAGTCGAAAATCTTGGGCGACAAGCGTCGGTGGCGCGCAAAAATCATAGCAATTTCGACAATGATGAGAACTTTTCTCCTGGCAAGCGATTCGCGCCTCGAAAAGTTCTTTCGACCTAGCTCCGAAGTTGCTTATCATCAATTCATGAAATCCTATTTTTTGATACTCATCACAGTTTCGCTACTCTCAACTTTGAGCCAAGCATCGAACAAGTCAGAAAAGTTGAGTTCGAGTGAACTTTCCGCACTTAAAGCTGGCGCTTCAAAAGGCGATGCAAAATCCCAACTTGAATACGGAAAAGCCATACGAGCAACCAATCGAGAAGAAGCAGCCAACTGGATCCAAAAGGCCGCTGATCAGGGATCCGGTGAAGCTTGGTACTGGCTCGGTTACGCAGGCCTAGGAAAAGAGCAGCCAATCGTGTACTACGAAAAAGCCGCAGAGACGGGCTACGCTGAAGCGTACGGACCCCTCTTCGACGAACTTCTTTTCAGGGCGGGATCTTCAGCAGATATCGCAAAGGCTAAAAAGTTTGCCGACCTCGCGCGCAAAACGAAAATTAAAGTCGGATACGATTCGGGAAAGACATTTCAAACGATCGACCGTTGCTTTGAAGCAGGCTCACCCGTCATTCCGAAAGAAGACCAACCAACCCCCGAGGAAAAGAAATCTTTCCGCGCTTCCAAAGTCGAATGTTTTCAGTATCAGCACGGTATCGACGCCGAAAAGGATTCGCAGTTATATCGAAAGTGCCTGCTCTCGAATGATGAAGTAGATAATAACAGTTTAGCGGAGATTTACGCGAACGGTTGGCGCGTGAAGCGGAACGCAAAGCTCGCGATCGCGCTCGTCTGCCATGGAAGTAACGTCCCTGCCGAACTCACGGGAATGGTAGAAACCCTTTACACGTCAAAGGATGAGGAATCGCTCGAACAACCATTCACCTTTTGCGATCACGTCACGAGCGGAATGAATGGCGGCTTTTGCGCAGCGGAAAAAGAAAAGATCGCATCGAAACTGCGCGACGGCGAAACTGCCAGCCTAACCGAAAAATGGACGAAACCTCAGAAGGCTGCTTTCCAAACCCTTCAGAAACGCGCGGAAGAATTCTTCGTCGAACGCGCCTCCTCTGAACAAGATATGTCGGGCTCCGCGAGAGCTCAGATCGCGATTGATGAGGAAGCCCGGCTCAGAAGTGAACTTCTCGGGTCGGTAAAGTCCTTCGAAAGTGGGCACCTTCCCCAAGATCGCGACTTGGCTACGGCCGATAGGGAATTGAATAAAATTTACTCCAAGCTCATGAAGTCGAATCAACACGAATTGTTTGGTACGGTCACGAAAGAGAACATCAAAGTAACTCAACGGAAATGGATAAAGTATCGAGATGCCTTCGTGAAATTCGCGACGCTAAAGTATCCAAAAATATCATCAGACATCTGGAAAACATGGCTCACGCGCCAAAGAATCGATCAATTGAAGGAGAACCTAGGGTGATATGAAGGCCTAAATGTTCGCTAGGCTGTAGGGGCATGTTTTGATTCGTCGGAGAGCAATCCATCCGCAGCCTCGAGTCGAATCGAAAAATAAAAACAAGGGACCGTTAGGACCGCATTCAAAAACCCGTGCGCAACAACCATCACGGGTAGACCGTACGCAATCCGCGGCGCACCGGCCCAAAACTCATTCAATATCGCCAACACCATGGAAACGATGATGGATGACAAACTTAGAACAGCCAGAAACCGAGAGCGCCGGTTTTTACTTTTCAAGGTAAACCCGTAAAGTCCAATGAGCAGCGGAACGAGGAACGAAAAGCCAACCACGCCGATCCGTTTGATGTACGGAGTTCCATCGATTCCAAAAGCAACAAACAAAAAGAAAATTAAACTCAGATAGCATCCCCACAGATAGAGATTAGGGGATTGACGCCTGCTCGAAAGAAAAGCCAAACATCCAACGAACATCCATCCTAAGTAACTTCCGTGAAGTGCGGCATAGAAACTCCAAACTTGGCTATAGCCAAGCAGGTGAAGGTCATTTACACCGCAGAAAAACCACGTCGCGGAGATCAGGCTGAACAAAAAGGGAATGCAGGCCGCAATACCTTCCACGGAGAGCACGGACCGGTCCTCTTTTTTCAGATAGGAAATCGCCCCGAACGCGCAAAAGGATGGCCATACAAAAGCCAGAAGATTTTGGTTTGAAATAAAACCAAGCACCAAAACCGCTAAAGCCGACAAGTGCGCGAGAGAATAAACTTTAGAATTGTTCAAAAAAAACCGGTTCGTCATTAGCGGCGCTAAGACGAAGGCGACACTGAGGAAAAAATAGAGCAGATTTAGTTCCGTCATCTTCAGAATATTATTCTACGTGCTTACTGGACGAAATCTATCAACCGATTTTATTATCAGCGGGATGGGAGCAGATTTGTCCAGCAACTTAGAACCTAGCAAAGATATTTTTAGCTTCCACTTAGCGACGCTTCCAATAGCGAGGATGCCGCGCTTTCTTTTTCGCCCTGGTTACAATCAAAGAGTTCCTGGTCTTAACCACTCCGAAAACTTCCTGACCATGAACCTAGGCGAACCAATTCTCACCGCCCCAAGATACAACTTCAAAACGGTTGCGGTCTTTGCGTGGTGGCGCGATGAAAGCTATCTTTCCGAATTTTTGGAACAGCCGTCGTCCCGCTTTCTCGTGGACGGATGGCACGTTCGAATGAAACTCTACCGACGCTGGGGCGAAGTCGCAGAACTAGCCGACGCGATAGTTGAACCCGACCTTGCGGAATCGAAAAAGCCTGTCATCGCTGTCACTCTGGCGCGGCTAAAAATCAGCGAAACCGCAAGATTCATAAGGTGGGGAAAACCCGTCGAAAATCAGGTTAAAAACCATCCGGGAAAAAATCTTGCTCTCGCCGCAATAAGACCCCTCAACACGTTCTCTACGTTCAGCATCTGGCAAACCGAAGCCGAAATGCTCAACATGGTCAGTGGACGCGATAAGAATTCGGACGGTGAAAGTCATCGGCTAGCCATGAAAGAAAGGACTCGGAGAGACTTTCACCATGAGTTCACGACGATGCGATTCAAGCCCCTCAAAGAAGTTGGTCTTTGGAACGGTAGATCCAACTACACGTCCGGCTAATTCCTTCCCGAAATTCCTTCTCTCGCCGTTTTTGCTTTTAGATCGCTGACCAATCTCCCCGCCATCCGCCAGGATCCCCGCGAAACATCTCGTACAAGATCATCAAGCATTTCTGTTTATAACCCTGGTTTGCTTGAGGGCCGAAGCTCTGTCGCTGAAATGGAATGGACAGACGAAGTCTGACCTTTTTCTGAATCGGAAAACTGCTGAACTGAAAAACAAGCGCAGCGCAGTTTTCCCGGACAAGCGCAGCGCAGTCCTCCCCGCTCGATCGGACAAGCGCAGCGCAGTCCGCGCTCCCGACGCGCCAGCGCGTCGGGAAACGAGCGAAGCGCAGTTCCTCCCCGGTCCCGTTCGGATGCGACTGGCCACTGGCTTGGTGAAAACGCGCCGGCGGCGCGTTTTCGCCAAGCCAGAGAACGCAGCAACCGGAGGACGAAGTCCGTAGGTCGCGAAGAGATGATTCCGGACAGGATGTATCAATGCCATCCCTCGAGGGAGGGACAAGCGAAGCGCAGTGCCTCCCTCGAGGGATGGCACGTGGTGCGACTGGCCGGAATTGAACCGGCACGCCCCTTTCGGAAGCTCAGGATTTTAAGTCCTGTGCGTCTACCAATTTCGCCACAGTCGCGTAGCTGTTCGATTGAACAAGGGATTCGACTGTACTGAGGACTTTCCGTCAGGGTCAAGCAGCGCCAGCACATTGCCGCGATTTCGGGCGGCCTAAGTCTCACTTTTCTCGAATCGCTCCCGTATGCAGAGGCACGTAACACCGAGACAAGGTGGATTGATGCTGCTACTCTGACTCGACGAAACCCAAAATAAACGCACCCTGGATCAGGCTACGCAGATGACATCCTCCAAAGAGACTCCTCAGCCACCCGCACTTCGGCTCCTGGCAGACGCACTCCGCGGCACCGCTAAACTCTTTGGTCCGGTCATCGCGCACGCATGGCCAAGACTACTTTTCCTACACGCTATTCAGCTCGGCGCGAGTCAATTCTTTTCCTTCGCGATGGATTTCATCCGCCTCTCTGGCCGCGAAGATCTCGGACTCATCGCGCTCATCGCCGCCTCTGAATTGATCTTCTCGCTCCTCTGGTCGGCCGCTTGGATTTTGGCCGTAGCGACCGTCGCGCACGAGACGCTCCGCGCGCACGCCGCCCCAGGCCCCGGTTATGGAGAGGAGATGGTCAAACACTTCAACCAAATCGTGATCGAACAAACGCGCTCCATGGCCGCCATCTTGTGGCGCGCACCACTGCTCATCATTCCCGCCCTAGTGCAGTATGTGCGGCTCACTTTCGTTCCACTCATCGTGATCTTCGATCCGCATTACTCCATGGGCCAAGTCGACGCTTTGAAGCGGAGTCGGGAACTCACGCGTGGCTACTTCCTCTTACTCGCCCTACTCGTCGTTTTTTCAACGCTTGTGCCTTGGACCGTGGAAGAATTGACTCAAGGAAGCGGCGGACCCTGGATTTGGGAGAATCCATTAGGCGTATTGGTCAGTTCAGCCTTGACGCTGCCTATCAATGTGGCAATTTCACTCCTTCTGTATTTCGTCTTCCGGGGAATTAATCCTCTGCCGGAGACGCCGCCTCCCGCGCCTGCGCTTGAGGGAGCTGGAGTTTAAACAAACGGGTGACCTATGCTCATGTTCAACTGGAAAGACGTGAAAAACCGTGGCCGCGGTTTGACGTTCGACGACGTTCTCATCATTCCCGCAAAATCCGATGTACGTTCGCGCCGCGACCCAATTCTCACTTCGAAGCTCACGCGCAATATCGAGATTGAAACGCCGATCGTGAGCGCCAACATGGACACAGTCACCGAATCAGAGATGGTCGTCGCCATGCATGCGCTGGGCGCATTCGGAATTCTCCACCGCTTCCTTTCGATCGAGGATCAGGTGTCGCACGTTCGCCGCGCGAAAGAAAAAGGTGTCACTAACATCGGTGCGAGTATCGGAGTCGGCGACGACTATCGCCAACGCGCCAAAGCCCTCGTTGAAGCCGGCGTCAACGTGATCACAATTGACATCGCTCACGGTCACGCGGTCTCGATGATGGAGACCATGAAGTGGCTTAAAGATACCTTTAGCGGGATCGAGTTGATCGCCGGTAACATCGCAACGCCTGATGGTGCATTCGACCTCATCCAAGCGGGGGCAGACGCGATCAAAGTTGGCATCGGGCCTGGCTCCATGTGCACAACTCGCATCATCACGGGCTGCGGTGTTCCCCAGCTTACGGCTGTCGCGTTGTGCGCTGAAATCGCGGCTGACCACGATGTTCCCGTCATCGCCGATGGCGGCATCCGCACATCCGGTGATGTCGTGAAAGCCTTCGCCGCCGGCGCAAGCACCGTCATGCTTGGCTCAATGCTTGCGGGAACTCTGGAAACTCCCGGCGAAGTGAAAAGCGGGCGCAAACAGTACCGTGGTATGGCGTCGAAAGCGGCGCAAGTCTCCTGGCGCGGTGGAGTTCCGGAAGGCATGGCCGCCGAGGGAGAATCAACCTCGGTGACGATCAAAGGCCATGTTAAAGACGTGGTCATGGAAATCACCGGAGGCCTTCGCAGTGGCATGAGCTACGTGAACGCCACGAGCACTTCCGAGATCCGCGAAAAAGCGCGCTTCATGGAGATGAGCCCGGCCGGAATTTCTGAATCACGAGCCCACGGCCTCGGCTAAGTTTTTCCAAACAGCTTTGTTGTCATTCGCCTCGGCCATAACGAAAACCCCGACCAAAGACCTGGCCGAAAGACCAAACGCGGAGCATTTCGCGAAATTTTTCGGCAGTCGGAGAATAGCTGCGAGCATTAAGTCCATGGCCCGCAGGGCTCTCTCCCTACACAATCGTGCTGTTTCAACTAACGCGGCCCAAATCCCGTTGCGCCGGATTTTCCGCTCGCGTAGCCTTAAAAAGTTGGAGATGGCGTGCGGCCCGCGCCCTTGAGAGACGAGGAGATTTCGGTCTCTTCCATGCCCTCGCAAGAAATTCACGACTTCCTAGGATGAGTTTTCCGTAAAGGCTCTTTTAAGGAGCGCGAGGCTCGCCGTCACCAACTTCCTCCTCCTCCTGGCCTTACCTTCGCCCCCCTCTCGATGACATACTAAATTTGTGGAAACCAAAAAAGACGATCGACCCATCGGACTCTTCGACTCCGGCATCGGCGGGCTCACGGTTTTAAGAAGCCTCATGACTCAGCTGCCGAGCGAGTCGTTCATTTACCTCGGCGATACGGCGCGCCTTCCTTACGGAAATAAATCTCCCGCGACGATCGAACGCTACCTCACGCAGAACATTCATTTTCTCGAGCGCCAGGGAGTTAAGGCGGTCGTCGTTGCGTGCAATACGGCATCCACCGTTCTTCTCGATCGCAAGATGGATTTCAACGTTCCTGTTTACAACGTGATCGAACCTGGTGCACAAGCCGCTTTGAAAGCGTCATCGGGAAAGCGCATCGGTGTCCTCGGAACAAAAGCGACGGTTGCCGCAAAAGCGTACGTAAACGCCATCTTGAAACTCGAGGGTGGAGCGCAAGTTTTCCAACAAGCTTGCCCGCTTCTTGTTCCGCTCGTTGAAGAAGGATGGGAAGACGATCCACTCACGAATCTCGTCATCTATCGCTACGTGAATCCGATTCTGCAAAACGGAATTGATACGTTGATTCTCGGCTGCACCCACTACCCGGCTCTTCGCGGCGGCATCGGTCGCGTAGCGGGACCAAACATTCAGCTCGTGGATAGCGCAGAAGCCATCGCCTTTGCCATCACGCAAGATATGGGTACAGGCCGCATCTATCCGAGTTCTCAGCGAACGGAGTTAAAACTCCTGACGACCGACGTCAGCCCAAGCTTCGTCGAAGTCGCAACGCGCCTCATGCGACCACACGCAATCCCCGCGCTTCAAGAAGTCGACATCGGTTAATCGACTTGACCGCATGACGACGGCGGGGGAACACTGCCCGCCATGAAGTCGTTCATCTTCGGTCACACCGCAAGCCAGCTTCCGATTCCGGCCTACCGTTTCGGCAACGAAAATGGGACACGCGTTTTGATTTTGGGAGGCGTCCACGGCGACGAAATCGAAGGCGTATGGGCGGGCTACGGGCTCCTGCGCGCGTTTTCAGAATCGTTTCCGTTCAATCTCAACCTCACGCTTGTTCCGGCATTCAATCTCGACGGCGTTTTGAAAAAAGATCGGCGCAACAATCGCGGCGTCGATCTCAATCGCAACTTGCCGACGAAAGATTGGAGTCCGGAGATTGCGACCGAGCGCTACCATCCCGGCACAGCCCCCAACAGCGAGCCTGAAAACCAAGCGCTCGTAAAATTCCTCGATGCCGAAAAACCTCGCTACATTTTGAGCCTGCATTCGTGGAAGCCCATGCTCAACATCAACGGTGATTGCCGAGCGGAAGCCGAGGCCATCGCACGCGAGACGGGCTACATCATCGAAGAGACAATTGGTTATCCTACACCTGGATGCCTCGGCTCGTACGCAGGTCTTGAGCGGTCGATGCCAACGCTCACGTACGAAATCGAGCGTGGCCTTGATCAAAAATCGATTCTCGATATTCACGTTCCGGCGATTTTTAAATCCATGAAAGTTTCCGAAGGAAGAAAATGAGTTCCGTTATCTCCGCACAAGAAAAGTCGCTCATCGAAAACGCATTTGCTGCTGCCCCCGGCGCATTTGATCACACGCAAAGCTCCGTTCAAGAAGCCGTCGCACGCACCATCCGCGGCCTTGATCGCGGAGAAATCCGCGTTGTCGAAAAAGGAGCCGACGGTTTTCACCACAACGAGTGGGTGAAAAAAGCGATCTTGCTCCACTTCCGCATTCAGAAGATGAGCGTGATTGAAGTCGGTGATTTTCGCTTCGTCGATAAGATTCCTCTGAAGAAATGGAAAGGCGACGAAGGCGTTCGCGTTGTTCCTCACGCTCTGGTGCGCGAAGGGGCTTACGTTTCCTCCGGCGCGATTCTCATGCCGTCGTACGTGAATATCGGCGCGTTTGTTGGTGCAGGCTCGATGGTCGACACTTGGGCAACCGTCGGTAGCTGCGCTTACATCGGTGCGGGAGTCCATCTCTCAGGCGGCGTTGGAATTGGCGGCGTTCTGGAGCCCGTGCAAGCTCGCCCCGTGATCGTTGAAGACAACGCTTTTATCGGCTCACGCGCGATTTTGGTGGAAGGTGTTCACATCGAAGAAGGTGCCGTGATTGCAGCTGGCGTTACCATCACGGGAAGCACAAAGATCATCGACGTGACGACGAAAGAAGCAAAAGTTTATAAAGGACGTGTGCCGAAAAACTCGGTCGTCATTCCCGGTACGATGCCCAAAGAATTCGCGGCAGGAACATACGGCGTCCCTTGCGCGCTGATCATTGGTCAGCGCAAAGAAAGCACGAACCAAAAGACATCGCTCACGGATGCTCTGCGTGACTTTGACGTTGCGACCTAAGTGCTTCCGCCGGAAGCTCGCGCGTGGCTGCACGCGCGGGACGATCGGCCGAGAAGAAGGCGATGAGGCCTGATACGAGGAGAATGCCGGCGATGAATTTCGGATCCACCGTCGCCGGAATCGTGGCGTCGTAGTAGATATCCGGCAAGATCGGAAGCGGATAACGACTCACGACAAAGCAAATTACGAGACCCACGACGAGCCCGCCGAAGATTCCGAACGAGGAAAGCAGGAGCCCCACTTTTACGAAGAGCCAGCGCGTGGCTTGGGGCGAGAGTCCCATACCCATCAAGACGCCGATGTCTTTTCGCTTTTGCGTGAGAAGCAAAACCAAAACCGTCACGATCGAAAAACTTGCGATCAAAGCCGCAAGGCCAAGAAAAGCGCTCATCGCGAGCTTTTCCATTTTCAGCGCGTAGAAGAGAGCCGAGTTGCGATCAATCCACGTTGCAACTTCAGCTCCCTTGCCTTCGAGTTCTGCTTTTAGCGTATCAACCTTTTCGGGATTAGGAATTCGCAGCTCAAAACCCGCCTCGTGACTCGGAGAGTTTCGGAACGCACCGAAAGACTTTCCCCGCCCGAAGAACAACATATTGCCGTCGATATCTTGGAGATTCGTGCGTAAGAACCCTTTAACCGTCACGCGTTCAAAAGGCGGCGCTTCGCCTTTTGGTAGGAGCAGCGCTTCGGGCGCGATCACCACGATCTTATCGCCTTCAAAGATCCCGAGCATGCGCGCCAGATCAATCCCGATGTAAACTTCGCCGGGCCCTAGCGTCGTTGACTCTTCGGTCACGGGTGCGGGTTCAAGCTCCGAGTTTTTAGAAGCTGGAGAATTCTGCGAAGCCGCGCGCTTTGACTCCGTCATGATGTAAGCGAGCGTTTGGGGCTCGACACCTTTGGCGAGCGCACCTTGAAAGAGTCCGTCCACCGTGCGGATGATGACTTCCTGATTCTCGAAAATATCACTCTGAATATTGGTGCGCGCCGAGACTTCCTTGAACAAAGGATGATTGCGAATCGCTTCGGGTTGGTCCGCGCCTTTTAGCTTCACGACTAAGTGAGGCTCAACCGCGAGCAAACGGCGGCGGATTTGATCATTGAAGCCATTCATGACGCTGGTCACGACGACCAACGCCATCACTCCAAGGCCAACTCCCAACATACAGAGCCACGCGACCGTGCGGATCAAAGATCCTGCGCGCCGACTGAGGAGGTAATGTTGAAAGATTTCCCACGCGAATTGCCAGTTTGAACGCATGGGATGAATTATGTCTCACGGATTTCGAGATGACAACGAGCGAACCGATTATTCGCCAAACACCCAATGCTTCAGCCGCTTCCAGAACGTGGGGCGTTGGGTCGAGTTGATTTCGTCGATTTTAGGCGCCCAAGTTTTCAAGGCACGCTCGCGCGCTTTTTTGTGCAGTCGAGGAGATTCGCGAAGGTTAAAGATCAAAGCATGTTTATCAGCTTCG
>SYLX01000125.1 GCA_005808505.1 Bdellovibrionales bacterium | reverse complement strand
TTGGATGGCGAACAATAAAAAACTTGAGATTGCAAAGGCCGTCGGCACGGCACTTCAGAAGCTGCAAACGCGCGTGGATCCTCAAGGCTGACCTCAATTCCAGAATAATGCTTTACAACCTCCATGCCCGACCGAGAGCATGGAGGTATGAATCAACAGCAAACTCCAGCACCTCACCCCCTGATGGTTCCGCGGCTTCAATGGGCGGCAATCCTGCTAACGACCGTCACTTTTTTCTTCCTGCTTCAATCAGACTCGATTGGCGACAATTCCGCAGAGCCCAACGGGCTTATGCTCCCTTTAACTCTTGTTGCGGCGATAAATTGGGTTCTAGCTTGGATTCTTCCCGAGTTTCTTCTGCGCGCGAAGATTCGCAAAATGTCTCGTCCCCTCGACGTTCGCGCGGCGATGATGGGTCCGTATCCGATATTCTTAATTTTGCGCCTTGCGCTTGCTGAATCGGTCTGTGTCTTAGGTTTCGTCTTGGCCCAGCAATCCGGACGCGAAACGTATTACCCTTTCTGGGCCGCTGGTGCCTTAATCATGGTGTTGTCTTTTCCGCGGGAATTGGCCATCGCCGAAAAGTTCAAAGCTCTTTCGCAAAAACAGGGCTGAGCGTACGCAAGTCGAACGAGAAAGAAAAAATCAGATGTCACCTAAACGGGTTCTGACTGGGTCTTTTTTCCTCTTTGCTCTCACCCTCACGAGCGCCGGAGCTTCGCAAGCTGACGTAAAAGCGCGAGACTGCGTATCGCCCTGGGGCACGGTTGTCGCCAACGGCTCAAGCATCGTGGCGTGGCGCGATCCTTTTTCACCTTTAGGCAGACAATGCGAATCTCAGCTTCGGATCTGTCAAAACGGTGTTCTCACCGGAAGCTACCAGTACCTCAACTGCGTGCAGCGAACTCGCCCACAAACGGTTTGCGAAATCTGCCAATAACGTCTCGAAAACAAGAGTCTGGTCGGACTCTTCACAACATCTCCATGCGAGACTGCGCCGCTTTCTTCTACCTTAGCTTTGGTTCGCGAAAGAATCTCTGCTGAAGGAGGAAAGTCATGGCAGATCAAAATCAAAAGTTCGATAACGAAAACGGCGCAACGAACAGCGAAGCACCGAACAAAGAATTTTCGGGTGATGCTCCTGGATCCGCGTCCGGCGGCTCGTCAAGCAAACCCATGGGCACGGCGAAGATCGGAAAAGATTCGCAGCTCACGCCCGAACGCGCGGCCGAAGGCGACCGCGACGAGTCCGACGCTGTTTAAAGGAAGCGCTGACTACTTGAATTCATTCCGTAGCGAGGCGCCCGGCTTTCAAATCTTGGATGAGCTTTTCAAGCTTGTCTTCACCGAGAGCTCCGGGCCTCGCGTAAACAATCGTGCCGTCTTGGGCCGCGATCAGAGTTGGAATCGAAAAAATCTGAAATTCTTTGGCGAGAGCTTCTTCGATTTCGGTGTTCACTTTCCCGAAAAGGACTTCAGGATGGCGCAACGACGCAGCCTCATACACGGGAGCGAAGACTCCGCAAGGTCCGCACCACGAAGCCCAAAAATCGAGAATCAAAAAGCGGTGCTTTTCAATCATCTCGTCTAAATTGTCGTACGTGATTTCAATCGTCGCCATTCACCTGAGCATGCCCGACGAGCGCATGAGGCTCAAGGATTCTGCACGACTTTTTTCTGAAGAGCGCGGTTCTGATTCACCATGTGCGCGCGCTTCTCTTGAAGAAGCTGCTTGCGTTGTTTTTCCTTTGAGGCGATGGCGCGAGTCTGCTTGATTTGGTCGATCATCTTCGCGCGATCTTCCTCAGCCAAGCGAATGTGCGTTTCGATCTCGCGGTTTTCTTCCTGAATGGCTTTCATCTCAATTTCGGCTGCCTGAAACTCTTGAAGCACTTTCGCGTTGATGGCATCGGCTTCCGCTTTTTGTTTTTGTGCCGCGAGAACGCGCTTTCTGGCTTCTTGGTTCAATTGCCGCTGAAGATCGACTCGCTTTTGTTGGATCTCCGCATTTTTCTTTGCGCGTTCCGTTCCCGACTTGAGCGCACCAACTTGGCTCTCCAAACGTTGGATATCTTTTTTGATGTTTGCCTCGATCATCTTCGCTTCTTTGGTTGCCGCTTCGTAGGACACGCCGTCAGCTTCTTCGAGCTCATTGGCGATCGCCGCGTCGTCGAGTTCGCTCTCAAGTTGTTTCACTTTGGTAAGGTCCGTGCGCGTGCGGGTTTTGAAGTTTTCTTCGACCTCCGCAAAGCTTGCCGATGCCGACAGAAGAACGAATGAACCTGCCAGTAAAATTCCAAGGCGTTTATTCAAAGCAAGTGTTTTCATCGGGCCCCCTCGTTAGCACGCGGACTCAAATCGCGTGCTCAAGATGAGGGAGTTGCAAGTTCGAAGCCGACGGGCAAATTCTCGACAGTCGGCTAAGGGGTCGTCAAACGTCAGGAATTTGCGATCTCACTTTGAGACAAGAATCAGATTCCGACAAGCGCGTTGACATTGCCGAATGGCTCGACAGAAAACTGCCAGTGAGAAGGGAACTGGCTGATCGTATCTCTTCTTTAATCGCGAAGTTTGAGTTCGCTTTTGACTTACTTTTGCGCGATACCGAAACGCATCCAAATTTTTTCTATAGAATCTCGCCACCATGAATCAAAGATCGAAGCCTGCTTCTAAAAAATCACGTTCTTCTTCGAGTCAAACAGGTTCTGCTACTGCCTCTCAGCGCACGGTTATTCCCGATTCGGATCGTGCCATCAT
The DNA here is from genome assembly GCA_005808505.1 of Bdellovibrionales bacterium. Lineage (GTDB taxonomy): Bacteria > Bdellovibrionota > Bdellovibrionia > Bdellovibrionales > JAMPXM01 > SYLX01. The sequence continues at coordinate 15,767 of SYLX01000125.1, read as the reverse complement.
TTGGATCGACGATGCACCGTTGAGATCGTCGGCCGCTAGAGAGTTCAAGAAAGTTTACCGGAGCTATAATCAGCACGTTGCCGCTCTTGCCGACCATGAAACCGTAGTACGTCCGGCTTACTATCGCTGGCTCTCCGGAGTCTTCGGTGAACGGCTTGAAAGAATGCAAGCGCTCCACTCGAAGCTTCTGCAGAAGTCCGCCCTGCTCCAGCGGGTGATGGAGCTTTTCTTTTATGAAGATCGCAGTCGCGGCGAGGCTTACCGCGAAGCTGAAGAAGAGCTGAATGCCGAGGCAGATCACGACTTCGAGTTCCGCGATCAATCCGACGAAGCTTTTGAGCACGAGGACGCGGACGAGCTCGATGAAGATGCGGACGACGATGAGGACGTCTTCAGCACGCGCACGGGATCTCGACGCGAAAACGGCTTCAATAGACGGTTTGAAGAAGCCATGCGTGAATCGCGCCGCAAAGAAGCTGAAGAAGCTAAAAGCCGCGAAGCTCGGTTGAAGACCTATTACCGGAAGCTGGCCCAAGCCCTTCATCCGGACCTCGCGGGTCCTCAGACCGATCTCTCACGTGAGCTTTGGGAGGAAACTCAAAAAGCCTACCGGGAGCGCAATCTTGATCAGCTCGAATTGATTTACACGCTGGTGAGCCTCCAGCGCGATGTCGTCTCAAACGAGCTCCGACTTTTTGACGTGCAGCTTGCTATCGCGGCGATGACCAAAAAATTGAATGGCTTGAAAGCGGAAAAACGCAAACTTGCTAAGAGCGATCCGAGCTGGGGTTTTGATAAGAAGAATAAAACCGTCTTAGCGGCCACCGTACGCTGTGATTTGGACCGCGAAGAAGGAGCGATTGAAACGGCCCTGGCGGAGATCGAATCCGAGCTTAAATCCTTCGAGCAATCAGCCAAAAAGAAACGGAAAAAGCGTGCCCGCGAGATGAGCTACGATTGGTGAGGTCTTCCCTCTATCGACGCGTTTTTGGGCGTTTCGGAGGTACGCTCGCCTCCGATGCTACGGAGCGCCCATCGGTCTGATCGGCCAACTTCAGAATCGCGTCTGCATAATCGCGGCTATTGTTGTAGTGCATGAGTGCTTTGATGCGACTTTTATTTTTATTCGACTGCCAGCCATTGCGGCGCAGGTAATAAGCAACGCTGTGGATGGCATCATCAGGCCGCAGCAGGTCGGGCGAACTTGTTCCGTCAGCGGCCTTGGCCCACTTGTTATAACTCGAAGGAATAAACTGCGGCATCCCGAACGCTCCCGCAAACGATCCTCGCAAATTCAAAGCGAGCGACGCATTTCGGTTATACATTTTCTCAATGGCGCGCATTTCATCGAGTGCCCATTTCGACTTCTTTTTTGCTCGCTCGCGAATTTTTGAGAGTTCCTTTTTGCCAATTTTCGCTTGCGTGAACCTCGAAGCGCCACCCGCACTGAGATGTTGAATCACGTCCTCTCGATCGGACTGCAGAAGATGCGCGTAGATGCTCGGAACATGATAACGACCCGGATTTTGTCCGTATCGAGATTCGATGTAGAGAAGGCTCGCAATCACGGAAGCCGAGACACCATGCTTTGACTGCGCTTCGTTGAGAGCGCTTCGGTGCTGATCCATGAAGGCCCTTACCTGACTTGCAGAATCGGGATTCGCTTGGCCGTCGTGGTCATTCTTAGTGCGTAAGAAAAGAAGCGTATTGAGTTCAACTACGGATTTGAAATCTCGCGGTTCATAAACGCCTTTAAGAGATTGAACAAATGAAGACGGAAATCCCGCTTTGTTGAGTTTTCTCTCGACGTGGGACCAATCCGGCTCGACGGCGACACTCACCGCCGGCGCAAGCACCAAAAAACAAATGGCAACGAGAACGCGCCTGAGCCCCATTCTTTCATGATGCCACGCTGAGGTTGAGGTTCCCCCCAAAATGAAAAGCCCGTCTCATGACGGCACAAAGCCGGAGACGGGCTGACGATCTCGATCAATGTCCGATGATTACCGATCAAATGTTCTCGCCGCGCAGGCGGAGATCCATGACGCCATTGTCGTCGAAGAAAGGACGCGCATTAGGGCCACCGAACCAATTCATCAAATCGCGGAAGTAGTTGCGATACCAATCTTGTTCCGGCGAAAGATCAAGTCCGAGTTGAATGCGGTCATAGCCACCAAGCGACACCGAAAATTTCTCGGCCTCCGTGATGTAGAACGTAAGCTTGCCGTCGGTGCTGATGAGTTTCATGTGCTCCATCCACTGACGAACCGTCAGGACCTGTCCGGGGAAGTTATCGACCGTAATCCACTCCCCGTTATCCGCGCGAACGATCGTCGCGACGTGAAAAGCCCAGTCAATCGTCCCCGTGTTCATCGGGCCCACCGCCCAAATTTTGCGGACCGCATTTTTGTCGACGCCGTTTTTAATAAGGGCCAAGTGAGCGTACGTCGCACGGCCGAAGCAGTAACCGATATTTACGCCTTGATCGATGCGCTCGTATTTGTACATGCCGATCCAGCTCGTGATCGGGTGCGTGTCGATCGATTGCATCAACTTATCAGCGAATGCGAGCGGAACCGATTGCACGCGGCTGCTACCCGGCGTGGCTTGGGGAAGAGAAGCCATGACCGCCTCGTTATGGCGATTCACGGCCTCCACCGTGGCTTGCGCGGCAAAGCGCGAACGCACGCGGATGAGATCCGAGCGGACAAGCTCGCTTTCAACAGCCATCGAAGATTGAGCCGTCGCGAGGACAGCCGATACGAGCGCGAGCTTGAGGAAGTTCGTAAACATGATTCGTTTTCCTTTTGAATTCTTCGTTACGAGCCGGTGACAAAGCAAAGGCCGGACCAACTTTTTGGAGCTGTCTCTGGTCCGTAAACCGCTTTAAGAGGGAACGAAGTCTTCGTTCACGGAAGAATCTACACCCTTGTCTCTCTCTGGCACTGCGGGGTAGTTCCGGCGGAACTCCCACCTAGCCTCTTCGATAATCGATCTGGGACTTAGGCAATAGCCGAGCTGAAAGCAAATCGCGCACAACAAAAATCATCAGTCATTCCAATTAATTACAACCAACCGCGATTCGACAGAAGACACTTCTTCCGTTAAGATGACGCCTCATCAGAACGAGCAAGACTTCGGTAAGGATACCGAATCTCATTTAACACGAGGTGATCCATGCGCCGTCAGGATTCAGGGCGCGCACGTTATCGTATGATCGACGGGAAAGCGTCGGTCGATCTCAAACTCAAAAACACACGGCAGCTTTTCGACGAACGAGACCCCGCGCCTTTTCGAGAACGCGATTTAGATGACGATGCAGCCCGCTACATTCTGGAATCGTTTCGCGAATTGAAAGATCACCGAGCCGTTCGCTTGGATCTTCACTTCGGTGATTTGGGCGAATTTGCGTTGCGACCGCGGGTGATTGAAGAAGCCATTCACGCTTACTTTCATTTCGAGCGTGAAGTGAAACGTCGAGAACTGCGCGAGATTTTCCGCACGGGCTTCATCTCACTTTTCATCGGGATGGCTTTTCTCTTAGTGTGCACGCTCATTGGTCACGGCCACATTCATGTGCCAGGCTTTGCGGGCCTTCTTCTCAAAGAAGGTTCGATGATCCTAGGTTGGGTTTCGATGTGGAAGCCGGTTTCCATTTTCCTTTACGAGTGGTGGCCAATCCGCGCGTCTCTCGAAGATCTCAAAGCGCTAAGCGAAATCGAAGTGCAGATACACGCCCTCGGCTCGGTTGCGAATAACCGAGTCGCTTTCTACACGACGGATTTAGCTACGGCTCCGGCTTAGAAGGCTACGACGTCGACCGAGAAACTGAAAACGGAGCCTGCAGCGCCGCCCGCGAGGTCTGCCCGAATGTCGTCGGTATCGACCTTAGGATCGAAAACTTCCTTTCCGACACCGACGATCAGTGAAAGACCTAGGCTGGTTGCAAATGCCTCCCAGCGCGTGAATCCTTGGCGACGCACGAAAACGTACGAGGCCGAGCTCAAGGCCGCGCTCACGGAGGCGTGCTCAATCTTATCGGTTTGCCAGAATTCGGGCTCAGCCCGACCGACGTCGGGAGCAAGAACGCCGTACAAGAAACCGCAAGTCAGTGCTACTCTCTTAAGAGATGCCGATCGAGATGTTTTCAAGAAAACCTGCTTTCTCACCCATCTTATCGAAGCTCTCGCGTGCTGCAAAGAAACACGTTTCTCTCGGAGTCGCGATCGGCCTTTTGACCGGAGCTTCGGATTGTTATGCAGCGAAAAAGCGTTTTGAGTCCGACACCGTTAGTCTCAACACGTACTATGATTTCTATACGGTATTAAGTAACGCGCCCAATGTGACCGCAAAACCCGCCCCCAGCGTGGACGTCGAGCTGACTCTTCGTTTGCAATCGGTCTTCAGCCTCGTGTTGGCGTTCTCCCAATTTGTCGAACCCGATCGCAAAGATGACGGTCAGCTGCAAACCTTCATGCGTGGCGCCGGCGGGGGTTTGCGCGTTGATTTCCCAGGCTTCTTCCTTTTGTTTGCCGATAAAAAAGATGCGGGCCGCGATGGGCGCCTGTATCCCGTCAACACCTACGCCTTCGGCCAAGTTGTGAAAATCGACTCCGTTGACGTTGCAACAGGTGAGAAGTCGGTGCTCGTAACTTCGCGCTACGGCCTGGGCATCGATGTTTTCGTCTTCAACCCGACGACTTACATCGCCGTTCGCTACGCCCTCTTCAATCATCTCGGAAGCATGTACGGAAGCCCCGGCGTGGGCCTCGGACTCGCCTTCTAATCCTTGAATGAAACTCGATCTGAGCCGTTGGAACGAGGCTTGATCTTCATATCCCGTATGAAGAGCCAAACAACTTTTAAATCCGTTTCTGGTGTCAAGACTGTGGACACACGCTCGCCGAAAAAGGCCCCAAGCCTTGTCTTGGCTTTGACGGCGCTTCTCTTCCTGAATGTTGCGTGCTCCGATCCATTCCCGGTCTCGGGGAGTTTCCGCTATAAATCTCTCTCATCGACGGTTGTGATTCCTGATGATGGTTTACCCCCTGACGACCAGACCGAAGAACCGACCGAGCCGGCGGAGCCGCCAGCCCTGGTTTGCGATCGCGAGCTCGCTTCAAAGCTTGAACTCAGCACGCAAGTTCAGATGAATTGGTACGCGACCCATGGAGGTCGCATTCCAACTCCCGCAAATCGGGCCCGTTTTATTCCCGGCACCAATGGTCGCATCATCGTCTTGGTTCACGGCTTTCTCTCCTCCCCTCTCTGGATGGGCGATCTTGCTGAAAGTTTCTCGAAAGAGGGTTTTAGCGTTTTGATGCCGCTTATGACCGGATACGGTGCAGGCCCAAAAGAAGCAAACGCCTCGACGATTGAGGATTGGCGGGCGTCGGTCATCGAAGCGGTGGAACTCGCGAAGGGATGCTACAGCGATGTCAACGTCGTGGCGCACAGCTTGGGTGCTGCCATCATCACGGATGAACTTGTGAATCGCGGCCGCACGGGGATTTCACGTGTTGCGCTCATCGCTCCTTACTTCCGTACGGGCTACTCGAATCTCAGCGTGATGACGGAAGCTTTGCGCCTTACGACCGATGATCTGAGCGTCGAAGGGATCGAAGATGCCACCGGCATTGATCCCTACGAGTACCTGCCGATCGAGCGGCCTTACCCAGGTGAGCCGGATGCTTTTTTACCGCTCGTCGCGCTCGACCGACTCATCGATATGGCCGGTCTCTTCGAGCAGCCGGTTCAAAAACGTGTGTCGATTCCGATGTTCTACGCGCTTTCGCACGAAGATAGCGCCATCAATAACCAGTTCGCGGGTCGCTACGCCACGATGGCATTTACTTCACCTGATCTGTTGTATTATCCGCGAGCGGCGCGAGTTGGACACGGAATTCACCGCCGAGTAGAGAACCGATACTACGACGTCCTCGTGGAGAGGCTGCTGCAGCACCTCAATGCACAAGCCCCGTAAGCGATCGATTGGCGTAGTCGCTGAGCGCCTGCGCTCCACGCTCTTCGGCATGGAGGGCAAGGCGCACTTCTTCAAGCGCCTGAAGAAGCTGAAGCTTGTTGATTGGCTTCGTTAGATAACCACTGAATCCTGAGCGCAGGGCTCGATCGCGCTCTTCTTGGAAAGCGTGAGCCGTGAGCGCGAAGATCGGCTGCGTGAAACCTTTCTCACGCAGAAGTGTGGTGGCACGGAAACCATCCATGATCGGCATTTGGATATCCATCAAAACCACGTCGTAAGCACCCGCGAAGACTTTTTGCACGCCTTCTTCACCGTTACCAGCGATCTCGATCCAAGCTCCCGAGGACTTCAGATAACGGCTCACCAGAATTTGGTTTTCGATGGAGTCTTCCACGACGAGCACTTTCAAACCGTGGAGCGACGGCATTCGCATCGATCCGGTTTTTTCGAATTTCTCTCTTGCTTCATACGACTCACTGAGATCACTCATCGCCGCCGTGCTTGAAGCTTCGAGGAAGGTGTCCTCAAGGAGCGGACCGCCGCAAAGTCGCGCGACGAAAACGCTGCCACTTCCAATGCGCGACTCTTTAAGTTGTAAGTCCCCGCCGAGCGCAATCGTCAGTTGACGAGAAAGCATGAGCCCTAGGCCGGTTCCCCCGAACTTGCGGGTCATCGAGCTATCGGCTTGGGAGAACGGTTTAAAGAGTCGCTCGATCTGATCGGCACTGATGCCGATTCCGGTGTCTTCGACTTCGAAGCGCACGAAAAGATTCTCGCCTAGGGAGACGGGCTTCTCGGTGACGACCTGAACGTGGACGTGACCTTCTTTAGTGAACTTGATCGCGTTGCCGACGAGGTTGATGAGAATTTGCCGCAAACGCGTCGGGTCCGATTCGATATACGTTGGAGGACGTCCTTCATGACGGAACTGAAGATCAATCCCTTTTGCGCGAGCCTGCACGTCGAGAAGGGTGCGAACTTCTTCAACGATGGGTTGAAGGGGAAAGCGAATTTTTTCGGTATCGAGCTTATTCGCTTCAACTTTGGAGAGATCGAGAATCTCGCCGAGAAGCTTCGAGAGTTCACCGGCATTGCGGCGAATCGATGAAAGATAACCGCGCGCTTCGGCCGGCTGATGAAGCGATTCGATCGCGAGATCAGAGAAACCCAGAATCACGCCGAGCGGAGTCCGGATCTCGTGGCTCATGTTCGCGAGGAACTGAGACTTCGCAAGACTTGCGTGCTCGGCTTCTTCTTTGGCGCGACGAAGTTCTTCCTGCACCTGCTGGCTTTGCGTGATGTCGGTGCCGAGAACAACAAAGCCGCGCGTGAAATCATTTTCATCTTTGTCGGGAATGAGGGTCGTCTCAACGAAGAGTTCAGACCCGTGGCAATTGATCACCTTGCTTTGAAAGTTGACCATCTCCCCTTCAAGCACTCTCTCAAGATAGCTTTCGAACGTGCCGGCTGAGAGCATCTTCTCCGTCGGCGCTTCGAGAATCGTTTTCCCCAAGAAATAATTTTTCGGATGCCCGTACCACTTCTGATAGGCCTCGTTGACGACTTGGTAACGACGATCGCGGCCGATGTAGGAAATCAGCGAAGGCAAAGCGTCGGTGACGAGCTTGAGTTGATCCGCGTGGCGACGAACTTCCTCGCGACTGCGTTCGATGATGTGACGAGCGCGAACTTGATCGGTCACGTCCACGCAGAAGGCGATCACCCCTTCGATTTGCCCACTGGAACCGCGCCAGGCCTGAAGCGAGATATTGAAGAAGCGCTCGATTTGACGACCGCTGAAATCGACGGCACGCAAAGCCATCTCGCGCCCGAAGAAGGAATTTCCACTGGCGTAAACGTCATCCATCGCCTTGAGAATTCCGCTTCGCTTCAGATCCGGAAACGCCTCGCTAGCCCGTAATCCGCGGATATCCGCACGTCCCGTCAATCGAAGTGTGAGTGGATGCACGATCTCGAAAATATGGTGAGGGCCACGGTACATATCGACGTGCGTAGGCGCCTGCGAAAAAACGGTGTGCAGCTTATCGCGCTCGGCCTCCGCGGCTCGATAAGCAGCTCGCTCGCGCTTTCTCGACTGCTCACGCTCGACTTCACGATCGAGCAATGCTCCTGAAGTCGCGAACACGATAATGGCGGTAAAGGCCATGCTGCCGGTCACGTGGAGGAAGGAGGAGAAAGCCTCCGAATAAAATCCGGCCTGCGCTCCGAGTAGCGCCACCGCTTTGAGTACCGGAAGTAAGAAGACGATGGCTAACAGAAGTCGACGAGCCATCGATGCACTCGGGTTGTCGGCGCTGAAACGTTCGAGGTAGCCTTCATGCAAGCGAACACCGAGAAATGCAACGGAGAGCAGAATGAAAGAGAGCGACGTGTGAATCGCCATTGGGATGAACAAGGTTAGGCCCAACAGCTCGGCGAGGCCGAATGCATCCCCAAAAAAGCTTTGGAGCGAGATCAGAAGGCAGATTAAAAAGAGAGCTTGCGACACTTTTACGAGAGGGCGCTTGAACGTATCGAAGATGAGCGCTGTCCCGAGCAAAATGAAATTGGCCGCAGTGGTCGGCGCAAATCGACCCGGCGGCGAATGGCCGCTTCGATTCATGTCAGCAAAGAGGAGTTGATCGATCCCCAAGTCGACATCGAAGGCGTATTCAATCAGAGTCAAAAACGCAAAACCCGTCACGAAGGCCGAGATCGACTTCACGAGCCGAGAATGCAGCGAACTCACGCGCGCCTTGCGACTCAAGGCGATCGCGATGGTCAGGAGCAAAATCCCGACGGCGGTATTGGCCTTCATATCGGGTCGACCCGGTAAGAGAGTCTTGAGGATCGAGATGTCCTGCCACCAGCCGTAGAGCGCAAGCAATGATACCAGTAAGCTCAGGGCAAGGCCCGCCTGCAGCCAAGGTTGAAGCTTTGCTTCCCTTGAAGACAATTTCTTCAGTGAATTTGTCAGTGAATTTGATGGATCAAGCAGTGTCGATTCGCGAGCGCGACTGTTGAGAGCGACTCCGCCTAGACCGAGATCCGCGCGATCGAATTGGCCGAAGCGATCGCTTTGAGCGCTTGCGTCCCTCCGGTCATTTTGGCCCGTTTGGCCACTTGAGTCGCGGTCCATTCGCTGAGTCCTTCTCGCTCCGACGTGGTTAGGCTCGATTATCCTTGGTCTGCCCTGATCGCTCGTGTTCTTGCGCCCTCAAGAACAAAGCGATCCCCGGTCTAAAATGCACCTTCTGTCGCGAAGACGAAAAGCACATTTTTTAGCACGAGGGCCTAAACCTGTTCACGGCAGATTTGTAGAGAAAAGTAAAAACATATGATCTTGCGCGTGCCGCAGACTCATATCCCAAGCTGTGAATAAAAACAGTTTAAGTTAGGAGGGAAGCTTCTTTACTTCGGTAGGTTCCGGCCAACATTTTATCCGCTCGGGAGGTGATTTTGTGATGATCACTCTTGACTGGGCGCTTCGAGCTTTTTTTCGGCCGATTTTTTGATCAAACTGTAAAGCAGCATGAAGAATCGGGCGGAGGATAGCCGCCGCCCGATCAAAAATCTAAAGATCAATAGCCGAAAAGAAAGGCAAAATTGCGATCAGCCGTGTTCGCGTAAAAGTAGGCCGAGAGATTAACGAAAAGCTTTTTGAAGTCATACTTCACCATTTCGTTCCACGCTTCTTCTTGAGTCCAGCCTTCGTAATGAAAACGGTAAAGCCCGATGATCATACCGGTGCGGTCTTTCCCGTGCTTGCAGTGGATGAAAACAGGCTGAAGCGCGGGATCAGTCAACGCGGCTAAGATATTCTGCACTTTCGTGTCGTTGGGAACAGCTAGCGGATTCATCTGAAAGCTCATGAAACCGAAGCCCATCGCATCGACGATTTTTTCTTCTTTCCTCACTGCCTTATCATCGTGGCGCAGATTGATGATCGTGCGGACTCCCAAGTCTTTCAGCTTTTGGTAATCCTCGATCGTGTCGGGTTGATCTCCACGGAAAATTCCGGGAGCCACCTGCACGAACCGTTCGATATCAGCTCGTGCGGCTGAAGTGAACACAGTGAGTCCAAGGCATAGCAATGCCAAAATCCCTCTCATTATCCCCTCCTCGTCTTGAGTTGGGTCACATCAGAAAAGGATCTGGATTTTTTGGCAAGCGAGAAACGGTTTGGATAACGCAGCGATCTAGTTTGCTGCGCTGTTTGTGACTTTCAAAGGCGCTCTCGTCTCGCTCGACTCAGCCGCGGTCTCGACGCCGGCATGTGACTCTTGGAAATCAAGGTCACGACCGAAAGTTTCATCGAGTTTGGTCAACGCAAGGAGCGCGAGGCCAAAGCAAACTGATCCCACAAGAAGTGCAGCGTGCGAGGCGGCCATTTCCGCTTTCAAGTAGGCGAAGCTCGATGTTGCAAAGACCGCCGATCCACGTACGAAGTTAGGGACCGTGGTCGTTGCCGTCGCACGAACGTTCGTTCCAAACTGCTCAGCCACCATCGTTACGAGAACCGCCCAGTAACCGACGCAGATTCCGATCGCGAACGTGATGCCGTAAATAACATTTGATGAGAGCGACGGAACGCGGAGGTAAATCAAAAGCAGACCAAAGGCGGCGATAAGGGCGGCCGCCACGGCTTTGCGGCGACTGCGAAGCCACTGGCTCAACAGACCGGATCCGAGATCTCCCAGGGTCAGTCCAAGTGAACCAAACAAAATCGCATTACCAGCGGTCACTTCCCCGACGACACCGAGACCGGCGGTCAATTCGGGCGCGAACGTAAAGAGGACTCCCGTCGTGAAGTAGATCGGAACGCCGATCAAAATGCACGCTAAGTAGATGGTGAGCCTGCGGGGACGTAGCAGAAGAAAAAAGTTACCGCGATTCTCTTTGGCAGGAGCTGCTTGAAAGAGATGCGACTCCGCGATCTTGAAGCGAGCAAACAAAAGCAAAATGCCCATCAGCCCGCCTGCAAGGTAAGCCATTTTCCAGGGAAGAATTTGTCCAACGTAGGCGGCCGCGACGATGCCGAGCATGCCGAGAGTCGCAACGACCGTAGTGCCCAATCCGCGCTTTTCTTTCGGCAAGGATTCCGCCACGAGCGTAACCGCGGCGCCCAATTCCCCGGCCAAGCCGAGTCCGCCGAAGAATCGGCAAAGCGCATAGGAGGGTACATCTGTCACGAAGGCGTTCACGATGTTTGCGAGTGAATAGAGTAAAATCGAGCCGAACATGACAGAAAGTCGACCACGTTTGTCGGCGAGGATTCCCCAGATCAGGCCTCCGACCATCATGCCGATCATTTGCGCGTTGTAGATCAAGATTCCGCTCGAAAGAATTTCGGCGGGGTCCGTTAAGCCTAAATCTTTTAGCGAGGCGACCCGAACGACTCCATAAAGCGTGATATCGAAGAGATCCACGAAGTAACCGAGTCCGGCTACGATGACCGTTAGATTCAGGACGGATTTGAAGCTTTTGAGCTGATTCATTATCTTCGTCATGCCTTCTTTAAAGGCGTTTTGGTTGCCTGGGTCAATCCGCAAGCTCCCCTATTGGCGCAAATTCCTGGATCTTTTCCGTCACCAGAGATCGACCGTGAAGGGAGTTAGGTTGACGGGAGCATGAGTCTGTCGTCATTTAGCTCCTATGGAATGGTTAGCCCGACTCAGCGCACATCCTTGGTTTTGGTACGTTTACGTTTTCGCCGCGCTGGAAATCTTAGGGCTAATCTGCGCTATGACCGCGATCATGCGGGCTCGGACCTCTCAGGGCGCTACGGCTTGGGCGATCTCGCTTCTTACCATTCCGTATTTGGCTGTCCCCCTGTTTTTGATCTTCGGGAGCCGAAACTTCCAGGGCTACGTCTCAAGAAGAAAAACATCCGACGCTAAACTCAACCGCGAATGGAAAGAGTTTCGAGATTATTTCGAGAAAGCCCGCTGTCGGAAAAAGGGCGACTCTCAACGGCTCGACGTATTCGAGTCGCTGGCTGAGGTTCCGTTTACCTGTGCTCGTTCTTTGACGCTTCTCCAAGATGGAGAACAGTTTTTTCCGGCTCTTAAAGAAGCGCTCCTTGCGGCCAAGGAGTCTATCTGCTTTCAGTTTTACGTCTTCAAAGACGATGAGATTGGCTTGGAGATCGGCGAAGTGCTCAAGGAAAAAGCCCGCGCTGGCGTCAAAGTTCACATTCTTTACGACAGTCTCGGAAGCCAATCCGCCCACCGGCGTTTTTTCCGCGATCTTGGCAAAGCGGGCTGCGAAGTTGCACCGTTTGTATCGACTCGCTTCCGACTTCCTACGTTTCGTTTTCAGATCAACTTTCGAAATCACCGTAAACTCGTGATCGTCGACAACGACGTCGCGTTCGTTGGCGGCCTGAATGTCGGTGACGAATACCTCTCGCGAGATAAAAAGATCGGACGGTGGCGCGATACGCACCTGAAGATCGTCGGCAGTCCGGCGATTCAGGGCCTTCAATGTTTCGTTGCGGATTGGTACTGGTCAACTTCGAAGGTGATCGACTTCAAAGCGCAGCAGGCTGTTGAAAAAATCGGTGGCGACTCCCCGACTTTGATTCTCGCAACGGGTCCGGTGGGCCTTCGGGAAAACGGAAGCCTCGGGATGCTCAACGCGATCCACGGGGCCCAGAAACGTCTTTGGATTTCGACTCCTTATTTCGTTCCGGACGAACAGATTATTGCCGCTCTTCAACTCGCGGCTCTACGGGGCGTCGATGTCCGCGTTGTTGTCGCGAAAAAAACGGATCAAAAGATCGCGCGTCTTGCTTCTTTCACTTACTTCGATGAGCTTCTTCCGAACGGCATCAAAATTTACGAGTTCAAGGCGGGATTTCTACATCAGAAAGTTCTGCTCGTTGACGATGAACTCGCGTATGTCGGCTCCACCAATTTTGATAATCGCTCGTTCCGCCTGAACTTCGAAATCGGCGCCTGGGTACAGGCGAAGGGGTTTGCGAGCGAAGTTGAGGCGATGCTCTCCCGCGACTTTTCAAACAGTGCGCTCATGGACATCAAGACGATCGAACGAATGACTCTCGGTCGTCAGCTTGCCTGCGCAACGGCTCGCCTTCTCGCCCCCGTCCTCTAGGGGCACCCGGACGGCACATGCCCACAAAGGTGCCTGGCACCTTTTGGGGACGCAGGGTGTTACTTCCTCTGTCGGCAGAGGAATCATTCCGATCTGCAAAGAAAGTCGGGGCAACTTGCCAATCCTCTTTCGTTTTTCTACACACAGTGAAGATCGTTTTGTAAGTCGCCGCTACAAGTGAGTTCATTCGTATCACTTTTGTGAGAGGAGAACTCAAGACATGTCGTCGGTGATTACGATCTCGAAGATTCAATTTAGCATCGCGTTTTCTGCACTGACTCCGATCCTACTTCTAAGTACGGGTTGTAGCGAAGAGACAAAGTCCGTTCCCACGCCTTACGAAGAAATTTCGGGACGCTGGGCATCGAATTGCGCCGAGGGAAAAAACTTTGCGCTCACGTCTAAGACAAATCTCGGCATCACGCAAACTTCCCAGCTTGAGATCAACTTGAGTGAAGTCAAAGAGACGACGGTCATCAGCTCACGGAAATGTGATTCCCGCGACATTGAGATCAAGACGATTAGCAAAGCCATCATTGAGACACCTGCGGGTGCGACTCACCGTGATCTTGATCTTCAGGTCTCGAGCTATTCCATTTTGCCGATCACCGAGTTTGGCGCACGCATTCTCAATCTTTCGAAATGGTGTGGTTTGAACGACTGGGCGGTTGGCACCGAACGTGATGTGTCCGTCGCGGCCGCAGAGGGCAAATGCATGAAACCTCGTGGCCCTCGAATCCCCTTCGTTCTTGAGGGTGCGAATCTGAAGATCGAGACCGCTTCGGAAGCCGCGAGCCCAAATTTCAATTCCGGAAACGGCAATACTCCTGCCTCCGCACCTCAGGGCCCCGCATCTAAAACTGAATTTTTCTTCACGCGCATTTGATCGCAATAACGAGGATTCATCATGACGCTAAATGAAAACAAAACAAAATTTGTAGTAATCGTAGGTGGGGCTGTTTTCGCATCATTTGCATTCGCCTTTGTCGGTGGGAAGTCTGGCCGAGCGGAAGCTCACCTCAAACCCGCAGAATGTTACCGAGTCCATTCGACGGGAACTCCGTTCGGTGATGAGATTGGCGAATCTGATAAAGCTATCACTTGGTGCTACCGCGACGTTGAAGCACCGGTGGGTGCAAGAATGATCTACCAACTCGACGAAACGGGTCGCACGCGACCGGAACTGAGCCTTCTTGTCGAAGCTGACGGTACCCTGAGCCATTTTTCCCTCCAAAAAGGAGAACTCACGCGTCACCGTCTACGTGCGACGGACTTCAATCCAATTGGCGCGCCTCTTCAACCGCCGCAAGGAGCCGAACGAGTCGATGATTTGATTGCTCTCTCAGCTAACGAATCGGCGGAAGAAGGACTCAAAGCTTTTCAAGAATGGGGTGACGTCGTCGTGCAAGCCGCGCAAGTGAAAGCGGGCACGGTAACGGCAAGTGCTCCAGACGAATCACTCCCCTGGCGCGGCTACTGGTGGCCTTACTCGAGCGCGCGCTTGCACAACGGACCCAACTCCCCGCTTGCTAAATATGATAAGTTTATCGCGCGCCGGGCAGCCGGGAACGGAGCCGGTGCTCAAGCCTGGGAAAAACAACACCATAGCAAAGGCCTCGCATGGTCGGGCCATTGTAATGGTTGGGCTGCCGCTTCGATCATGGAGAAAGAACCGAAGGCACCGATCTACGACTCCTTCTCAAAAGTGACGTTTAATATTTCCGATCAGAAAGCACTCTTGAGCCTGCGCCACTATTGTCCCAAACTTGTGTTTTACGGAACTCGGAATAACGGGCGACCTGGCGATGATCCCCGCGATATTCCGGCAAGTACATTCCACAACGTCATCAGCTATTTTATCGGTGAATTGAAAAAACCGGTTCTAGTGGACCTCATGGCGGATCGTCCCGTCCAAAACAGCGTCATCTCTGGCTACACCATGCGCACCACTCGTACCGGCGCCAACACCTATTACGTTGAGACGAGTGCCCGCGTTCACCTTTACGATGAGTCGATCGAAGAAAAGCCCGCGGTCGCACGGAGTGTAACGAAGCTTTATTCTTACACGCTCACGACGGACTCAAACGGCCATGTCGTCTCGGGGAACTGGATCTCCGCTAACCCTGACTTCCTCTGGGTGCCCCTCGCTCCCGGTGAGTGCGAAGACCGCAACCTCACTGTCGACCAATTCTGGATCGACGAGATCGCCCGCTAAAAGGTGCCTGGCACCTTTTAGAGATGCTAGGCGTTATCCGAACGAGGTCCAGTTGGAGACTAGTCCAGTCGACGAGCCCTTAGGCCGACTGCGCGTTTTACCGATTGGTTAGACGTGGAAACCACTTTGTCTCTTTACCTTCTCCGCCTTCTAACGGCCGTCCCAAAAGCCGTACCGATGTCTGTCGCGTTCGCATTCGCGACGGGTATCGTTATCTTGTCAGCGGGAGCGGCTGCTCACGCGCAAGAATCGGCGACGCCAAGCGAACCCCGCGTTCGCGTGGTTGTGGGTGGAGATGTGCTCCCGCATCCTCGCGTCAAGGAAGCGGCCACGCGAAATGGTCGCAGCGAGGAGGCGTACTTCGGCTCCCTCCTGGAATCACTCAAACCCGTCGTCGAGCGCGCGGATTTTGCTTTTGCCAATCTCGAAACGCCGGTCTCGGCAACGCAGCCG
>SYLX01000124.1 GCA_005808505.1 Bdellovibrionales bacterium | reverse complement strand
TCAGCATCAAAGTTTGCTAAGTGCGGGTGATCTTCATTGGTCGAGTTTTGCAAGCGGGATGACGAGAGGTGAGGGGCCATCACGTGCTCTGCAGTCGCAAGGCGGTTGGATTCACGCGCTCACGTTTTGGGTCAATCTTTCGCAGGTTGAGAAAACTTCATCCTCGCGTTCAACCACGCTTCAAAACAGCTCCATCCCCCGTGTGGAGATTCCGGGTTTAGACTCTGTGGTGCGCGTCCTCGCGGGTCACTACGAGGGTGTGCAGAGCCCGGTGCAGTTCACGACGCCGACGATCCTTCTCGAAGTAGAAGTGGCGGCAGGTTCGGAGTTCTCGTGCAAGATCGAAGAGGGCTGGAGCGCGCTCGTTTATGTCCACAAAAACGCGGGTTACTTTGGCTCCAAGCGAGAAAAACTGATTCAACAACAAATGGGTTTGCTGAACTCAAGTGGGGACGGCCTTCTTATCTTAAATGAGGCAGCAGCAGCACCTTTACGTTTTATCTTGATGGCGGGCGCTCCGCTCAATGAACCGGTCGTGCGCTACGGACCGTTCGTGATGAACTCGCAGGAAGAAATTCAGCGGGCCTTTAAGGAATCTCAAGGGCGTTGAGTTTCACGCTCTCTAAACCGATTCAACCCAAATAAAAACGCGCACCTTTCGTCCTTGGACGCCGGGTGCGCGTATGCAAACAGTTGTGAGTTGATGCCGGTCGCATCGCCTCAGAGCTGTTTCTCGAATCTTACGATTAGTTACCGCCGTTACCGCGGTTGTCTTGTTCGCAAGTGTAACCAACGAAGCAAGCTGCTTCGTCTACAGTGGGAACCCAAGCCGGACGAGTTGTCTCGTCGCCAGCGTTGCTGCAGAAACCTTGGTGAGCAACGTAACGATCGTACGCGTAGTGAGTTGTTTGAAGAACGATCGCGCCGTGCGATTGAACGAGGTCGTAAGCTTGCGCGCAAGTGAGGTGGTGAGTTACGGGACGGCCGCCGTGGTGGTGGTGGCCACCGTGTGCAAGAGCTGTCGAACCTACGAGTGCAAGTGCTGCGAAAAGCATCGCTTTCATCTGTATTCTCCCTTTGTGTGGTTGAGTTTGCAGGCGCAGGTTCTAGAGACAATTTGTGCAAGGGGCAAGATTGCACCGGATTGATGCCGAATTTACATAATTTCCGGCCTGGAGCGTTAGCTCGGTTCGCATCGGCATAGCTAATTCAGCTCAAATTTTCGATAGACAAAGTTTGTTTGGAAGACGCAGCAACAAAAAAGTCGGGCCAGGAACCTTGGAGGGGGGAGAGGAACCTGGCCCGACACGCCACATGAGGAAGGATGAAGGAGGGGACACCGTACATTTATGAACAGAACAACTGAGGAACAGAACACCTTTCGTTTCGTTGTAAACTCGCTCTTCGACTCGCTTTAAATTCTGCAGTAAGCCATCTTAAGATCGCGCCGGCGACTCGCCGATTTGAACCTTAAGACGTTTGAGATCATTGTTGCGAAGGACTTCGACCTCGGCGGTCTGTCCGATCGGGAGCTTCTCGATAGACTTGTAAAGATCTTTCGTGCTCCGGACTTCTTGGCCGTTGATTTTCCTGATGACATCGTAAGTCTCCATGCCCGCGAGGGCTGCCGGTTGGTTTGGCATTACTTCTCGAACGAGGACGCCTTCTTGATTCGGTAACTTCATGTAACCTGCGATCTCATCGTTGAGATCTTGAATGCTGATTCCGAGGAATCCGCGAGCGACACGTCCCGTTGTCACCAACTGCGAGATCACGTTCTTTGCGCTATTGATCGGCACCGCAAAACCAATTCCCTGCGCGCGGGGATCGATCGCCGTGTTGATGCCGACGACTTCACCTGCCATGTTGATCAAAGGTCCACCGGAGTTCCCCGGGTTGATGCTCGCCGAAGTTTGGATGAAATCGGCGCGCAGGCCTTCGAGGCTGCGACCCACGGCACTCACAACACCTTGGGTGAGCGTGTGCGTGTGTCCGTAAGGATTTCCGATGGCCACGACCCATTCACCGACGTTTGCTTTGTCGCTATCGCCGAGAGGCGCGGCCTTTAAACCTTCTTTGCGCTCCACAAGTTTTAGGAGAGCAACATCAGTCGGCTCATCAACGCCGACAACTTTTGCGGCGTGGCCTTTGGAGCTGTCTTCGCCGATGAACTTCACCATGATCTCGTCTGCGTTCTTACCGGCCATGCGCACAACGTGCGCATTGGTCACGATGTAACCTTCGGTGTTGATCACAAAGCCCGAACCTAGAGCTTGCGCTTCGCGAGGTGAGCGATCTTCAAAGGGACGACGAAAGAAGAATTCAAAATCATCTTGAGGCATTCCTCGGAACTGGGGGGCTCGCTGACGGTTCATGGCGGTCTTCGTATAGATGTTGACCACTGTCGGCGACATCCGCTTAGCGAGATCCGTGAAAGCTTGATTGAGCTTTGCGACGTTGATGTCGACGTTGGGGTTGTTACTGGAAACCGTGCTCGAAGGAGCTTGCGTCGTCCAGAGATCGCCCTGCGCCGCTTGCGAGCGTGTGGGCCAGCTCACGTGAGCGTTCGAAGCGGCAAGAACCGCAACGCTTGCCGCAAGAATGTACGCCGGTTTTTTAACGTCTGCGAACCGCATGAATGAACTCCTCCTTTAAACTCTCCGAACGACTGCGTTCGGCTTGAGATAAGGAATAGCATCCGGTCCTAAATTCGAGCTTAAAACGGCATTAAAGATTCTTAATTCGGAATAAGAAGGAGGCACCTGGTGGGTTGTGGTCCTCGGCTTCGAGCGTAGCCCCGTGTAAATTCGCAATTCTACGGGCAATTGAGAGCCCTAAACCTACGCCAGGAACCCGCTGCTCACCGTGGGCACTCCGGTAAAAACGATCGAAGACGCGTTCACGATCTTCCTTAGCGATGCCTGGACCTTGATCCTGAATACGCACGGAGATCCACGCCGGATCCGCATGAAGAACCACGCTTGTTGCGCTCTTGTCGGGAGAATACTTTACGGCGTTTTCCACGAGGTTAAAAAACAGCGCCCGCAAAAGATCTTGATCACCGTTGGTTTCAAAATCGGCGTCGCCCGTTGTCTGCGCGTTGAACTGGAGTTGAATAGTTTTTGCGCGAGCGAGAGGCTCCGTTTGTGAAATGACCTCGAGAAGAATCTCGTCGATACGAACGCGTTTGAAAGGGGGCGGTGGGGCTCCACTCTCGATGCGAGCGAGAAGTAAGAGATCATCTACGGTTTTTGAAAGTTGAGACGCTTCCTCCGAGAGACTGTCTAAAAGTGCTCGCGTCTCCTGCGGGCTTCGTTCGCCTTTTCGGAATACATCGAGTTCTCCGCGCAAAATCGTGAGCGGAGACTTCAGCTGGTGAGAAGCATCGGCGATGAATCGCTCCTGACTTTCAAAAGCCTTTTCTAATCGAGTGAAGAGCTCATTCAAAGTTACCGCAAGCTCGCGGAGCTCCGTTTCTTCAGGCACGGGAATCCTTGCGGAAAGTTCCTGCGGCTGAATCGCTTGCGCCGTTTTGATAATGCGCTGAACGGGGGCGAGTGCGCGGGTGGAGATTAGGTATCCGCCGACGATCGCGGCACCAAGAGCAAGCGGAACGACCGAGAGGATCCAGGAGAGAATTTGTCGCCGTTCGTTTTCAAGCGGAGTCATCGGAACCGCAAGCTGCAGAATCAGCGGAGGAATCGGCGGGCGATCAATGACGTAGTGAACAAGGCGGTACGAGGCATTCTGGACTTCGATCGTTTCGATCTGCGCTCCCTGGCGCGAGATGTTTTGCAAACGATTGGCGTCGAGGGGAAAACGCAGCCGACCCAAGGCTTTCGAACTCAGTATGACATCGCCATTGAGAGCGCGAATTTGGACAAGAGATCGACCAAGAGAAAACGGAAAAAGTCTTTTCTCGTCGGCTAACACGTCGCTTCGGACACGCAAGTTCCCCAGCACCGTTAAGTCGGTGGCATCGGCGATATCGACGGCGCGGTTATAGAGAGAGGCATCGAAAGCCTCTTGCTGAGTTTTGCGAACCCCGTGATAGAGGAAAGCGGTTACCGCGATCACGACGGTCCCGAAAACAAGAAGGGAGAAAGCTACCATCCGAAAGCGGATGCTCTTGAGTCCCATCAGGACTCCTTGAAGATATAGCCTGAGCCGACAACGGTGTGGATCAACTTATTCGGGAACGGCACGTCAACTTTCTTGCGCAGCAAGTTGATGTAAACGTCGATCACGTTACTGTTGTTATCGAAGTGGATGTCCCAAACGTGTTCGAGAATTTCGGTCCGGGTCAGCACGCGATTCGGATTGCGCATGAGGTACTCAAGCAGCGCAAATTCTTTCGCCGTGAGCGAAATTTCGGTCTGACCACGGAAGGCTCGCCGAGTGAGAAGGTTGAGTTCTAAGTCACTCATCTTCAGCGCCGATTGCTGCTGAGTGGCCGGAGATGCACGACGAAGCAGCGCACGGACACGTGCGAGAAGCTCTTCGAAATCAAAAGGTTTGCAAAGATAGTCGTCGGCACCCGCATCGAGTCCCGCAACCTTGGCTTGCGTGCCGCTCAGAGCTGTCAGCATTAAGATTGGGCCTTTGTAACCGTCACGGCGAAGATGTTTGGCCGTATCGAGCCCGTTTTGATCGGGGAGCATCACGTCGAGGATGACGAGATCGTATTCGACTTCGGCCACGAGAACTTCTCCCGTTGAGCCTGTTTCGGCGAGATCAACGGAATAGCCGCTTTCGCTTAGGCCCTTTTTTAAGAAGGCCGCCATTTTTTTCTGGTCTTCGACGACAAGAATACGCATTCAACAGATTTAGACCAGCGGCCCGTACTTCTGCAAGCCTTTCGGAGAAGGCTCAGCTGGGAGAGGGTACGGCGATTTCCGGTTGTTGCGTCTCGTTTCGCTCAGTTAGCTCAAGTTCATCGTTGACGTTTAGCACGCCGCGAACCCGCAAAACTTCGTCTAAAATTCGTTCGGCTTCGTTTGATTCAACTCGTCCCGCGAGCGTAACGCTACCGTTTCGAGCCGAGATCCTGAGATCGCGAGGATGTTTGATGGAACGACCAATCTGCGAGCGAACTCGCTGAACGAGTTTGGTATCTTCTACGCTCTCGGCTCTGTTTGGGAAGAACGCTAATCGCAAAGTCGCGACGAGTCCTCGCGATCGGTTTGAAAGATCGCGAAGACGTCTGCCTCCAGAGCGTCGGGCAAGGCACGAGAGATGGATGAACTTATCGCGCGTTTTAGCTCTTCTCGTGCGTCCTGATTCGGTATCGAAAAGCCAGGCGGTTGCTGCACCCGCGATCAAACTAAGGGTGACGAGTGAAAAGAGGCTCATCGGCGAAAATAAAAAATGTTTGGTTGAGGCCTTCGTGTTCTTGATGGCTTTGCTCATGCCAAACCTCCTTTCTGGATGTCTTAGTGGGCTTCGTCAGGGTCGGGTAGATGCCATTCGCGTCGTCCCTGTAGCCCCGGAACGCCGGTTGAGCTTTCATGAACTTCAAGTTCATCCCGCACTTCGCGAACTTCGACTAAGCCGTGAACAGCGGTGAGAACCGCGCGAAGTTCCGCTTTCAAGATCGGTCCTTTTAATGTGACAACACCTTCTTTGGCGAAGACAGAAATGGCGCCCGGATTTGAAACCACGGGATCAATCGCTTCGTGGACGAGCCTTTGAAGTTGTTTATTGGGGCGACGTTTTCTTGCGCGGTCGATGAATGTTGTCCAACGCTCAACCGAGTTGAAAACCAAATCAGGTTTGAGAAGCATAACTCCAACCGGAAGAGCAAAGGCCGCAACGATGAAGGTGAGTTGCAACGGAGAGAATGAAAGCGGCACCGCTTTGAGCGATCGTTTTGGCTGCCGCCGATTTTCGTCTTTCATCGAATCTTGCATGAATCCTCCAAAGCGGGGCGCAGAACCCCGCTCTCGCGCTGTTCCTGCGCCCGAAGAAACATCTTGAGCCTTTCGGGCTCTCAAGCTTCATGCTCGGGTGAAAGATTCGCCAACAATCCTTCGCAAACTTGTCGAGTCTCTTTTCGTGTTCGCGACGAATGAGGGTCACGCTGTCATCTGGGTCAGTTGAACTAAGTTAGCGGCAAGTCGCATCGACGCTAAATTGCATATCCACCGTCGTGAGGTCATCGATCACGGCGCGGACCCGTCCGTTGATCGTAAAGGCGTCAACTGAAGTCACGGTCACAACAAAAGAACGTGCACTTTCTTGACGCAGAGTCTGACGAGAGATGAAGCTCACGCTCGCAAACGAAGAGTTTTGCTCGCTGCTGTAAACGCCGGCTCTTGCGGGAACGGAGATGATGATCTTTTCGGGACCCTCGTTGATGCGCGCGATCTGGCAGGAGTATGCATAAGCGTTGGAGAGGACGAGGTAAGCTTGCTGGTCGTAGGTAGGACCTTCGATTCGTGCGTAGCTCGAGTTGATCGAGAAGGCTTCTCCACGGATCTTATTTGAAGATCCCCAGCTTAATCCGGGATCATTCGGCGATACGGAAATCGCGCAGCCGGTGAAGGCAAGAAGCGAGAGCGCAGCGGTCGTTGCAGAAAGAAATCGGAAACCAGGACGCAAGTTGGAAATCTTGCTCATGACGAAACTCCTTTTGAGGTTCGGTTGTTGCCTGACTTCGACCTTAACGACTCCGTCTCAAGATGAGCAACCGATTCAGGTTCACAGTGATCCTGAGGGGAATCACCAACGCTAGCGCGCAAAAATATCGGAAGGAAGTTCGATTGTTGATCCAGCTTGGGATCGTGCGCAGAGATCATCGCGCATAAAAACAAAAACGGTATAGGTTATCATAGACCAACCAAAGCAGAGACGACGCACTTGCCCCTTTTCCGCAGGCTGGTCTAGGTGGGTTCAGCTAGCAAGTAAGGTCTCGATCGTTTTCACGAGCGTTTCAAAGTTTGTAGGCTTTGTGACATGCTCATTAAAACCCGCCTGTAGCGCGCGTGCCCGGTACTCATCGAGCGCGTGGGCGCTTAGCGCAATGACTGGCGTTTTCGCATCAGCCGTACGTAAGCGAGAGATCGCCTCAAACCCGTCCATCACGGGCATCTGAAGATCCATCAGCACGATGTCGTAAGCGTTTCGTTGCAGCTCTTTGAGTCCATCCGCGCCGTTTCCGGCAGCGCAAACGGTGGCGCCGTAACTAGTAAGAATTTCGACCGCGAGCTGCTGGAGATCTGGCTGATCTTCCACGATTAAAAGTTTTCGGCCCGCAAGTCTCTTCGCATCGGGAGCGCGGAAAGTCTGCTGGCTTGAGTAAGTCGCAGCATTCGTCGAGGGAATGAGCGGGAGATTTAAAAGAAAGACGCTCCCTTGGTCCACGGCGCTATGGCTGAGAACTAAATTTCCGCCCATGGCCTGCGCGAGACGTTGCGAAATCGCGAGACCTAAACCGCTTCCAGGAATCGAAGATTTGCGACGCGTGTCTTGTCCCTGGTTGAAAGGCTCAAAAAGCTGCTGCTGATCACTCGCCGAAATTCCTAAGCCCGAATCTTCGATGAAAAAGCAAAGTCGGTTAGGATGCGCCCATCCTGTTTCCTGTCCTAACCCAAGGCCGGCTTTCGGCGCGCCTAAGTTTGATGCGAGTACACGGATCGCAATGATTCCGCTCGGGGTGAATTTAACGGCATTACCCGCAAGATTAAGTAAAATCTGTTTAAGACGATGGCCGTCGGTGACGATCGTTTCGGGGACGTCGTCTTGAATTTCGAAACGAAGTTCGATCTGCTTTTGTCCGATAAGGTGTTCGGTCACGTTCACGACTTCGGCGATCAGCTCGGTCAGCGAAACGTCTTCGGATTGAATTTTGATTCGGCCTGATTCGACTTTCGCCAGATCAAGCACGTCGTCGACGATGTTGAGTAGGGATTGACCATTACGGAGGATGCCGCTCGTGTACTGCGCCTGCTTCTCGGGACTTTTCACGGAGTTTAATAGTTCCGCGTAACCCATGATTGCTGTCAGCGGCGTGCGGATCTCGTGACTGACGTTAGCGAGAAAGCGGGTTTTCGCCACGCTTGCTGCTTCAGCGGCCGCCCGTGCGGATTTTTCGCGCTCAAAAACACGCGAACGCTCAAGCGCCTGCGCGGCTTGGCCCGCGAGCGTCTCGATGCACGCACGCTCTTCGCGGTTGAAGAGCTGCGCCTCTTTAAATCCTAAGCCCAGGGCGCCGATGATTTTATTCTCGATGACGAGAGGAACTGCGGCGAAAGCTTTGTTAGGTCCTTCGATCGTGGCGACGTAAGGATACTTCGCTTTGAATTCTTCAATTGAGCGGCCATAGATCACTTCGCCTGTTGAGGCAACCTCGACGATCGGAATGGGAAGCGAGGGGGGGATGACCATGTGCTTGTCGATCGAAGATTGGCTGTACCCGTGCGAAGCGATGAGTTCAAGATTTTGGCGATCGTCCTGCCACAAGATAATTGCGGAGCCGTTAGCCTGAACGACCGGGAAAGCGTTATCGACCAAGATCTTTGCGACTTCTTCGGGAGAAACGGCGCGAGCTAACTGACTCGTTACGTTTTCCATCGCAACCGAACGTGCCACGCGCGCCGTGACCTCGCGGCAAATGGAAATAGCGCCAACGATTTCACCGGATTCATCACGGAAGGGCGAGTAATGCGTCTCGAAGTAGCGAACGCCCGCAGCGCCCTGGTAGGCGAGGATCTCGGAAGTAATCGATTCGCCGGAAAGCGCGCGATCCAGGTAGTACCGTTCGTTGGTTTCCTTCACCCAAGGGAAAGGCTCCATCAAGAGCTTTCCGACCACTTTGTCGGCAGGAACGCCGGAGATCTTCTCCATCCGGGGATTCCAGGCCATGTAACGGTAATCACGACCGATGATCATGATGCCGTCTGTGCTTTGTTGAAAACAGGCTTCCGCTAGATGAGATTTGATTCCGCTCATGGAGCCCTAGATTACCACAGGATTTAGGGCCCTCTGAACATCAAACAAAGAAGCTAGAGTTCAAATTGCGATGCAACTCAACCAAGGTCTGTAATCTTAGTAGAGGCGGACTACGACACGACGATGTCGAGCGAGTGTCTCTTCGGTGCTGAGTCCTTGGGTCTGCTGAGTCGGAAGCGGACGTGTATCAGCATAAGCTTCGACGCGAATTCGTTCTTTCGGTACGCCGATCGTCTCAAGCCGCTCGCGGACCTCTAAAGAGCGTGCGCTCGCGAGCTCCCAATTTGATCTGAAAGGTGAGCCGTTTCCGATGGGAACGTGGTCCGTATGGCCTTCAACCGCGAAGCGGTATTTGCCTGCGAGCGGAACGAGCGGCGCCAAAACTTTCGTAAGGGGCTCGATCATCTCGGCGCGAATCTCCGCGCGACCCGATGCGAACGTCACACCAGAATTAAAAGAAAGCTCGAGACCCGAGTCCGTGATTTGAGAAGAGACTTGTCCCGTAAGATTTTGCTCGGCGATCGTTTTGTCGACGACTTGTTTTGCTTCCGTGAGTGACCCACTCGGCGCGCCGCTGATGCGGCTCATGATACGTTCCAGTTTTCCGGTTTGAATTTCGGAGGCCGAAACGATCAAGATGAAGAAGATCAATAAATTCGTCATGAGATCGGCATAGCTCGTAAGCCAGCCTTCATTGCCGGTACGAAGAGAATGACGACGCGATCTCATGCTTGCGCCTCAGAGC
>SYLX01000123.1 GCA_005808505.1 Bdellovibrionales bacterium | reverse complement strand
TTCGGGCCGCCTTTTTAGTCTCTGAGATGTAAACAAAATTTACTGAGCTGTGGTTGCGGCGCTTGTTCTTACGCAGTCGCCGGCTTTATCGGGCGAGCAGCCGAGAACTTGGTTGCCGCGGGCTGCTTCGATCTCTTGGCGAGCTAGCTGACTCGACTCTTCCGACCAAACTTCACCGACGATGCGGTAACCTTCGTTTGTCTTGCGGAGATAGAGAACCTTTTCGCCCATGTCACCATGGCGATCAGACTGATATTCCTGAATGAAGCGAACGACCGCGCGGTTTCTGTCAGAGAAGATCGCGGGGCGCGAGAGGTTCACTTTGATCGACTTGTAAGCTGATGTCAGACGCTGTTTGTAACGGCGCCACTGCTCGCGGTTCATGTTGTTGGAGCGGAAGTCGTTTGCGTAGTGCTGAATGTAGGAGTCGACATTTTTGCTCTCCCAAGCGGCGCGCCAGTTCTCTAACCAGTGCGCGAGCTCATTCGTTGCGCGACCGTGGTCTTTAGCTTCTACAAATTCTGTCGAGTTCTGAATCAAGATCGGCGTGCGTCCGAGTTTCACGTACTGAGTTAAATCTAAAATGACATCGTTACGTACAACGACGCAACCGCGTGAGCCGCGGGTGAGGGGAGTCTCGTCAGGTACAGCGTGCAGCCAAATGCCGTCGCCCGTTTTGCCCTCGAGACGATCGAAGAAGTTTGGGTAGTCGGTGGTGAAGGCGCGCTTACCATAGAGTTTGAAGTCGAGGCTCGCACCTTCATGGCGCTCGAGCAGGAAGTAAATGCCTTCCGGGGTTTTGTGATCGTTGCGACGGAGCTTGTCGCCTGTGGCTTTCCCGAGGTCTGCGGGAAACTGCGCCACACGTTTCAAACCAGCCGCCGTCGAGTGCCAAACGCTCAGCGTGCGGGCTTTCTTGTCGACGACGAAAGCGTAAGGAGAGTAGAAGTTCGACACTGGCGGCATCTGTAAGATCGCTAGTGGAACGCTCGTCTCGCTTTGCGACGTGAGAGTCTCGAGAGCCGAGTCAGCCGACTTGCTCACGGGGGACTCCGCTCGCGCCGACATCGAGATGCCGGTAACGAGAGCAGCCATTGCCAAAATGCCATAGCGCGTAGACATGCCTGAAAGAAGGCGCAGATCCATTCCTCTACTCCGAACTAAAAACTCGCGGTCCAACTGGTTGATGTCTCTCATTATGAGTCGAATCGCGGCAAATAAAAACCCTGAAATAACCTGTGATCCTGCCTCCGCGACCGACCGCATCTTAATCCTAATCACTCACTTATCGGCAGGTCAGGACTAGACCTTTTGCCCGCGCTCCTGGACTCAAGGCCCTAGGATCTAGGTCCGATGAGTTGATTAAGTGAGCTATCTTACAGAGGTCGAGAGCTATGGCAGACGCTAACAACGGACAGGGCGACGGACAAGAGGCGAAAAAGTTCGATATCGGCAAAATCCTTCTGCCGCTCTTCGCTGTTTTGAACCTCGCGGTCGTCGGTGGTGGGGCATTTTTGGTTTACTCGGCGACTCTTGGGCATAAACCGCAGGTGCTTCGTGAGCCGGCAGCCCTTGAGTCGCTGAAAAAAGAGCGCTCAAGCGAACCTGTCGTCAGCGAGAAGGTCATGTACACGATGCCGCCGTTCACCGTGAACTTGGCTGGACAGCCGCGTCGACTCATCCGTGTTGAAATGACATTCGAGATGCTCGACAAAGAAGGTTTCGAAGAGATCGTGCGCAATAGCCCACGAGCACGCGACGAGATCATGCGTATTCTCAACCGCAAAACTTTCGACGACGTCGAGACGATTCAAGGAAAGTTGTTCCTCAAAGATCAGATCGCCGTGACGCTGAACCAGTCGTTCAAATCGGGCGTCGTCAAAGACATCTACTTCAATGAGTTCCTTGTTCAGTAAAGGCTCGACTTAAGTCTCGCCTGCGCAAACTTGCTCCGTCATTCCGCGAAGTTGACACGCTTTGCGGGGGCGGTGGACACTTAGAGGCGCGGGAAATCGCACAAAGAAATTCGGTATGGCGAAGGATCGCCCATCGATGATCTCGAAACGGGGTAATTCGTTTCGGCGTGGTCCCGATCCAACCAGGCAAACAAGGACGGCATGCCTTATGAGAAAACTCTCCCTCACAGTCGCCGCGCTCGCATTGGGTCTTCAGTCGCTTGCGTCGGTCCACGCGCAAGCACAAGACACGCGAGCGATTGCAGCGGCCAACGCCGACATCGGATCGCAGATTCGGTTCAACGTTGAAAAGTTCCAGCTTCCCAACGGACTCACGGTGCTCCTGCATGAAGATCACTCGGCGCCGATCATCAGCTACCAAACTTGGTTTCGTGTCGGTTCGAAAAATGAAGAGCCCGGCACAACCGGTATCGCGCATCTTTTCGAACACATGATGTTTAAAGGTGCCAAGCGTTACACAGGCGAGCAATTCGATACGGTTCTGCAAGCCAACGGCGCCACGAATAACGCGTTCACGACGCATGACTATACGGGCTACTACGAAAATCTTCCGAGCTCGAAGCTTGAACTCGTGATGGATATCGAGAGCGACCGGATCGAGAATCTGCAGATCACTGCAGGCAATCTGAAGAGTGAACGGGAAGTCGTAAAAGAAGAGCGACGCTTCCGGGTCGATAACAATCCGACAGGAATCTTGCGCGAGACGATGTACGGTGCCGCATTTAAGGTTCACCCTTATCGCTGGCCGGTTATCGGCTACATGACGGACCTCGACAATATTTCGCTCGAGAAAGCGAATCAGTTCTACCGGACGTATTACTCGCCGAACAACGCGGTCGTCGTGATTGCAGGCGACTTCGATCCTGCGCAAGCGAAGGCGCTCGTTGCGAAGTACTACGGGCATTTGAAGTCGCAGGAAATTCCTGCAAAGCCTCGTCCGACAGAACCTGCACAGTCGAGCGCACGGACCCAGATGGTTGAGCGCGACGTGCAGAGCACGCAGTTCGCGATTGCGTACCACACGCCAAAAGCGGGAAGTGAAGATGCGTACGCACTCGATCTACTCGCGAATATCATGGGCTACGGACCGTCGAGCCGACTCTACAATCGCTTAGTTTATAAAGAGCAGCAGGCCGCGGGTGTCAGTGCTTACAATCTCACCTTGCAAGAAGCCGGGCTCTTCCAAATCTTCGTCACGATGAAACCTGGAATGGCTTCGGGCAAAGCGCAAAAGTCGGTGATCGCGGAGATGTGGCGTCCACGCAATCTACCGATCAAAGATGCTGAACTCGAAAAAGCTAAGAACCAAGTCATGAAGAGCTACGTCGACGCCCTCAAAACGGTGCACGGTAAGGCTGAAGCACTTGCTTTGAACGAGACGATGTACGGCGATTACGAGCGCCTATTCAAAGACCTTGAGAACTACAACAAAGTAACGGCCGCGCAAGTGAAGAAGGCCGCGCAAAAATATCTCGGACCAGAACGCGCAACGATCGTCGTCTTGAAGCCGAAAGCTAAAGGAGCGCGCTAATGAAAAACTCTGCTATGCAAAACATCGGTTTCAAAGCACTCACCAGCGTCGTTGCACTTAGTATCTTGGCGGGCTGCTCGACGTCTTCCAAGTCAGGCGATGCTCCAGGCAGTGGACTTCCGAATACAGCTGCCGCTCGATCCGAAACAAAATCAGGCTACCGTTTGCCGGCGTTTGAAGAGAAGCGATTAGCAAATGGTCTGCTCGTCCTTTTTGTGCCGGATCAGAATCTTCCTTACGTAAGCTACTCGCTCCTCGTTCGCGCGGGCTCTGTGCAAGATCCCGTTGAGCAAGCGGGCCTTGCTTCGATGGTGGCGGAGCTTCTCGATAAAGGAACAAAGAAGCGCTCGGCGACCCAGATCGCGGCCGACATCGGCCAAATGGGCGCTGACTTCGATGCAAGCGCCGCGGTCGAGCACTCGATGATCAGCGCGAGCGCACTATCGACGCAGGCTGAGCCCCTTCTCAAAAACATGATCGAGATCGTCACCGAGCCGACCTTCTCGGAAACCGAAATTGATCGAGTGCGCAAACAGCTCCTCGCGGGGATCGAGCGTCGAGTAGATAACCCTGACTCGCTCGCGGCGACGGCGTTTGATCAATACTTGTTTGGTTCGCACCCGTACGCGCGTCCCGTATCTGGAAGCTTGAGCACCGTGAAGTCGGTCAAGAAAAAGCACATCATCCAGCACTACCTTCGCTACTATCGTCCGAACAACGCAATTCTTTCGGTCGTCGGGAAGTTCACGCCAGAGCTCGCAGCGAAAATCGAAAAAGAATTCGGCGCTTGGCAGCCACGTGAAGTGGGTCCGGCTAAGTTTGGTCCTGTGCCGGAAGTCAAAGGTGTCCAGATCCAGATCGTCGACAAACCTGGTTTAGTGCAGACGCAGATCCGAATGGGTCATCTCGGCATTAAGCGGCAGAACGAAGACTTCCTCGCCCTGCGACTCGCGAACACGATTCTTGGAGGTGCCTTCAACAGCCGACTCGTGAACCGCGTCCGTAAAGATCTGGGTCTCACGTACACGATCAATTCTTTCTTCGATGCTCGTCAGGATGCAGGCCCGTTTGAAATATCGACGTTCACGAAGAATAATTCGGTCGGGCAGTTGGTGAGCGAAACGCTGAAGGTGATCTCAGACTTCAAAGCTAAAGGCGTGACTCAAAGTGAAGTCGACGCGGCTAAGGGTTACCTGAAAGGAGTTTTTCCGACCGCCATCGAGACGCCTGAAAAGCTCGCGTTCAACTTGATGTTGCTTCGCTTTTACGGAATCCCGGATTCTTACCTGACGAACTATCTCGGAGATATTGATCGCCTCAACGTCGGTACCGTGAATCAGGCGATCAAGAAGTACGTCGACGACAAGAATATCAAAGTTGTCGTGTACTCAACCGCAGCCGAAGTGCAGTCGCAGCTTGCGCCGCTAGGGCAAGTGGAAGTGAAACAGGCAGCTGACGTGAACTAACTTTAGTGAACGATCGGAAAGCTTGCGGGAGGGGCGCTTGGTTTAACCGGCGCCCCTTCTTGTTTTTGATCGAGTGGAGCGACGCTGGCTCCGGCGGGACTCACGACGCTGAGTGAGTTCTGCTTCGACTGAGTCAAGAGAACACGGAGCGAGCGAATTTCGCCTTCGAGTTGGGCCGTCGAAAGTTTCAAACGCTTTAGGTCGCGCTTGAGCTGATCCACTTTGAAAAACCAAGAAGCGGCTTCGCGAATGGCGAAGAGAAACGTCAAGCTCAAGATCAAACTGATCACGATTAAGCTCGTCACCGAGATGTTCATGCGCTCGAAGAACTCATAGGCTTGCTGAATGGCTTCGATCATGACTCGCCTTAATCTAAAGGTTACGGGTTCGATCCAGGCCCGCGATGGGCCGATTTCCTGAGCTTATCGCTAGGCAACACAACGCGGGAAGGCGACCTCGCAAGGTCGAACATTTTTCAGGTCCTTCGTCAGCTGAAGGACCTAGACCTTTGTATTCTTGTGAAGCGGGAGGGGGCAAGCGGTGAGCTTAAGACTTCTGTTTACGCTTGATCATCAGGTAAACACCTACCGCACCCACTAAGAACGCGAATCCGAAGAACTTAGTGGCGGAGTCCGAGGAGCCGCTGGAGCCTTCTTCAGGAAATTCGCCAGCGTGGGCCATGTCGATCGACGATGTTGGACTGCCCACCATTTCGGACGAACCGGGAATCCCGCCGTTGCCTCCACCTGGCCCATTTGCCCGCATCAATCCTGGGCTCGCAACTACGCGCAGGCTTTCGATTGCGCGGATGAAGTCGGGCCCGTACTTCGTGTAATGAAGCTTGTAGGCCGAGAACGTGACGAGGACTGCGATCCGATCTTTAATCGTAGCGACGTAGCGAGTGTAGTAGTTCGGAACTTCGCTGCCGAAGTGCATGCCGTCGATCCAAGGTTGGCCCTGGATGATCCGCTGATCCACTTTGTAAACCGTACTCTGCATGGGCTGACCCGAGCGGCTCGCGATCGTGCGCGGCGCTTTCAGATGCGACTCGTAAGTGGGGAGCGCATCGGTAGGGCCGACTTCTTTCGCCGTGAGAATGATCACCGCTTCGCGGCTATCCATCGAGGCGCTGTTCGTGCGGCAAACCCATTCTGTATGCTCAAGTTGGCAATCCCATTTATCGGGCAACTCGAAGCTTAGGTAAGCGTTTCGAAATGTCTTGGCGTGCGCCGTGAGCGGTGCGCCGAGAGTGGTGATTGCGAAAGCGGTTACGAGGGGAAATCCGAAAAGGGAAGTCAGCTGTCGCTTCATCGGTGTTCGTTTCGGGCGGCTGTTGGGCTGTCTGGAACTGTCTGAAACTCACTAGGAGCCACCCACTCCTCTGTGGGACATTATGTCTGAAATTGAAGCGGTTTTCTGCAGATTCGCGCGCGACGTCTTGTTCTGAGACGAACTCCGGGCTTTTGTCAGAGGTCCGTGAGCACTCAAAAGTGCTTGGCGTTTTGCCGCAGCCGCATTAGTTTTTCTTATGGGAGGAGAACCCCGATGAACTTGCAGCAGCTCATCACTTTTTCGACGGTGATTTCGGAAGGCAGCATGACGGCCGCGGCCGAAAAGCTCTACCTCACGCAACCGGCCGTGAGCCAACAGATCCGAAACCTAGAAGACGAGATGGGCGTCAATCTCCTCGATCGCGGCAGTCGCCACGCAAAGCCTACCGTGCAAGGGCAGCTTCTCTACGATTATGCCAAACGGATCATCGCCCTCACGCAGCAGGCGCAAGTCGCGATCCAAACCATGGGTGAAGGCGTAAAAGGTTCTCTTCGCATCGGGACGCTCAACTCAATCGGTTTACAGCTGATCTCGCCCGCGATCGGCACGTTCATGAAGCACAACTCGAAAATCTCGATCTCGCTTCATTACCAAGATGGGGCGGAGATCTTTAAAGCTCTTAATCAGGGCGAACTCGACGTTGCCATCCTTCCGGACGTGATGGCCGAATACGGTCGGGAGCCCCAAGGACTGAATTCGCGACCTCTCTTTAAAGACGAGATGTGGCTCGTCGCCAGCGGCCGCGATACCACCGTGCCTGACGACATCGGTATCGAGGATTTGGCTACTCGTCCTTACATGCGCTTAACAGAGCGCTACGAGAGCTTTGAGCGCGCGTTAAAAGAGTCGCTCGACAGTAAAGGCATCAAGCTTAAGCCAGCTTTTGAAACGAACAACGTCGGTACCCTCAAGCGTGTCATTGAATCCGGCCTTGGGTGGGGGTTCTTGCCTTCCCACGCGATCCGAAAGCAGGTTCGTATGGGGCGCCTCACGGCAGTCGATATTCCGGATGTTCGCCACTCGGTAGGCGTTCATTATTATTCGCGATCGAGTGCCGAGACCGAGCAAGCGATCGAAGTCTTCTACCGCGCCCTCAAGCAACAAGGCATTGGCCAATAAGCCGGGCGTTGCCCAAATTCGTCACCGAACCCGGCCACTCTGTTCAGTGGCGTTGACGGGTTGGAAGGAATTTCACGTTTTCGGTCCCCGAACTCCGAATTAGCACCGCGTTTTCCTGGCCTTGGGCTTGCTCTCGTTGACGTGCGAACTTTCAAGAGCGAAGTCCAACAAGGAATCACGAATGCTGAATAAAAAGAGTCTCCTGCTTGCCCTGACCGTCGCTAACCTCGCCGTCATCGCTCCTCGCGCCGAAGCGAGCTTGCAGTGCCGCGCTCTCCTGGGTGATCCTGCAGCCCGCCTCGAGCTGGCTACCGTGGAGCAGCCGGAAGTTTTCCAAAAGGAAACTCTCCGCTCGATGGTCACTCGTTTGATCCGCAAGACGGTCAACCCCAAGATCCTTTGGGCCATGGACAAAGTTCTCGCCAATCACCAAAACCAAACGCTTGAGCTGCGTTCTAAAAACGGACCGAAAGATCAACCGGCTGAAGTGCTCTCCCTCGAAATGGGCAAGCGCTTAGGCTACGGCATGAACGGGTCGGTCTACGTGATCCGCTCGCTCACAGACGGCAAGGGTGAAACGCTTCTCTCGGCTAATGGTGAGTACGTTGCGAAATTCCCGCATTCGCTCAAAGCTTTACCCGATCGTCCGATCACGAAGATGAACCGGATGAACGCGCTTGAAGCGGATCTCGCCGACGCGATCACGCGTGCTTGGGAGAAACATCGTGAAGCGGCCCTTCTCAGTGGGCGCGAACTTCCGGCGCTTCCGCTTGTTCCCACGGTTTTGCGTCTGAGCACGGCTGAAGGCGAAATTCTCGTGAAGCCAAAGGTGAATGGCTCAGATATCAAGAAGCTTGGCGAAGAGCTCGGAAAAGAACCCGACGCGAAACGCAAAGAAGCTCTGAAAAAAGTTTTCGAGCTTTCCGAAGAACTTGAAAACGTGTTGTTCATGGCGCGCGACCGCGAACCGGTGCTAGGTCCAATCATAAGCGATCGCAAGCTTGATCTCGACATCAATCCTCGTAACCTCGTTTGGCTCGACAAAGCAGAGACGACACGTCTACGCGAGACGGGTGTAGATGTTGGTTTCGATGAAGGCTTTGCGTTCTTTGAACTCACGCTCCTCGCGATTCCTGACGGCCGCACGGAGTACACGTTCTTAAAAGAGTTCAACAACGCGCTTTCGACGAACTAAGTCAGACGTTCCAGGGCTGCGGCGTAAAAACCGTCGTAGCCATGTACGCCGGGCCAGTATTGATGCTCTTCCACGAAGCGCCAACGGCCCTCGCGACTCGCTAAAAAGTTTTTGACCTGCTCGGAATTTTCGCTCGGTAGGATGCTGCAAGTGGAGTACACGAGGCGTCCGCCGGGCTTAAGCATTTCGGAATACGTTGCCAAAATCTCGGCTTGAGTTGCGAGAAGAGACGTAACGTCTTCGGGTTTGAGCTTCCACTTTGTATCCGGATTTCTCCGCAAAACTCCAAGGCCCGTACACGGAACGTCGAGCAAAACTCGATCGGCCGTTTTTTCCATACGTTTGATGGTCTTTGAGCCATCGATCAAACGTGTTTCGCAAATGTCGACGCCCGCACGTGTGCAGCGTTTGCGAAGCTCTTCGAGCTTTCGCTGATGAATATCGGTCGAAATGATTTTGCCCTTGTTCCGCATGAGGGCTGCGAGGTGCAAAGTCTTGCCACCTGCGCCGGCACAGCCGTCGATCACGCGTTGACCAGGCTCAGGGC
>SYLX01000122.1 GCA_005808505.1 Bdellovibrionales bacterium | reverse complement strand
TGCGCCGATTTCTAAACCAATAATCTTGTCGATCTCTTCGCTCCGCGCAGTGAGAAAGAAGATGGGAACTTCGCTCGTCTTGCGAATTTTCTTGCAGACTTCAAAGCCCGTCTGATCGGGAAGCCCTACATCGAGAATAACGAGATCAAAAGGCTTTTCGCCGAGCAGACGTAATCCTTCGGCCCCCGTAGCAACTCTCGTGGCGACAAAGCCATCCGTTTCGAGAGCGTAGATGAGCGTCTCGGCGATGTTCGTTTCGTCTTCGAAGAGAAGGATTTTCGGCTTCATTCATCAAAAGGTTAGCGCTTCGTTTCGGCTCTGCCAAGTTCTGCCGAAGATTTCACTCAGGGCACATCGTGAGTTCACAAAGAAGCTCGAAGTTTCATTGAGGAGGGAAGAAGCTTATGAAGAGCATCAATCACGTAGCCCTGATCATGGACGGCAACGGACGCTGGGCCACTTCACGCAACCAGCCGAGGACATATGGCCACGTCGAGGGCGCGGCACGCGCGATCAGCCTTGCTGAAACGGCGGCGAATCTTGGCGTCAAGACTTTGAGCCTGTTTGCATTCTCGAAGGAAAACTGGCGGAGGCCTTCTGATGAAGTGGCCTTATTAATGAATCTCCTCGCCGAAACGATCGAGGCTCAAGTTCCGGGCTTCCTCGATCGAGGAGTTCGATTCCGACTCATCGGTGATCGTACAGGGCTTTCCGAGCGCGTGGTCGGTGTGCTGGAGGCCGCCGAAAATGCCACGGTTCAACAAGCGCAATTCAACCTTTGCATTGCCGTGAACTATTCGGGTCAGTGGGATATTTGCCAAGCGATCACCAAGTTCGCTCATCACCGGAGTCTGAATGATTTCAAAGCCGCGGATTTTGAGCCATTTCTCTCAACTGCCGAGGTTGGTCATCCAGATTTGTTGATTCGTACGGGTGGGGAGAGTCGCCTTTCCAACTTTTTTCTTTGGCAAGCGGCTTACGCAGAGCTGCGTTTTGAGAGAAAGCTTTGGCCAGATTTCTCCGATCTCGATTTCATCCAGCATGTCGAAAGCTTTTTAAAAGTCGAAAGACGCTTTGGTCACACGAGTGAGCAACTTCGATCGAATGCTCGATGACGGAATGGGCCCGTCTTGGGCCCAAGCCCCTGTTGAGTTTAGATTCCCAGCCAGCGTTGAGCTCTTCGTTTTCCGACGATATTCATCATAAACGAGATCAAAATGATCTTAATGTCGAGCCCGAATGACGCCTTGGTGAAGTATTCAAGGTCAGCCTTGAGCGAAGACTCAGCACCACGACCCGACCTCACTTGGGCTAAACCGGTCAGACCTGGTTTCATTTCCCAACGCTGCATTTTGTTTTGCCAACCGAGCCGCTCGATATCCATTTGCGTGAGCGGCCTGGGACCGACGACACTCATCTCACCCGTCAAAATGTTTAAGTACTGCGGAAGTTCATCTAATCCCGTCCGCCGAAGCCAACTTCCGACGCGCGTAATTTTTCCGTCGGTCATCGTACGGAATTTCAAGACTCGAAACCTTTCGCCCCTTCGACCTACGCGCTCTTGAACGAAGAAGACGGATTTTCTTTCCTCAGCGAAAATCAAAAACGCGATCAAGACGGCGACGGGACCGAAGACGATGAGACCAGGAACAGTCCCCGCAAGGTCAAAGACTCTTTTTACTGATGAGTCGCTGTACATAACGCCTCCTTGGAGAGATAGCCCTCATCAACCAGCGTCTTCGCGGCACTCAATTGACCCTCGAAGTTGACTTCGATGAAGTCGTGGCAAACCTTTTTCACAAAGCTCGCGAAGGTATGCTGCGAACGAAGAACGCGGCTGTGCTCTGACCAGACGAAGATAAGAGTCACGAGAAGGAGCATGAAGTGAGCCAGGTTTGCGAGTGCTCCCAAGAGTCCATGTTTGCGGAAGTTCATCTCGTGGATATGATGCATTTGGAAGGCGACATGTGTCTTCTCTTCGTCGCACATTCTTTGACAGACCTCTTTCAAAACAGGTGATCGTGTTGCGGATCCAAGGCACGAATAGTAAGTCATCGCGATAATTTCTGCCGTAACGAGAACACGAGCGCTCTGCTCGATTCCGGCAAGCCGGCGAAGAAAGCGAAAGCAGCTGTCGTTCCAACCGCGGCGAAGCTGAGGAATCTTGTGGCCGCGCATGAAGGTCAGAAGATAGCTGGAATGGCGGTTTTCTTCTTTGATCAGATACTCGATTGACCGCAGATATTCGGGACGATCGATCTGCTCACTATAGGTTTTCGCTTGTTCGCGTAGGATGTTTCCTTCGGATGACTCGCCTAACTGAAAGCTCTGGATCGAGCTAGTGATGCGACTTCTTTCTTCATCGCTCAGTCGGTAAGCGTCCGGTTTGATCGCGAGGACGTTGGATTGATTCGTCTCAAAATGATTCAGCCAATCTTTCGTTTTCATCTAAGCACCTCTTAAAGCCAGTCTGGAGGTGCTCGGTGAGCTGAATATGAAGCGAAGGTGTGTTTTCTGCGGATAAGACCTAGCTAACGCGTACGATTTTAGATGAATTCTCGACTTCGCCGAAAACCTTGTAATGTACGGCCGAAAGCTCCGGGAAGTTCCGAACTTGTTTCTCTTCGGAATCGATCGTCCAAGTTTTCAGATTCGCTTTTTGTGATTCGAGAGCGAGTTCGGGAGAGACGACGAGGACAGACGAGGAGGGCGCGACGTTCATGCGGATCATCTTCGTGTATTCCTCCAGTCGCGCACAACGAATGATCGCTCGACCATCGATGTCGAGCTCACGTTTGTGAGAAGCATCGCCCTGAACGCGGATTTCAAGATCACCAAACGTCAT
Organism: Bdellovibrionales bacterium; assembly: GCA_005808505.1. Classification (GTDB taxonomy): domain Bacteria; phylum Bdellovibrionota; class Bdellovibrionia; order Bdellovibrionales; family JAMPXM01; genus SYLX01. Next base: position 7,413 of record SYLX01000122.1, on the reverse strand, counting down.
CGCGGCGCCAATTCGGATCTGATCCAAGATTCCGTGCTTCTTTTTTGCGGTCTCAAATTCTTTGACGACGGCATCGATGGTCATCATGGCTTTTTGAAAGAGATAATGGCGACGGCGATCTTCAGCCGTTGCGACCTCGCCGGCTAGCTCTGGAAGATCCGAGAGATCCGCGGGCGATGGATCCATTGCGCCGAAGCTAATGAGATGGGCATCGCCTACCGACTTGTGCCAGTAGCCGCCAAATTCGCCCACAGCACGACTCACGAGCGAATGGTACTCCGACATGAAGCGACGAACTTTTTCAGCATCGTTCGAGCGGTAAAAGTCAGAGTAGGAGCGAATGTCCATCTGGACGACGACCGCTTCGATACGGCGACTTCGCAAGAGATCATCGTTTTGTTCATAGATAGCCTTTGCGATCTGCGGACCCAGAAACGAAACGGCTTGCTTTTTAGTTTTGACGTCTAACGTTGCCAGTTTCAAGCGAAGACCGTGGATCGAATGCCCAAGAAATCCGAGGACGGGTAGAGCAATGAGATAGTCACTCATCGCAAAACGAAGAAGCCCGTAACTTTCTGCCGAAGCTAAGAGATATGCAATGGGCGCGATCAGAAAGAATACGTACGCGGTCATCTGCGCCAGCAGATAACGTGGAGGCAACGCAACCACCACGACGGAAGTGACAAGAATGAAAGCGTTAGCACCGTGGACGTAAAGATAAATCTCACTTTGAATGTCAGCCATGATACGCCAAACATGAACCGTGCAAGCCGCCATGACGATCAACGGCAGCCCGACCGACCAAACCCAAACTTTCAAAGTCCTCCGAGGCTTTGGATGACGGATAAAGAAGTACATGGCAACGAGCGGCAAAACGTTGAGCAGCAGGCGAGGCCAGGTGTTTGAAAGAAGTGTAACGCTCGGGTCGAATAACTGAATGAAGCTGAGGCTCGTCAGCGAGTAAGTCCCAAAAACGGCCACGTAGATCAAACAAAGCACGGATGCGCGATTGAGGACGCCTTCTAGCATATGCTGGGCAACCTCTTTGCGTTCGGCTTCAGAGAGTGGAACGTCGATGTTACTCACGTTTCTCCGTGGTCTGAAGGTTTTGTAAAATGCGCAACCGATGCTTTTCGAGATCGGCGGTTTCCATCGAGAAGTATTTGTCGCAGTCTGATTGGCTTCGCAGAATCTTTCCGTTGGGGATATTCGAGCCCGGAGGAACTTTGATGCCAGGACCAATGACACAGCGTAACCCAATGAAAGACATAGCTCCGACAGAAGCGCCTTCGCCGATCACGGCCGCATGATTGATCGAGCATTGTGGTTTAACGTCGGCGCCTTTTTCGATCTTCACCCGGATTCCGAGAGTTGCGCGAAGCCCGATCTCAGCTTTCTCGCCGATTTTCGATCCAGCGCCGATGATGCTGAGATGCCCAATCAGCGCGTTGTCTCCGATCGTGATGCCGTCGACGAGGATTGATCCATCCGAGAGAACAACGTTCGTTCCGATCGTGGCTCGGTTGGCTAGATAGGCCCCGCTGCCCAGGTTGAGAAGAGGTAAATCGCGGATCCAGGTGTCTGGATAGACGGTGAAGTTCAAATTTCCCTTCATTCCAAAAAGCTTGAGCGTCATCTTTTTAAAGGCGGGGATCGCGAGTACCGCCGCGTAGAGAGGCTTGAAGTAAAAGATTTGGGTCCAACAAGTCCCGTAGATCCGACGACAGAAGTAGATCGGATGCTTCGTGTCTCGTGGAAAGCGGCCGGGAATGATTCCTTTTTGAAAGCGCCAGCTAATCAAGCCGAGCGTGCTCGCAAATGAGAGCATGAATAAAACAGGAACTAACGCGATGAAAAGAATCTGAATCGCAATGTTCGCGGGTGAAAGCAAAAGCGGAAGGGTTGAGACAACCGCAGCGCACATCCAGGTCGAGATAATGATGAAGCTCGTGATCATAAAGGACCCTATCCGACAAGCTTCAGCGAGCTCTCGGGCACTCCTTCGGCGTCGCGGGTGGCAAAGAGGTTGAAGTCACGAGTGATCTTCAGAGGTGAGTGAGCGGCATCGATCAGGAATCCTGCTTGCGAGAGATAAAGCTGGATGGTTTCAGCGAGAGTAACGGCGTCAATCGTCAGCGAGGAGCGAGTAGCTTGGGAGTTATCATTGGCGTGGAGCCAGAGGCAACTTCCCGTGGACGATCTTTGTAGGAGTTGAAATGCGAACACGAAGAGGTTGATCGACTTTTTCTTTGCGCAGAGTTCTTTATCCGCGCAAATGACGTGTTTGAGCTCTGGCGAAAATGCAGAACTGGGTGAGAGGTTACCTGACGAAGTCTCAGGAAGAGTTTCAATTGAGAGTTGAACCATCAGCTCTTGGGGAAGCACACAGTCTTTCGAAACCGACAAAACGGGAAAAACGGTGAGTTCTGGAAAGAGATCAAAGAGATCAGCATCGGTATGATTCATAAATACACCTCTCCCGAGCTGTCTCGAGTTGAGACGTCTGTTTCCGTTTGATGCGCTTAGTGTCTTTTTCGGATTCGTTTGCGTGAGACTTGAGACAGAGGTCCGGTGTCACGAGGGTTATAACTGACTTGGTGAGAATTAGGGTCTGAGTCAATGAAAGATGTTTAGGAGGAAATCATCGCACGTCTTTGACACGTAGGCGCCTGTCCAAAAGTTGTAGTCTTTTCGCATCTTTGAGAGGGTAAAATTCGGGTGTTCTCTGGACCAGAGTCTGGCTAAGATAACCCGCATGACCGACTACGAACGCATCGCAAAAGTCATCGCTTACCTCAAGCAACGTCATGTGGAACAGCCTTCGCTAGCGGACCTTGCGCGCGTGGCGGATTTGAGCGAATCACATTTTCACCGCTTGTTTACTCGTTGGGCTCGCACAACTCCGAAGGACTTCTTGAAATACTTGACCGTCAATCACGCAAAATCGATGCTTCAAACTTCGCGTGATCTTCTTTCGGTTTCGCTCGATGCTGGATTATCCGGGCCGGGACGACTGCATGATTTATTTGTCTCGGTTGAAGCGATGTCACCCGGAGAATTCAAACGTCAAGGGCATGGAGTGGAAATCCGCTGGAGCATTCAAGAATCTCCCTTTGGACCTTGCTTAATTGCCGTAACGGATCGCGGACTTTGCCACCTAGCTTTCCTCGATTCAGAATTGAATCCTCAACAAGCTCTCGAGGGACTCAAGAAAAAATGGCCGCAGGCTCAGGTCGTGGAGAAGGTAAAAGAGACAGCACAAACCGCGAAGATGATCTTTGAAGGTCAAGGAGAGAAACTATCAATTCTCCTTGGCGGAACGGCCTTTCAATTGAAGGTTTGGGAAGCGCTCCTGCGGATCCCCTCGGGTCATCTTGCGTCCTACTCCGATATTGCAAAAGCAATTGGGACACCCGGAGCTTCGCGAGCGGTCGGAACCGCGATTGGTCAGAACTCGATTGCGTATCTCATTCCTTGTCATCGGGTGATACGTGAAACAGGAGAGTTCGGTGCTTACCGGTGGGGAGGCGAGAGAAAATGCGCGCTCCTCGCTTGGGAATCAGCATTAAAATCTTCGAGATAATTTCGTTCAACGCAGAAGTCTGAACTCTTTTCCGAAACGAAAACAGATCACGCAGTTTTTGTCGCTCAAGCCTCTCAGATGCGATTGCCTTGCCAATCGAACGCGGTGACAAAACTCGCCGAGCTATGATTATTTACCTTGTGCGTAACCTCGCCCTAGTGAGCCCGTCACATTCGCGGTAAAAACGTGACTCTACTTAACGGGGACCAAGTTCATGACAAAGCTCATCGTCCTGGCTCTTGCATCGATCGTTATCGGACAAGCTTCATCTGCTGAAGCCAAGGTGAACTTAACGGCAACTTCGCTGCAAGCTGGAGACATCGGTGTTCGTGTGGATATGGGGCCGCTGTTTCCTCATCGCACAAAGGTCGTCGTGCGTGGTCATCAAGTCCGGCGCGAGCTTGCATCTTACGTGGTTAAAGAAGGCGAATGTTCAATCTCTGGTGCTAGGTTTGGGGGAGAACTCATCCAGATTGGCGAGAGCTTTGAGTTGATGTCTTACGCCAAATCTGGAATCTTCTTTTTTAGAAGAACAAGCGGTGAGCTAAGCCAGAGTCCCTATGATCTCACTATTGGTTGCGGCGGTCAGACGGGCCAGTTTGATGCTCACACGGCCGAAAGACTCAATAGTGTTTTAGGAAACCTGATTCGGTTTAAATGATTAAAGGTATCGAGAAGGTCTTATACTATCCGGTCACGATCATCGTGACGGTCTTAGCATTCCAGAGTTGGACGGATCATTCCCGCGCCATGGCGGCCGTGCTTGCTATCGATGCTCTCGCGCTTTGGATTCTTCCGGTTTATCGGAATCGGTATCCGCGAATTCTCCGCTTTCTTTTTTGGACCACGTTCGTATGTCTCGTATTGGCCTTTTTATTCGTTGCGAGCATGGCGAATTGGAACAAGCCTCAAGCCTAAAATTATTGGCAATTGAAGAGATGCTTCTTTGCCCAAGACAGGGCGATCTCGTTCGATGATGCGTTCACCTTAGGCCAAAGCGGTGTGCCTTGTCTCAGCACTTTAGGTAAGACGTTGTTTCGCGCGAGAGTTTCGATTGCGATGACATCTTCGTCTGTTGAAGAACTCTCGGGGCCGAACACCTTGAAGGCGTTGATGATCGTTGCATCGAGGATGACGATCGCCCGCTTCAAGTTTGTCGCAATGGGTTTACAGCCTTCAAGAGGGTAACTCGGATATTCGTAGCTGATGGCTTGGGCGCCCGTGCGAGCGATGGCTTCCACCGCAATCTTGCGGCAGCGCTGAGATGCGTTCGAGAGCATCGAGCTGAGTCCGGGCTCAAACGCCATCGGTGATTCATCGCAGCCGAGCTTTTTCATCTCCGCCAGAGTGGATTCAGAGAGGTTCTCGTCTCCGAGGTCGATCGTTTTACGCGGAGAATTCAATTCGAAGAGGTAGAGAGCAAAGTTAGGCTTTCCGTATCGCTGAGTCGAGAACGGCTCAAGCGCCGTGTAAAGGCCGTCACCGTAAATCGATTCCTGATCGGCGGATGTTGACCCAGATGTCTTCCAGAATGCCTCAACTCGCGATGCGATGTAGTTGCGTGCTTTGTCGTCGACGATCGGAGCAGGATCGTTACTTCGCGTGAAATGAAATACGGAATGACGGCTTGAGTCTTCGCGAACCAGCCCCTGAATTTCTGAAGCGACTGCTTGGATGAGCGACTCGTCTGTCTGAGCTTTTGACAGACTAGGTAAAAGCGACAAGCCGGTGAGGGCAGCGACCGCGAATTTCAGCATTTGGAGCCTCCGGGGACAGATCTTGAGGGCGAGTTCAAGGTTTGTGCCGTGAACCCAAAAGCCGCGAACATGAGGTCGCTTGCATTCGGTTCACTCCTTCTTTCCCGAATTGCGAGTTCAGCCGGACGAATTCGGCGCGCAACAACTGTGTGTGTCGTGACCGGCAGTGTTTGAGTATTTCGGGGAAAGAAAAAGTGGCGTACCCGAGTGGATTTGAACCACTGACCCTCGGCTTCGGAGGCCGATACTCTATCCAGCTGAGCTACGGGTACGTAAGTTGGAAGACCGTGATCCTATCCATCCTTATACGTGCTGGCAAGTTTCTTAGCATCTAATTTGCCCGAAATAAGGGCAAATCGTGGCTGTTATCCAGCCCTTACCCATATAGCTCCCAGGGTGAAGTCTGGCTCATGTGGGATTCAGGCGTCGATCGAACGTCTCAAATATTAGTGGCTACAATGTCTCTTCTCGTGAGTTCGAAGGTCATAACGACTCACTGAGGGCTCCAAGCCATCGAGATGAACCAAGCAATTCGACTTTTCTTACCAAAACCGTTGGGACCGACCTCCGCTATAAACAAAAAATATGGAGACAAAAAATTGGCTGTCTTGAAGATGCAGGCGGTGCGAATGGAAAAAGTTTGCTAAGCACTCAAAGTCGATCTTAGGCTGAGCAAATGAGAATCGCTAAATGCATCCTGCTATCCTTAAGCATCTGGTCTTGTTCTCAACTTTTTGCGGCTCAGTCTCCCTGCGTGAGGGGATCGGCTGAAGAGTGCAATTCGGGCAAAGAAGGCTGGCGGCAAATCGCCGTTCAGCATTACGACAAGCACTCGCCAATCATATCGATCTGGGAGAGGAACTCTCAAAGAGTCATCTGCATCGATCCGGGGCCTCCTTCTTGTGCCGCTTATGGTGGCGATATAGAGCGATTCAAAGCTGATGCTGCGAAAGAGACGAAGGCAAGAGCTCATCGCGCGAAAATAGAAAGCGATCGCCAAGAAACCATTCGCGCTGAGCGCAAGCATCAAATGAAAGATCACGGCGAGGAACTCAAAAAGAATGGATGGAGAGAAATTGCTCGGTGTGATGATGGGCATGAGTGGGCTTACGTCATTGAAAAAAAGGGCGAGCGACGATTCTGCACGGGCATCAACGCTTTTGCGGGTCCGACGGAAAATCCATGTCGACCGTTCACCAAAGATTTAGAATCCTTCACAAGGCTCGCTGAGGACGCGAAGAAGTATACAGTCGAATATGACAAGGCGAAAATCGCCGGGACGCTTCCTGAATTCTTGAAGAAGAAGCGGGAAATGAATTCAACTCCGCACTGCTGGAGTGATGGCAACTGAGAATCCTGGGTGAGAGATTTCGTTGAGGGTTGCCCACTCAACGGACTTGAGAAACCGGAGAATGCGAATCTATGAAAGTCTACGTCTTCAAATCACTTCCGCCGTTTCTGTGGGGATACACGCGCGATCTTCGGGCCATGTGGGCGCTAGAGGAATGTGGTCTGTCGTATGAAACGGTAGGTCTCGACTGTGGTCCAAATGGACTTCAGGATGAAGACTGGTTTTCGGAAATCTCACCCTTCAAGCAAGTTCCGGCTATCGATGATGACGGCTATATTTTGACGGAGTCAGGAGCGATTCTACTCTACATCGCGGAGAAGTCGGGCAAGCTAATTCCAAATGATTTACAAGCTCGCTCTCAAGTTTATCGTTGGCTGATCACATCGCTAAATAATATTGAGCCTTTCACTTTGCCGATCCTTTTCGCTGATCTCATGGGCGATTCAAACCCTCACATGAAGGGATTGCGCCCTTGGCACGTTGATATTCTTGATCGGTTCTTACCAACAATAGGACAGATGCTCGCAAGACAGCCGTTTTTAATCGGCGCGGAGTTCACCGTAGCAGACATCATTCTTACGACAGTGCTTCGCGAACTTCGAAAAACTGAAGTGCTTGGTAAATATCCTCAGGTGGAAAATTATCGTGCCCGGTGCGAGGCTCGGTCTGCGTTTGTGAAGGTTTTGAATGCCTACGAAGATCGCCTGGGTATCGAACGCGGA
>SYLX01000121.1 GCA_005808505.1 Bdellovibrionales bacterium | reverse complement strand
GTTAGAGCTGGCGATCCCGAGGGCGTTTTGTACCTAGGCGATTACTTCCCGTAATCAGCCCTGAAATTAAAATTCTGCACATCTGTAACCTCTGGATCGTCCCAAACGAACTTCTCCAAAGACGGTTCGAGGGAGGTGCCACGTGCAGACGATTCAAACTAAGACATTAGAGCTCTTATCGAAATTGAACTGGCTTCCTCCTCTCCTCGCTCGACTCACAACTGGAATTGTTTTCGCCGAGAGCGGTTGGGGTAAGCTTCAAAACCTTGAGCGCGTAACAAGCTACTTCACGTCGCTCGGCATCCCTTTCGCGGAAATCCAAGCTCCTTTTGTTGCTGGTCTCGAGCTAGTGGGAGGCCTTCTTCTGATATTTGGATTATTCACGCGCGTCTGGGCGCTTCTGCTTTCCGGCGTGATGGGTGTTGCGCTCGTAACGGCGAAACTCCAAGACGTTAGCACTCCGACCGACATCCTCGGTTTCGTCGAATTTCTTTATTTGATTCTATTGATCGATCTTTTCGTGCGGGGCCCAGGACGAATTGCGCTCGATGCGCTCTTCAAGAAGACCTCGATTACTTCTTGATGCCCGGACCCGGAATCACGTTAGCTGCGGACGCATGTGAGCCTGAAGGCGCATACGCCTGTCGTTTACCGTGGTTCGGCGTTTCACTCGCACCGCCACCAGCTTTACGTGGATAATCGATGCGCTGGTGATAAATCCCGAGCAGGATCTTGATGAATGATTCTTCGATGGTCGTCAGATCCTTCAACGTCAAATTGCAGTCGTCGAGCTGACCATCCATGAACTTGCGCTGAATGATGTTCTTCACGATGTTCTGCAGACGAACCGGTGTCGGTTCATCGAGCGAACGTGAAGCGGCTTCAATTGAGTCCGCAAGCATGATTAACGCAGCTTCGCGGAACTGAGGCTTAGGCCCCGGATAACGGAAGTCATCTTCTTGAACCGCATCAATCTCGGCATCCTGAGTCTCGAGCGCGCGGTTATAGAAGAACGCGATGAGAGTTGTTCCGTGATGCTGAACAATTCCGTCAATGATCGGTTTACCCAGCTTGTACTCAAGACCGAGTTCTACACCGTCTTTAACGTGCGCAATCAAGATCGTCTTCGACATGTGCGGCGAGAGATGATCATGCGGATTTTGACCCGCCTTTTGATTTTCGATGAAGTACTGCGCGTGCTCGGTCTTGCCGATGTCATGGTAATAGCTCATCACCTTCGCAAGCAGCGGATTGGCGCCAATTTCTTCAGCTGCGGCTTCCACCATCGATCCGACGACGAGCGAGTGATGGTAAGTGCCGGGAGCTTTCACGATCATCTCGCGAAGCAACGGATGGTTCAGGTTTGAGAGCTCAAGCAATTTAACGTCAGTCGTTGAGTTGAAGACCGTCTCAAGAAGCGGAATCAACATCATCGCGATCAAGCTCGACAGCAGACCCGACAAGAAGCCGGCCGGCACAGTCCACAGGAGTTGACGCATGTAAGAGGCGTCCCCGTAGTGCTGGACCGTGATGACGAGCATCACCATCAAAGCGTTTACGAGGCCCGTGCGAAGACCCGCAACGTAGATGTCATTACGCGTTTTGCATCCATGAACTCCGCGGGCCGAAGCTAAGCTGCCAACGACGGCCACCAACATGAAGGAGAACTTCATATCGACCATGAGTCCGAGGACGACACCCAAGAAGAGCGAGAAGATCCAAACAATCTCACCCGAAGTAATCAAAAGACCCACGAGCATAGTAGCGCTCGCCACGGGTGCTGCGAAGAGGAATGCATTTTCAGGAATCATCGTCCCGAAAGCCGAAGAAAACGCCGTATTCGTGAGGAACAAGAAGAACTTCACGATCGCTACGACCATCAAGGTGACCGCACCCATGATCATCAGATCTTTCGGGTCGATCTTCACTCGGTTCAATGTAAAGCGCCGTAAGTAAGACGAGAAAACCAGAAGCATCGTCACGAACATGATCGACGAGACAAGGGCAACGAAATTGCGGTTGCGACCTGAGCGTTGGTTTTCGATCGCGTTGAGAACCGTGACGTGACGAGGCTCGATCGAAGTTCCACTTGGAACGATGATCTCGTTTTTCTCGATTTTCCGCTCGGCGGATTTTACGAGATCGCGCGCTTTCTGGCGGCGGACTTCCGTCTCTTGTTTGTTGAACGTGACGTTAGGGATGAGAAGTGTGCGCACGAACTCTTCGAAGAGACGTTGGTCTGTCACCGTGTGCGTTTTCGAAATCGGATTTCGAAGGACAGGAATTTCTTCCGAGCGAGTCATGTCGCGTAGGTCGCGAACCATGACTTTGGACTCTCGCCCACCTTGTCCCGCGCGTGAAACTTCACGAGCGACAACCTCTTTTTGACCCGTTGAAGCCAAGCGTTCAACACCGTCAGCGATTTTCAAGTTTTCCCAACGATCGATGGTTTCGGAAACCATGTTTTCGATCCGCGGCGAAAATCGATTATTAAAGAGCCACTCGAAGACCGGATCAGAAACTTTGCGCCCAAGGAGCTTTTCAAACTCAGGTTTGTACTCGAAGAACCGACGGCTTTGCTCAAAGCGTTTGAAGTCGTCGTTCGAGAGCGCCAGCGGACGCATGTGATCACGCATCTTGCGGAACGAAACGTAGACGCGATCGTAGAGCTCGCCGAAAGCCTGACGGTCGTAATCGAAGACCATGGGGACAGAATTTTCTGCTAACTGCCTCTGCTCTTCAGTTTCGATTTCATCAACGTACGTGAACGTAACGGGCGACTTGATATCCCGGGTGGCCGACTCACCGACGCGAGCCGAGAACGAGAAGTCGAAATCAAAGAACAAAAGCATCGAGAGAGACAGCGAGAAGAGGAACAAAAGTGAAAGGCGACGCAGTTGAAACGTATCGTCGAGGTATTGGAAGATCTTTCCGGCCGTGGTTTTTTCAAAACCAAGCTCGTTCACCCAATCGAGGAAACGCAGGGAATGGTCGATGTAACGCGAACGGCTTTGCAGTGCCTCGCGACTCCCCTCTTTCGGAGGTTTCGTCGACAACCCCGGAAACTTAGACTTACCGGGCATGGGAAGATCTCTTCCGCGTTACAAACATAGCGACGTGAACTCTTTCTCAGGCTTTTTGAAGCCGTCTGAAATTCGTCTGCAAGTCTTCCGAAAGTTCCGCTTTCGAAAGAGCGTCACAGGAAATTTTCTTTGGAAATCTCCACTAGTTAACATATCGGCTATTTGCTCGAAAAGCCCAAAGATCTGTGTTAATGCCAGACTCATTTGAGTCCTTTGACTAGCAGAGCCAGAGCGCGTTTTGCTCCCTTATCCAGGTACCTGAAGGTGCTAGGGACGAACGACGTGACGACTTCGCGAAGAAGCAGGACGTACGTCGTGTCATCATCTTCCCGCCTCTGCTCCAGCAGCGCGGGAATCCGGGAGTTCATCGTGGTCCAGCCGCCCAAAAATCTCGAATCGTTCGAATCGTTTCTCAAAATCGTTGAGGCGTTACGAGGCCCTCAAGGCTGTCCTTGGGATAAAGAACAAACTCACCGTTCGCTAACACCTTACGCGATCGAAGAGTCTCACGAGCTTGCGGAGGCGATCGAGCAAGGCGACGAGAAAGAGATGATCTCCGAGCTTGGCGACGTGCTTCTCCAAGTTGTGCTGCACTCCGAAATTGGGCGCCAAGAGGGTCGCTTTGAGATCAAAGACGTCATCCGGGCGATTTCGGAGAAGATGGTACGCCGCCACCCGCATGTTTTCAGCGATACTCAGGTCACAAACAGCGAAGACGTTCTCGCCAATTGGTCGAAGCTGAAGGAAAAAGAAAAAGCCAACAAGAAGACTCAGGGCGAAGACGAAATGCGCTTCGATGTTGCCCTCTCGCTTCCCGCCCTGGCTCGTTCACAAAAAATTGGTGAGAAGACAAAGCGCCTACGCTTCGATTGGTCAAATGCGCGAGAAGTGCTCGCCAAAGTGGATGAAGAGTTGAACGAACTTAAGGCTGAGATGACCGAGGCGCCTGATCGCGCAGCCCTTGAGCACGAGCTCGGCGATCTTCTTTTTTCGGTCGCTCAGCTCGCTCGCCATCTCGGCTTAGAAGCTGAGCAATGTCTTCGCACCGCAAATTCTCGATTTGAGCTTCGCTTTTTCACGATGAAGAAGTTGATCCGCGAATCGGGTCGCGATTACGATTCGTTATCGCTCGAAGAGCTGGAGCAAGCCTGGCAGAGCGCAAAGAAATTCTTGAAAGCCTGAAAGTTCGCGAGACTTTTTCAAGCCGCGCCATAAGGAGATCTCTTTGATCCTTAGATCCTATCTCGCTTCTTTGGTGGCGCTTTTTCTCTCCTCACCTCTAGCGCAGGCGAGCACTTACTTCGCGCACACGCGAAACGAATCGCTCGCTGATCAACTTGAAAGGCAGCCTTGGAGAATCGCGCCTCGCGCGAACCTCTATTCGCTGGCACTTGATACCTACCTCTACAAACCTTGGGGCACGACCGAGAATTACTATCACGGCAATGGCTACTGGGTGAACGGATTGGCAGAATTTCGACCGCACGAAGATCTTGCACTCAATGTGAAGCTCGCGGCCTATAACGGGGCTTCGAGTTATGGCTTTGGTGCCGCCGACTACATTCAACCTTTTGTAGGCTTTAGCTGGGCGCCTCGGTTCGTCGGACCCGATTGGAAAATCAACTTCCGCTACTTCGATCTCGATCGACAAACCCTTGGTGCAGGCCTTCTTCTCGAAAACAAAGAGATGAATGGCCTCTACTTCACCGTGGCTTACGGAGACATTCGTTTTAAATCGGTCATCGATGGAACCGGTGGCTTCTACCGCGAAGGCGATCTTTACTATCAGCAACTGGATTGGAAAGACGAACTTCTCGGTCTCTCTTACACCTTTATCAACTACGAAAACAAAGTCTCATTCATCGGCGATCCGGAGACGGGTCGTGCCGTCAATGAGTTCGGCATACCGGCCGTGACTGTTTTTTCGAAAGCAAAACTCTCGGAAGCCTGGAGCGTGCGCGAAGAAATCGGTTATAGAAATTCACGCTTTGCCGCTCTCGCTGGTCTGCTTTGGAAGTCGGATGAAAGTTCGCGCCTTCGTTGGTCCTGGGAAAACCAAGTCCGCTGGTCGCAAGCGGGTTTCGCGGAAGAGTGGACCGGCTTTATCCAGCACGATTACGTCAGTCCCGAAACTTACGATAAGTCTTTTACCGAATCTCGGAACATCTGGGCCGTTAGCGATGACGCTCTCGCCTTGGCCACCCGCTTCGATTTGAATTACCGCCCGACGTATTGGCTTGAACTCGGAAGTTCGAATGAGTTCTATCGATTCTTCTATAGCGGGAGTACTCCCGAAGGCGGATGGTTCTATAAACAGAAATTGGCGATCTGCCCTTACTTGGATCGTCCTAACGATTGTTTGTCGTTCTTTGTTTCGAATAAGGCGATCAACGCCCGCGGAAACTTACGAAGTGAACTTCTACCTGCCCGATCCTTCGCACGTACAGGCTTTTTCGGAATTGAAGCTTTCGTTTATTTCTAACTCTCAAAGCGTTTAAGCCTTGCTCTCACCGCAGCATCGTGGGTTTACGGCGTTGCATGACATCGTTTTGCTATGGGCGATTTGTCCTGTTAGACTCTTTTCATGGAAACGATGCATACGTTCTTTTCTCTGCTCCTGAGCGCCGCCATCCCTTTGCTCATTGTCATCCTTTGGTTCAAGAAACGACGGCAGCGTTACGATTATTTTGAAGCAAAGGCTCACACCGAAGAAGTCGTGGGTTCACGCGATGAACTTCTCGCGGCCGAAAAGCGCCTGAAGGACAATCCCGAAACTCTGCGCGAGACATTGCTCCGCGACCATGATCTCGTTGATCGCTTGACGACCTTCCAAGGTTATTCGAGAGAGTACATGACGGAGTTGGTGAACTGGCTGCGCGAACGCGGCATCCAAAGCGATTATTACTTCCAGCCTTCATTGCCTTTGGGAGTTGCGCACTTAGCTGCGGAAGACGGTACGTTCGAGCTTTTCGTACGTCGCGACCAGGTTGAAGAAGCCATGAAACTTTTGAAGGAACGTCGTTAAGGCTGGCCGGAAGTCGCCTGGGTTTTCTTGAATTCTTTCATCGCTCGGGTGACGTCTTTTAAATATTGGTCTGCGTACTTATCCATAAGCTGCAAGTCCGAGTAGATCACTTCTGAAGCTTTCTTTTTCTCGGTCCAAACCAAAGCATACTTCTGCATCTCTTCTGTCGTACCGAAGAGCGGTGTTTCTCCAGTAGCCGGTAGCTGAATGTTCCGAGTTCTGAAAAGAGAGTCTACCGTCTTTTTTGCGGCAAAAGTCGATGTTTCTTGAGAGTATTGAGTCAACGTCAAGATGTTGCGATAAGCGGCTAGCTTCTCCGGATTCTTTTGGAGTTCTTTATCGTAGATCACTCGGCGAATGATGTACCTTGATGCATTCATGTCTTTACTTGCTGAGCCAACGCTATTCTGGAATCGTTCGCTAAAGTTACGAACCATCGGGAGAAACTTCGGATAGAACCGATTGATCTCCTGAACGGACCGAACTTCTTCTTCCGCCGCCAAATGACCCGCTAAATGCGATTTGCTGTCGCTGGCTTTAAATCGAACAATTTTCGTTTCTTTATCAAGCTTCGCCCCATGAGCAGCCAAAATATCAGCGGAGTAATCAGTTGTCGGGTGGTAACGATCTTTGAAATGGTAAGTTCCCATCCTATCGATGATCCCGTGCGCTCGCCGGTTCATGCTGAGCACGGCTTCGCCTCCCGCAGGAATTTGGGGGTCTTCTCCCGTCAGCTCTCGGTACCGCTGCGCGAGCGAGCGGTGTGTAACGTACTTACCCTCTTCAAAGTCTTTTCCAGTTGGAATTCGGTTCGAAATCATCAATCGATCGCGATTGTCTTTACCTCGCACGACCAGAAAAACGTAGGTACCGTCGTTAAAATCTTTTGATTTGAAGAAAGCGCGACCTTCTTCTACTGAGTTGAACAGAACACCGGCCGACTCAACTTCGAGAGGCTCCACTTCTTTTCCTGAAGCGGGTATCAGCGAATTTGGTCGATGCTTCGAAACGACCTCTCCGTCGCGAACCCGGTAACCTTTCACGTAATTGCCGGTCTCGCTTGGATCAAACGACGCAAGCTTCCTTGCGTTCTCCACTGAAGAGCCTCCGCGCTTCAATTCATCTTGCACGTGTTTGCGATTCAACCGTGCGGCTACAACCTTGCGGAAGTAATCGGGTGACGCATCCGCATTGTACGGAACACCGACCTCGATGTTGCGGCCGTCTTTCAATTTCACAGAGTAGATGGCCTCTTTTCGCCCGTCGACCCATCGGTCGGGTTGGGGCTTCTTCGCCATTCTCGTTTGAAGAGTCGTCAAGATTTCTGCTTCTTCCCTCGCAACCTCACCAGCTGCTTGCTTTGCGTGCGTGTTGCCTGAAACTTTGCTTCCTATGGCGTGGGCTTCCCACTCTCCAGCGGAAAAACCATCTTCATATTTCTCGACAGCTAACTCTGAGTTCTTCCCGGCTTTGTAACGGATCGATGCCGAGCAGTTCACGGGGTCCTGCAGCTTCTTGCAACGAATGAAGTCGAGCGCCTGCTTCGTCTCGTGGGCAACGATATCTCGGTTCTTTGCTGAATCGAGATCCTTCAGTATATTGGCACGCAGATAAACGGTATCCCCTTCCGTCATCGCGAGATCGTCGGCATTGGTAAATCGAGTTTCGTCGAAGACGTAACGGACGCCATCTCTTTCAGAACGCTTCTTCATCCAACCTGCAACTTGGCTTTTTGAAACTTCATTCACTTTGAGTTCGATATCTCTCAGAGGGCGATCCACGAGTTCGACTTTCGATGTATCGAAGCCGATGTCCTTCATGGTCTTCTGCATTTCCTCCCGCGCCGAAAGGTTCTTACCAGGAAGATTTTGCGTCGCTACGCTCTCGGCGGGCGCAGCGGTCGCACCAGTCGGTCCACCGGAAGATCCACGAGCTTTTGCCATCGCGACGGGATTCGCGTCATCCGCCGCCGTAAAAACCCGCGCACCTTCCGCGGCTTTCGTTTCAAGTGGCGCCGCTTTCGCCGAGGTCGATACCGCTGCCGTACCTTTTGATACTAAGCTCGCATAAATACCAAATGCGCTCCCGGCAACCCCAAGGGCCGAGAGCGATTTAGCAACGAGGCAGTTGTTTGTCTGAAGCGATTTGATGACGCCACCTTCGCAGCGCGCACCTTCACCTGCTCGGCCCGAATAATTGGGATCGACGCCGCAGGCCGTTGCGAGCTGGTGAACCGCAGGGGCCGTGCTCGCACCCGACAATCCGATCGATGTCCAACGTAAGATGGAAGCGGAGCGAACACTCATCGCCCCCCGCGCTGCCGACATCGTCAACAGCCGCGTGCCAGACATTGCAGCGGAACCAAGTCCTGCTGAGGCAAGACCTGCAACCGCACTAGCGGCTCCGATCCCTAGGTCACGGTAAACGGCACCTTTCCCGTATTTCGCATCAACTCGACAAGCAACCGCCCGGAGAACGCCCTCACTCTCTCGATTCTTTTGACGGAACGATTCGATCAAATCCGTATCCTGCGCAAGTGAACTACGATGCGTTTCGTCGAGCGTAGCGCCCATCTTCGAAGCGGCTTCTTTCAAGTAGTTCATCTCTTTGAAGGATTGCTTCTGCGTCTGGTGTAGCTCGCGTTGATAAGAATCGCGAATCGCTTCCACTTTCGAATCGAGCGAAACATCTTGCGGCCAGCTCTCGGCCTGCAGAATCAGCCGATCAATGTAGGCTGCGTGAGAATCAAGTTCGATGAAGGGAATCGAAGCACGTAAAGCTTGGGCCCGCGCGAGAGACTTCCGGTATTGATCAAGGGCCGAGCCGGCTTTGACATCGCCTTTCTGGTCAAACGACTGATCCTTGAGCTGAATCTGCAAAGGAGCCTTCATACTTTTGAAGGAGTCTGAATCTTGCGTGAAACTTGGCTTCTCGAAATTCGGCCGATCGAGCAGAGTTTCAAGCGAAGCCATTTGCTTTTTCTCGAAAGCTATTAGGCGCACCTTCTCGACAAGATCGCGCATCACTTCGTTTTCTTTTTCCGCCGTCGCTTTCATTTCAGAAATACGATCAACCGCACACTTGAGGACAAGACTGCGCTCCTCAGCCAACCCCGCGAAATAACCGAGCTCGCTGATTTCGCCGAAGTCTTTGAGCAACGATTGCTTGCGATCGTCGCACTTCTCACCGGTCCCAAGCAGCGTTGAATCGGTCTTTGGACAGTCACCGTTGATCAATCGATACGACGTTTCGGCCCAGGAACCGCTAGTCTGCCCGAAGGCAGTGTCGTAAAAACAAAATATATTTACGGCCGCGAGTAACAAGCTTGCGGTGAGAATCCGTTGTAAAAACTTGGCTTGCAGGCTGATCTGCAAAGGCCCTCCAGCTGCTGGTCTCCCGGTGGTTTCATTTTCTAATCGGCTAATGAAAACATGGGCTTAAAGCACGGAATCCAGCTAAACCGGGGCGTGCACGTGCTGGTAGAAATAAACCCTCTCTCAGCTCTGCAATGATAGCGCTGGCCGATGAGACGCTACTCAGATCTCAATAATGAGAAGTCGAACTTCCACGGTTGCGAATGTAATAAACCAGTTCACGCAACCCGAAATTCTCATCGCAAGACACCTCCCACCTGGCTCCACCGCAATTGGAGAATTCTAAAAGTTCACGCTATTCCGTGACCCTGTAAATCAGGCCTATTTATCATCGCGGTTCATCAAGGAGACCACCCATGACTGTCCCACTTGTACCGACGTATGCTCATAAGTTTGTACTTACCGCTTCGATTCTTTTCGCAACCCTGTCTGCTTTTGCAGATCAGAACTGGGTTGCGCAACCTCTCTACACTCTTCGCCCCGAAACCCAAGCATGGTTAACGACTTCACCTAAGGGTGAGCGTTACGTCGCGCGAATCAGAAACGAGCGTGGCCAAAACGTCTGGTCGATTTTTGCTACGGCGAATGGCAAGAAAATGCTTGATCTTCAACTTCCAAACCCTGGTTGGAGTGACGAATATCAGATGCCCAGCTGGAGTCCCGACGGCTCCCAGATTGCGCTGCTCTCCGAAAACAAAGCTCACTTCTTCGATACCAAAACGGGCGAACGCTTTCGCGTGATTTACTCAGAGAAACAACCTGTGGAGAGAATCATCTGGCATCCCGATGGGCAAACAGTGGCTATGGTTCAGCCGGAGCTCACCCGGTTCTACAACCTTCGGCAAAAAGCGTTCACCGGAAGCATCGAAGGCGATCAGAAGTATTGTCCATTTGCGTGGAGTCCTGATGGACATTACCTCACGACTTGCGTGAAGGGCCTGTCGGGCAAAGCGCTAAAAATCAGAAACGTTAAGTCAGGTGTTGAGAAAATGATCTTCGATCTCGACACGTCCCATACGCCTCTTGTGCGGTGGAGCCCCGATTCAAAGCGCATCTTCATTCATTCGGTCGACGGCGCTCCGCGAGTTCTCGACGTCGAATCCGACGTTCTTATGAAAATCGATCAATACCATTTCATCTCAAATGCTCAGTGGAGCACTGATGGAAGACGCCTTCTCTACTACCTGCCGACAAACGTTTCGACTTGTGGTGGCTGCCAAGATCAACCGAAGCGCGTGAGCATTTGGAACGACACCTACAAACTTGAGAGGCTGACTTTCGAGACGGACGTGAACTTCGCTAGCTTCTTACCGGATAACGTTTCGATTCTGACTTCGCACAGAAAATACGGTGAAATTTCCGATAGCATCACGCGTATTTGGCAAAACGGCGAGGTCGTTTTCGAATCCCAAGATGCACAGCTTGCTCCACGCGTCGTCCTCGCGGAGGTGAACGGAGTTCTCTACATCTTGAACCGAAGTGGCTGGGTGTATCGTTGGCAAAAGAAGTGAGGATCAAGGCTCTCGCGCAAAGGAGAGCCTCGCCTTTAGCTTTTCTTTCTGAAGCGGCTCAACTTACGTTGAAACTTAGTTCCGAATGTTGCGGCCGTCTCGCGGAATTCAGGGATGCGCAAAAGATGCGCGCACGCCATGTAGACTAAGGCACCAAGCAAGATCATCGCGAGAAGCGTGATCGTGCGTGCACCGGGAACCCTCCCGGTTAAAGCCTGCTTCACGAAAGGATAGGCCTGTAACGAACCTATCATCGCGGCACCGCAAACCATGAACTTCCCGAAGCTCTTGAACAACGTCTTCAGATGAAGCGAGCCAACCCAAGAATTGTAGGCTGTCGCGAGCATCAGAAGATTTACGGTCCCACTCGCAACCGAAGCTGCCGCTAGTCCCTCAATCTTGAATGTCCGCGTGAGCACAAACGCGAAGATGACGTGCGAGATCAACGCCACCGCACCTGCGAGCGCCGGATACCAAGTATTCTTAATGGCGTAAAAACCTTGAGCTAAAATGCGCACGCCAGATGCGACAATGACGCTAAAGGAGTAAACACGAATGACCTGCGCCGTTTGCACGGCATCCGCATATTTGAATTCCCCTCTTAGAAAGAGAACTTCCGTAATCGGTTGAGCTAAGACGAACATGCCGAGGGCTGCAGGTAACGCAACAAAGATGATCAACCGAATGTAGTGGTTGATCGTGTCTCCCATCGCATCGCGGTTCCCTTCGGCCGAATATTTAGCGAGCGTCGGAAGCAGTGCTGATCCCACGCTCACCACGACGAGCGAGAGCGGTAATTCAAGAATGCGATCTGCGAAATAAAGGTACGACAAGGTTCCCGCAGGCAAAAAGCTCGCAAAGCTCATGTTCACGATTTGCGTGATTTGCATGATGCTCATTCCGAACATGCTCGGCAAAATCGTCTTGAACATCTGAATGACGTCGGGATTATTCCATTTGAACGTGAACCGCGGGAGAAACCCACTTTTCACGACTCCCGGAATCAGAATCGCCATCTGCAAGACACCGCCGACGATCACCGACCAAGCTAACACTGTCGCTTCGTTGGCGAGACGCCCCGAGATCAAAGCCGCGCCGATCATGGCTAAGTTGAGAAAGCATGGCGCAAGAGCGGCTACCGCAAACTTCTTGAGACTGTTGAGAATCGCCATGAAGTAGGCGTACAGGCTCACGAGAATCAAAAAACCGAACATGATCCGACCAAGCTCGACGGTAAGCTCGATCTTAGCGGGCGAGAAGCCCTGAACGACGGTACCGACAATCTCTTCCATGAAGATCGTTGCCAAAACCGTGATCGTAAACGAGATCGTCATCAAGATACTGAAAACGATAGAGACCAATTCGCGCGCACGAGCCTCGGTCTCGGTTTTCGAAGACGTTTTCTTCCCCGAGAGAATCTCGATAAAAATCGGGATAAAACTTACGGATAGTGAGCCTTCTCCGAGAATCCGACGAAAGAGATTCGGGAGGCGGAAGGCTGCCAAGAATGCATCCCGCGCATCGGTTGGAAAATACTTCGCCGTCATAACGTCGCGGATGAGGCCTAAAATCCGGCTCATCAAAATGCCGAAAGCCACGATCATCGCGGAGACCGCGACTGAACCTTTTTCGGCTCTTATAAGGGCTTGGGATTCGGCTACGGCAGCGGCGTGAGCAGCGGATGAGCCATCAACCGGGTCGCTAGATGCCGCGTCCACCGGTGGTTTCGAAGGAATTTCAGAGTTCAAAAAGCCCACTCCTGTTAGCTACTTAGATGAGGATCAGGGGCGGTCGAAGGTGCCAAGGCTCTAGCCCGCAATCAGCCGATTGCGAAAGCGAGCGGAGCCGGAACCTTGAAGCCATTGTTGACCGAGATTCCAGTATTCCGATCGGGCTTGCTATTGGGTAGTCCCTATGTTAACCCTTCGTTCTTACAAAAGGTATTTGGGAGGTCTTCTCTTGGCAACTCATAAGTCTGCGGAAAAACGCGCTCGCCAGTCGATCAAAAGAAATCAGCGCAACACTCAAACGCTCGGATCTGTTCGCACATTCGAGAAAAAACTCCGCACTGCACTCTCTGGCACTGACAAAGCCGCTGCTGAAACAGCTTTGAAAGACTACACAAGCAAGATGTCGAAAGCTGCTGCTAAAGGCGTGGTTCACAAGAAGACTGCTAGCCGCAAAATCAGCCGCCTCGCTGAGCGCGTAGCAAAAGTCGGCGCAGCGAAGTAATCTTCGCTCTCTTTCCGAGAATTCCATTCTCCGATTGAAAACGAAAGCCGGGTCCACAACCCGGCTTTTGGTTTTTCTTTTTCACGTGTTCCGTCCAGGGACCTGGACCTGCGAACCAAATCAAATCACATTAGTTCTTGTTCGGCTTCTTCTTGGGTCTTCGCCGTCACGTAATTTCGGATCAGGCGACGCAAATGGAGTGGCAACGGAGCAAACTTAACTCCGTAGCTTTTGTCTTTCGCGATGTTGTAGATGATCTCACCGCGCGCGACGACGGCACCACCACCAGGAATGATGAGGCTGATTACGACCTGATCTTTTTCGGTGAACTTGCTCGTTGAAGCGAAGAGCATTCCGCCCTCACTCAGCTGAACCGCCTGCAGAACTTGGTAGTTCCCCTGGCAAAGCACACCGATCGAGCGATGATATTGTCGACGTGGTGTCCGACGACTTTCCATGCCCGGGCGCCCGGAAGGCGACGAAGCAGATTTCGAAGCCTGGGGACCAGCCGGTTTGCTTAGAGGTTTCTGAGCTGAATTCGACACTTAAAAAGTTCTCCCTCTTAAAGTGTCTTATCGGATTTTTGGCAGGACCCTTGACTGGACCTCCTGCAAGTCGGACCGCTGAACCAGGGCCGCAGGTTACATCGTCACGGAACCCGGCTCGACTTTTGTCGACGCTGCGTCTGGAGCTGTCTGTTCACTCTTTGTTTTCTCACTGGAACGCGCAAACTTTTTGCTCGGCTTCAGCGTTGCGCAACCCGCGATCGCAAGGCCGGCAGCGGCAATGTGGATGCCGAGAACCAAGAACAGAAATCGATGCTTCATCGGTATTTCTCCCTCGTACGATCTCCTCAAAAAATCACCCTAACGTAAAGTCTAGTTTCAATCTGCAACCGGCAGATCTTGCCTAGTCCTAAGTCAACAAGGATTGTTGGGTGGGCGTCGCTGGTTTCGTTAATAGCGACGTTACTGGCAGGTCTGAACGATGAAATTTTCGAGCCAGATATGCGAAGCAACTGGCGAAGATTTCAAAGCGCGGTCGGTATCGAGCAGCGCTTGGAAGGTGCGTTCAATTTTCCGCTCCGTCCACGAGCGTGCCTGATCGATGTAAGATTTGAGGAAGTAAGGCGAAACCCCCGCCCGCGAGCTAAGCCGTTGGCCGGAGAGACCTTCTTTCATTCCGTCAGTCACGAGTTTGAGAATTCTCACGTGCCGCGAGATCAGCGCAAGAACCCCGACTTCGCTTTGTCCATTGTCGAGGAGATTCACCAAACAATCGAGAGCACGGGCGCGATCATTTCTTCCGATGGCGTCGGTGAGATCAAAGACGCTGTCGAGTCGAACCCGCGAAACAGCTTGAAGAACATCTTCGTTCGATGCCGTTTTGCGGTCGCCAAGATACTGACGAAGCTTCGTCAGCTCCGCATTGATGTCTTGGAGATTCGATCCAACAAGTTGATGGAACAATTCCACAGCACCTGCTGCGAGCTTGATGTCGTGTTTTTTTGCCAGCGTTTTGATCCAGTCGGGAATCTGGTTATCAAACGGGCGCTTGAATTCAACGATCACGCCTTTTTCGATAAAGCGTTTGATGTACTTTTTCCGTTTATCGATCTTGTTCGCAATACAGACGAGAGCCGTTGTGCCGACTGGCTCATCGATGAGCGGCATGAGCATGTCCCAATCTTTTTCATTGAGATCCTGGGCATCCTTGACGACGACAACGCGAACTTGCGCCATCATCGGAAGAGTCTCGGCAGCATCACGGATTTGTGACGCTTCGGCCTCGCCTCCGTAAAACGTGTTTAGATTGAAGTCGCGCAAGCCATCGCCGACGGCTGTCTTCTCGAGGAGATCGAGCGACTCGTCGATCAGAAACGTCTCATCGCCAAAAAGGAAATACAGCGGATAGACTTCACCGCGCGCGAGGGAATCCGTGAGTTTCTGCGGCGTCCAGCCAGCGTCGCTCATCAAAAATTCTCCGTCATACGGTCATTGGCTTCAGCCATCATGTCGCTTGCAATCGTCTGAATATTTTGAAGACGCGCGCTGTGATTGTAGAGCGCGTTTGCCGACGAGAGACCTTGGATGGCAACACGGGGAGTTGAATAAATCTCTTCGCGCTGAAATTGATTTTCCCAGAGAACTTGTTGATCGGAACTTCTGCGCAGTCGAATTGTCGACGTCACCCGCACTCGATAGCGCGTGTTCAAAACTGTACGGTCCGGGATGATGCTGTCAGCCCGACTCGTTCCTTCAACGGGCGCGACGGGAATGTAGTCAACGCTGTCAACGGTCCCTTCAAGGACGACTTGGGCCGCTGACTTCTCCGTGACTTTGCCGATGGCGGCGCGCTCTATTTCACGAACGATGGCGTTCGTGAAATAGACTTCGATTCCGGTTTCCATCGTTGAGTTCTTGAAAACTGGAACGGCGATCGTGCGGTAGCCGCCAGGAATTTGGCGATCACCGGCACCTAAGCGGTAGGCGCAACCTGTAAGAAGTTGGCCGAACCCCAGAAATACGACCAAAAGCACGGCCGAAAACACAGCCTGGAGCGTGATGTAAGACTTAGGATGCTGAAATCTCATGCTGCGCCCAAGTTATAAGGCTGCGCCGGGTTTTTCAAGGCGTTTTGACCTCTGTCGCGTTCGCTTCTAAACCGTTTCCGGAGTTGTTTTCCCTATCCCAGAAACGCTAAACTCGGTCTCCAATGAAATCATACACGCTCATGACCCCCGGCCCCGTTCCGCTCCCTCCCGAAGTGCTAGAAATCATGGCACGTCCGATGGAGCACCACCGAACGCCTGAGTTCGTTCAACTTTTCAACCGCGTGCTGGCAAATTTGAAGAAGGTGTTCCTAACCGAGGAACCCGTCTTCATCCACACCTCCACGGGTTCCGGCGGAATGGAATCAGCCCTCGTTAATTGCCTTTCCCCTGGCGACGAAGTGATCAGCATTGTTTCTGGAAAATTTGGCGAACGCTGGGCCGATATGGCCGAAGTTTACGGCGCAAAAGTGACGCGCATTGAAGTGCCTTGGGGACAAGTTGTGCGTCGCGAGCAAGTAGAAGACGCACTCCGCAAACAACCAAACGCCGTCGCGGTCCTTTGCCAAGCTTGCGAAACAAGCACGGGCGTTTTGCACCCGATTCGCGAGCTCGCACAACTGACCAAAAATCATCGCGCGGTTTTGATGGTCGACGCGATCACCGCGATGGGTGCGCTTCCGCTTCCGATGGATGAGTGGGGCCTTGATGTCCTAATCGCGGGGAGTCAGAAAGCATTCATGCTTCCGACGGGACTTTCCTTCATCAGCTTTTCGAAGAAAGCGTGGAAGCTCACCGAAACTTCGAAGTGCCCGAAGTTCTACTTCGACATTCGTGCCGAGCGCGAAGCCAACGAAAATGGTGAATCACTCTTCTCATCGGCCGTTACGCACGTACGCGCTCTCGATTTAGTTCTCGAAATTTTCTTGGGCCAAGGCATGCACCGCGTGTACGAGAGGATCCAAGCTCTCTCGAAAGCTACGATCGTTGCCGCGCGAGAGATGGGACTTGAAATTTTCTCATCAACTCCTTCTCCCTCTCTCACGGCCATCAAAATTCCGGATGGGATCGATGGACAAAAGGTCCGCGCGGAGATGGAAAAATCTTTCGCCGTCATCGTAATGGGCGGACAAGATCAGCTTAAAGGCAAAATCATCCGCATTGGCCACATGGGCGCCATTCGCGATGAGGATCTGATCGCGACGTTGCGCGCGCTTGCTGGCTCGATCAACAAAATGAAGCTAGGTGCCATCGACGATGCGAAGGTTGAAGCTGCTTGTACGAAAGCTTCAGGTATTTTGCGCGAAACTCCGGCCGTCGTTTTAAAGACTTAAGGTCCACGTGAAGAAGTTCAGAACTCTCATCACCGATCGATTTGATCTCGATGCATTTGCTAAACTTAAGACTGATCCGCTTTTGCAAGTGGACGTGAGTGCCGCTCCCCGCCCGACACGCGAGGAGCTTGCGGAAACCGAGATTTTGGTCATTCGCAGTCGCACGAAGATCGATAAAGATCTGTTGGCGAACGCGCCTCGACTTAAAATGATCGTCACCGCAACGAGCGGCTTTGATCACATCGATTTAGCCGAAACTAGCGCACGTGATTTGAAAGTGATGTTTACGCCGAATGCAAATGCCGCTTCGGCCGCAGAACTTACCTGGGCACTCGTTCTAGCCTGCGCGCGACGCGTGACCGAAGCTCACCGCGCCGTCAAGGCCGGCGATTGGAAACGCGAATCTCTCATCGGTCGTGAACTCAGCGGAAAAAGTTATGGCGTCATCGGTCTCGGGCGCATCGGCTCGCGCGTCGCGCGTATCGCACTGGCTTTCGGGATGAAAGTCATCGCGTTTGATCCGTACAAAGATGACGAGGATTTTGAACGCGTCGGCGCTACTCGCGTAAGCCTTGAGGAGCTTCTCAGGCTTGCGGACGTGGTCAGCGTTCATGTGCCGGCAACGAGCGAAACAGAGCGAATGCTAAACGCGGTTTTACTCGAATCAATGAACCGCTCGGCTATCTTCGTGAATACTTCGCGCGGCTCGGTCGTAACCGAGCGAGATCTCATTCAAGCTTTGAGTGAAAATTGGATTGCGGCCTGCGGACTCGATGTTTTCGAACGCGAGCCGCTTGCGCGCGATTCTCGCCTTCTGACTTTTCCGAATGTGGTGGCGAGCCCTCATCTAGGCGCCACTACGGCCGAGGCATTTTCTCAGGCTTCGCAAGACGCTGCGGAAAAAGTGCGCGCTTTTGCAGCAACTGGTTCCGTCTCAGACCCGCTCCCACCGCGTGAGCCGTGGTTTGTGGCCGGTTTTGGTCGACGGACACCTTCCGCCCGAGATTAGATCGCGATTTTCAACGCTCACATGAGGCAGCGCTGATCGTCATGACTTGCGTCATTCCCCGATTTCAGGGAATTTCATAACCTTGTCGTATCAACGCTAATAGCGGTTTCAGTTTCAAGATTCGAGGGAGGCCATCCGTGCCAGGAATCATCGTCGTCGGCTCGCAATGGGGGGATGAAGGAAAAGGTAAAGTGGTGGACGTGTTCTCCGCCCAAGCGGATTACGTCGTTCGCTATCAAGGTGGCGCAAACGCGGGCCATACACTCGTAGTGAACGGAGTGAAAACGGTCTTGCACCTTGTTCCTTCCGGCATCCTGCACCCGAAAACAGTTTGTATCATCGGTGCCGGCGTCGTGCTCGATATCGAAGAAGTGGCAAGTGAAATCCGCTCTCTCAAAGAAGCGGGTCTCGTGCAGAATTCCGAGCAGCTTCGCATCTCAGATCAAGCAACGGTGCTTCTCTCCTATCACCGCAAGATCGATCAAGCGCGCGAGCAGGCCGCCGGCCACGAGAAGATCGGGACTACGGGCCGCGGAATTGGTCCGGCGTATGAAGATCGTGCTTCACGCCAAGCGATTCTCTTCAGCGATCTCTTTGATGAATCAAAGCTCAAAGAAAAGCTCATGGCCTCTTTGAAGGAGAAAAACTTCCTTCTTAAGGAATACTACAAAACTGAGCCAATCGACGTTGAGCCGCTTTACAAACGCGTGCTCGAACTTGCGCAGGAACTCGCACCTTATCGTTCGAAAGATGCTTCGCTCATCGTTCATAAAGCGTTGAAGAGCGGAAAAAAGGTTCTCTTCGAGGGTGCACAAGGCACGATGCTCGATCTCTTGCACGGGACTTATCCGTTCGTAACGAGCTCATCGACGATCTCGGGTTCGGCATGTATCGGGAGCGGCATTGGTCCGAACTCTGTTCAAAAAATTATCGGCATTACGAAGGCGTACACGACTCGCGTTGGTGCAGGTCCCTTCCCGACTGAGCTTCACGGCGATCTCGGCGAGCGCATCCGCGCTGAGGGCCATGAGTTTGGTGCAACGACGGGTCGCCCTCGCCGCACGGGCTGGCTTGATCTCGTTGCGATGAAGTACGCGATTCGCGTGAACGGCATCACGAACTTGGCGCTCATGAAGCTCGATGTTCTCTCGGGACACGAGAAAATCGAAGTCTGCACATCGTACAAACTCGATGGCCAGGAGATTAAGGAACTTCCCGTATCCCAAGCAGATCTCGCGCGCGTTGAGCCCGTTTACCGCGGCCTCACGGGCTGGAACGAGGATCTCACGCAAGTTCGCACGATCCAGGACCTCCCGCAGGCCGCTCGCGATTATATCCAGTTCATCGCGACGGAACTCGCGACTCCGATCGACGTTGTTTCGGTTGGCCCGGGCCGGGAGCAGACTTTGTGGATTAAGCCACTTTTCAATTAAGCCGCCTCAACTAAACTGGCCCACTTGCGTGGGGATGTTTTTCTAAACACCCCACGGGATCGTTGGTAATTTTCTCAGATTCTTGAAATCGACTGACGGTTTCTCCTCTCAAAAAGCTCTCGCCATCCGCACGCAAGTGACCCAGTTCTTGGACGGACACAGGGTACGGAGCATTTTTTCAGCAACTCCCCCGAGATCAGCACGCACTTTGAGCACCTCGAATTCGGT
This sequence comes from Bdellovibrionales bacterium, assembly GCA_005808505.1. Lineage (GTDB taxonomy): Bacteria > Bdellovibrionota > Bdellovibrionia > Bdellovibrionales > JAMPXM01 > SYLX01. The sequence goes on along the minus strand of SYLX01000121.1, from coordinate 12,238 downwards.
GACACCTTTTTCTCAGAAAAATTTGAAAATATGGGTCGCAAAAGGTTGACAGATCGACGCATTTCTCCGATCTTAGCGTCTCTTCGGAACGTTGTTACGGTTCGCTAGCTCAGCCGGTAGAGCACATCCCTTTTAAGGATGGGGTCGATGGTTCGAATCCATCGCGAGCCACCATTTTTCTCGAAGAAATATCTGTCTGTGGGTCCCCATCGTCTAGTGGCCTTGTACACCACCCTTTCAGGGTGGATACTGGGGTTCAAATCCCCATGGGGACGCCAATTTAAAGAATCCTGATGCCGGCGGCATCGGGATTTTTTATTTTGGGGCGTCCGCATGGAGAACTGAGCTTCGAAGCAGCTGGGGTTCTTCGCTGCGGCAAAATGTCGAAGGCATTTTGATGCTGCGAAGGTGCGAGCACGCCTGAGGAGACTTGCGACGATGGTGAGCGCAGCACACGAGTTCGCGAACGCTCAATGCGATCGCGGATGAGCCGCCGGTAGATCACGAGCACAGCACCGAGCTTCGTGGCACCCGAAAGAACGATCTATCGGGGGAAAGCGCGCATTGACGCTGCCATGCCAATTCATATCTCGCGATTGACCATCCACTTTCAAAATTATTTCTCCGCTCGTCACAAAGCAGATAAATTCTATGGAATGAAAACCGTGGAAGTCAGAACTTTAATCGACGCTCCCGCTGAACGCTGCTTTGACTTGGCTCGAAGCGCCGACTTCCATGTTAAATCGACGAAGAGCACCTCTGAAAAGATCGTTGGTGGTGTGGCTACCGGATTGATGAAGCTCAGCGATGTGATTGAATTTGAGGCTTCTCACTTTGGAATAACCCAAAGGCTCTCTGCTAGAATTGTTGCATTTGATCGGCCAGCACACGTTAGAGATTCGCAAGTTCGAGGGGTTTTTCAACACTTCGACCATGATCATTTCTTTGAGTCCGTTCCGGGTGGAACACTGATGAGAGATATTTTTCGCTTCAGGTGCCCGCTTGGTTTAATTGGTAAATTGGCTGACCCTATAGTGGCTCGACATCTTCGCCTCTTTCTTCAAGCAAGAGGACTAGAACTTAAGAGAGCAGCTGAAACCGAAGAATGGCGTGCGTATGTATAGCGCCATTGCGAGTAACGCCAATCCACATAAAAGCCGAGTGCACCCGAAGGTTTCTCTATATCACCGCACGACTATCTATAGTTCATTAGTACTTCGGATTAAGTAAGACACCGACTCTATTGATCGTACCGCGAGAAGCCACATACAATGAAAACCTTAGCCGAGTTCGGGATTCAGAAAGGCTCAAGATGAAGCTCTTCTACGCACTCTTAGTTTTGTTTGCTTCGCCTTTGGCGATGGCAAAAGAGCGTTGCTCGTCATACTGGACACTCGTCGGAAATATTGAGAGTTCAGTTCGTGCGTACGACGAACTCGTCTTGTCTCTCAAGGAGAACAAAGCTGCGATCCGAGAACTCAACTCACACATCAAAACAAACGGTCTGCTACAGACACTTGGCTCCTCCGGCAAGATCAAGGCGTTTCCAAATCGCCTTGAGGCGGAAGATCCAGCAGGACCTGTGGTGGGACTTTTTTTGAAGTCGATGACGCTTCCTGAAGATTCGGGTTTGTCGGTCGATACCGTCTATGAGGTCGTCGATCGAAAGACCGCGAAAGCTCTTCGAAAGTGGAGCGTCCCTTACGGATCTTCGGCTCCGCAAGGAATCGAAGGGAATAGCATTTTTTACCGCCACAATCTTGCAGCTGTGTGCTCAGAGATTTCTCAACCGATCATAATGAAAATTAAAACAGACAATCAGTTTGAGGCATCAGAAATCAAACTGGAGCAGAAGGTAAAATCGATTCCTGCAGAGGACTGTCCTGCAGCTAAAAACCTGTTCAAAAATTCGAGCTACTCAACTTGCGGGGAATTGATCGATCTGAAGTCTGGAAAAACGCGTCTGCTGGTTTGGCAGACGCCGATGACTTAGAGCAACTCACACTCGCGGGGCGCCATTCCGCTTCAGGCTCGTGACGTAGACATCGATGAAGATAAATCCCACTAAGAACGTCAAAAACGTGAGAGGCCAGCCCCATAGGTTCGTAAAAGATGGCTCCATAGCTCGCGCTGGATTCGAAGGAGGATATGCGAGATGAACGATGTCTCCGACATTACGTTCAGGCCCAATCCCGTATGGTTTTGCAGCACCTGCTGCCAACTTGATCGCCGCTATCTCGCCCGTTGGCGTGATATACTCCAAGTTCGCTAGGAACTTTGTGCAGTAGATGGCAGCTGAGCCGTACTTTGACGTAAACCTTCTTCCACATTCCGCCCGGAACGCACCAATCGACGTGACTCGAGCCTCAACGATCTTCGCTTCGAAGATGAAGTACGCTCGACTCATTGTTGAAATGACAACAAGCAGGAACAAGACACCGAAAATCGCCAGTACCGTGTTCGAGCGATTTCTTTTTCCTATTTCTTTGAAATAGCCCGGGATGGAAACCAACCTCAGTAAGCGCAAAAGCCTCAAGAGCCGTAAAAGCGGTAACGCTCCCGTCGCAACCATGGGGAAGGTCGTAACGGCAACAATGAGAAAATCGAAAATGTTTTGCTTGCTCTTGAAAAAAGCGGAGTAAGCCGGGCCGTAAGCGAGTATCCGAATCAGAATTTCGCAAACGAAGACGATTTGGGTCACGACAAAAACTTTTGCAGATATCAATTCGAGGAACTCTTGATTCACTAGAGTCGAGCCAAAAAGCTCGAGAATCGCCGTTCCCGAGCTGATCAAGATGACCCCGAGAATGAATCCGCTGAAAAGTGGGCTAGCCACGATATTCTTAGTGAAGCTATTGGACGAAGATTTCACACGGACTCCCAAGTCAGTCTTTAGACACCTGTAAGAGGGCGCAGGATTTTAGATCCTCGTCTCCCTGCTCTCTTGTCCTTACAACCAAGCATGCTGAACAGACGCACCTGATAAGGCTCGGTTTTGATTTTAGGGGCGACCCATCTGAGCAAAATAAACAATGAGCTCCCCATCGTCGGTCGTATTGCTTCGAAGCTGAGCCTCCAGCAACGATCTCATCTCCGGGGATTCCGTCGTTACAAGATCAAGCGGAGTCTTGCCATCGAAGTTGCGAGTCCGAACATCTACGGATCCACCTGCATTCAGAATCACCCTCAACGTCGCTAAATCGTCGTTCGCGCAGACGTGATGAAGTGCCGTATTTCCACGGCTGGAGTAAAACAAATGAGCATTAACATCGGCGCCGAGTTTCAAAAGACGCTCAACTCGCATCGTGCGTTTTTTAAATGCGGCCACGTTAAGAGCGGAGTTGAGTTGAATGACGTCTCCAGGCGTTGAAATCGTCGGACTCGGTAATAGATCGTAAAACGCGTCTTCGCTGCCTCCCCACTCCAAAGCGGCGAAGACCAATGGTCGAACCGGGGTGCCTGCTTTCAACAGTTCGATCACGATCTGACTTCGCTCATCTAACGAAGCCCGACGGCGAATTGCGCAAATGAGCGGATGGCATTCCTCGACATCCCAATCAGCTTTAGGGATCAGTGAGCGTATTTCCTCTAAAGTCCCTCGATTACAAGCATAGCCAAGGTCAGTTACGTGAATCGTGATGCCGTAGTCATCAAAAGTAAGCTCTTTCAGTTCTTGCCCCCAAGTTCAGTAGATAGCCTTAAGAGAAGGTTATCAGACTTCCGATACAACCTCACTCCGCGGAATGCGATAGCGCTCGCCCCACAAACCGCGCTCGTTGCGACTTCCTTTTGCGACTCTACCCAGCGTAAAAATCGATGACAATCATCGCAGAACTCGATGTGCTTTTTTTGCGCTGCTGAACTACGCTCGTGGACAAACCGCCAGTAGATCTAAAGCGAAGTCTTGAGCTTCGGGCACCCGAACCGGCAATACCACTCGTGTCAGCGTGAATTACTCAAACTGATTTCGGGATACTAAAGCAAAACGTGCTTCCATTTCCGAGTTCGGACCGAACCCAGATTTTACCCTGATGGGCTTCCACCAACATTTTCGAAATGTAGAGGCCAAGCCCGAGTCCGCGGCGATCTTTGGATCCTATTTGCGCAAACCTCTCGAAGACGCTCTCTCTTTTTTCTTGAGGAATTCCAGGTCCCGAATCCCTAATCGAAATGACAATTTGGTCAGAGACGACCTCACCATCGACAATTACGGAACCGCCTTCAGGAGTGAATTTCAGAGCATTTCCGATTAAATTCGAGAGCACCTGTTTAATGCGGCTACCATCGCAACAAATAAGAACTGTCGGATCTGTCATCTTCATTCTGAGAAGAATGTTTTTAGCGGCCGCCTCGTATACAAAATTTTCCACCGACTCGCGCATGACCTGAAAAAGTGAAAGCGACTCCATGTTGAGCGAGAGTTTTCCTCCGGCGAACCGTTCGAGATCCAGGATATCGCTGATCAAGGACAAGGCCGTTTCGGTGTTTCGCTTTATGAAGCCGAGCCAATGTTTAGCTTCGGGGTCCAGTTCTTTGTAGAACCCATCTTCCAAAAGCATTTCTGAGCAAGAGAGAACGGCGCCGATCGGGTTCCGCAGATCGTGACTTACGATAGCCAGAAACTCGTCTCTGGTAGTGAGGTCCGCTCTCGTGCGACAATGAGTCGCGATCTCAGTGGACAGTAAGCTCGTGACTCGAGCGACCTCCACATCAGTCTGCTTTCTTTCGTCATTCAAATTCGCGTCAGTTTGTTCGCGCTCTTGTACAAGCAACTCCCTAACAAGCGATCGCTTCAGGTCACGCTCCTGCCGAATAACCCCGTCAGCTTTCAAACGTTCTTCCTCGGTGGTTCTATCGGCTCGTTCTCTTTCCGTCGACAAGAGAGCCTCAAACTTTTCTTGCTCTACAGTTGCAAGCAGCGTCCCGCCACTGGGAGAGGTCTTTCTGCCAGCGCCGCTAATTACATTCGATTCGACGCGGGCATGTAGGAGCTCCGAATTAGCTTGTTCGCGGTCTCTCCGCAGCTTCAAATCGGCCGAAGCTTCGGCTGCTGCCCGAGCCTGTGCGAGAGAGTGATCTGTTTGTTCACGCTCCAACAAAAGACTTCCATCAGTTTGCTTGCGCTCGTTCTGGAGCAGAGTTGATTTGCATGGAAATTCCATTGAGAACCTCTTCTACTCTGCCGTAACAGTATGTGCTCAAGGCAGATCGATGGATGTGATTCGACAGATCTTACCATCTTTCTACAATCTGCCTCGTATGTGCCGATAACTGCACTCAGCTTGCTGGATCCGAGCACTAGTAAGGCATTGTCGCTAGGACTCGTCGAGATCAGCCGTACTCGCACCGAAGGTGATACACTTTGTTTTTGAAACCCAGAACCGCCACGGCTAACCGTGGCTTTGAGGCAAGCGGATGGAAAACAAAGATACTTTACTCGGTAACTTACGGCCTGGATTGAATAAGCTCTTTGATGACATGACCGAAAATCAAGCCTGTATTCAAAACGCAGTTCATTGCCATTTGATTTGCAAACAACTCATCCAATACTCGATTCAGACCGGTGGGATCTACGCAGAACCGAGTCATTTGCGCCTTCTCGAAGATTGCTCCGAGATTTGCGAAACTACTGCTAATCTCATCCTTCGCGAGTCCGATCTTATGAAAGAATTGTGTCTTGTTTGCATGCGGGCGTGTGAACGCTGCGCCGCCCGGTGCCGACGGTTTCCCGACAACCAACGCATGACTGCTTGCGCGGAAGCGTGCGAGCAAACCGCGAACAGTTGCTCTGCGGTAGCGGCAGCGGCCTTTAATTAAACCTCAAACACAACCTCACTCCGCGGAATGCGATAGCGCTCGCCCCACAAACCGCGCTCAGTGCGTTCTCCAACTGAGATCACCATGACGATTGCGGTCCTTCTAGAAAGATTCAGAATCTTCCGTACGCGGACTTTGTCAAAGCCTTCCATCGGGCAGGTGTCGAACCCTTGCGCAGCAATCGCGAGCATGAAGTTCTCGCAGGCAAGGGCTGTCGACTTTACGGCGACTTCTCGAAGATCGCCCGAGGTGACAACGTCACGAACCATCGGTTTAAAAAGACCTGCTACGTTTACGAAGAGCCATTTTGCGGGAGCTAACCAACGATAACCATAAAGAAACGGTACGAGTTTTCCGTAATAGGCATGAAGATCTTTGCGCGGGTTATCCTTGATCGAATCGAGGAGAAAAGGTCGCGTCTTCTTCCAAAGAATCGAGTCTGCAGTGAAGACCAGAAGCTCTTGCGCCGTGCGGGCGGCTCCCTGGTTCATGCACGCAATCGCAAGCTCACGTTTCTTTTGTTCGTCGCGAACCCAGTGGATCTTCCATGTCTGCATGTTCGAAGAATTGGGGGCTAGCAATGCCGCATCGATTGCGCGATTGACGACGTCGGGAGGAACAGGTCGATCCGAATAATTGCGGATGCTTCGTCTTCTCGAAACGGCTTCAAAAAAATCCATCGGGCTCCCCTTTTCCAGACAGTCTCTGTCATAGCAAAGAGAAGCCGCGATGTCAGTTTGGAAGACTCATTACCAAGTGAGGTAAGTTTCGGAGTACGAAGTGGGATAGCCACCCATTCCCGGATACCATTGGGTCATGCGCGACCCAATGCTCAGAGTTGTGTTGCCGGGATTGGAGACGATGTTGTAGATGCCCGCGCCATACTGAGGAAAGGAACCTAAACTCATCGAGGGCGTCACGACACAGCTCACGTTGTTGACCGTCCGGGTCGATACCGCATTGTCATCAAAGTCGAGTGGAGAACATCGCGTGTCCGCGTACGACCGGACAGTACCACCTAGCGTATAAGTTGGACGTACCGTCAGCGATGCACTGGTAATCGTGAAACTGACCTTCGTCGCGTTTGCTACTCCGGTGGCTGCTCCGTCGACCGTGTACGTCCCGCCTTGTGAATAAGTCATATAGTTGTCGCCAGTCCCATTGATTCCATTGCCGGAGCAAGGTCCCGAGAAGAACAAAACGCTGTACGTATACCCGCCGCTGGCATTCAGACCGAGGGATCGCACGTAAGAAGTGCCGTCGAGATCCGTGCCCATCGTGCCGCCCGAGATGTTTTCGCACTTGTAACCATCGCCCGCGAGCTGAGCCATGGTTTGCCCAGTTGCTCCCCCGCCAGTTCCCCCACGTCCATCGCCGCTGTCAGGAGTCGAGTTTTCATTTCCGAGGCATGCGGTTAAAGATTACGAAAGCGCTGTGATTAGAAGAGCGGAAAGCTTCATGTCCTCACATCCGTATGAGAATAGGTTTGGTTTAGGAGCTTCCCTTAGCGTTGCACCTTACCTACGACGTTTTGAATGGTAATTTCTCGGAAATCGGAAATGAGGTCGTTGGTCGGCAATAAATGAATTGAAGTTACGATACTGAAACTCTCGTTTGATGAAAGGTCCGCTCGTTAGACCAAAGCTCTGCCAGGATTTGACTAAGTCGAGCGAGCCAACCGAAATCCGAGATCATCAATCTTGTACGTTGGGTGACTCTTCCTACGGTTTGATGCAAGACACCCGCGCGGAGGATCAGCCCAGCCGCCACCTCGGAATACCCGATAAGATCCATAAATTTCTGGATCATACAAATCCGTGCACCACTCCCAAACGTTTCCCAACATATCGTAGAGACCCCAAGCATTTGGCTTCTTCTGACCGACCTCGTGTGTGGAAGCTTGAGAGTTCTCCTCATACCAAGCGATTTCCGCGAGATCGCCGTAAGTTGCCGCGCGAGATCCTGCTCGGCACGCATGCTCCCATTCCGCCTCGGATGGAAGTCGAAATCCATTAGCGTTTGAGTTTAGCTCTGCACCGTCAGCCCTCAGCACGTAGCAAGGTTGGAGAAGAGCCGCCTCCGAAAGCCGATTGCAAAACGCGACAGCTTCAAACCATGAGACGCTCTCGACGGGTCGATTCTCGCCTTTAAAAATAGAAGGATTGGTTCCGGTGATCGCTTCGAACAAGGCTTGCGTGACGGGATATGAGGCGATGCAATGCGGTTGGACTTCCGTGCTCCGAACTTCGTTCTTGCGATGATTGCGCAAGATGATTTCCCCTCGCGGGATGCTAATCATCTGCTCGTGCACGTTGCGCAGGACGTCTGCAGAAATTGAGTTCGAATTCTTATTTGAAACCATGCTTGACCAAGATAGTAAACGCATTGCCTCTTGTCGTCAAAGCGGAGGGGTCCCGAGACCCCTCTCGCTAGATGTAGACTCCTTGCGAGTTTCAACTTTATTTTTTACGTTGCTTGATTCGACACTCTTCTTTGCTTCTTTCACGCGCTCGGGATCCATGTCGACGAACGAGCAACCAAAGGCGTTTCTCTTTTTTGCGGAATGTGGTCGAATCGAGCCATGCAAAAACTCATTCAAGCGGTGTCTATTCTTGCATTCGCTTCGCAAGCTCAGGCTTCGATGGATCTCACAGTTCAAGATGTCTACAGCCGCATTGAATCGAATCTCATTACGACTTTCCCTCAAAAGCCAAAAGCGAAAGAACCTTACTATCAAGCTTGGCTCAAATCGGAAAACTCGCAGCAGAACCGCTCGATTTCCGCTTTTCCAAACGCGAACGGTGTCGTGAAGCAGATCCGATTCGAAGTCTACGTGTGCGACACTCACAAGCGTCCGTACTCTGAAGGGAGCTTGATGAAGGAGTTTGCGCAATTTGTCGCTGATCAATCCAAAGCGGTGCTGCTTTCCACGATTGCGGTTGGCGAGGCGGATATGTCGAAATTAAGAGGTAAAAACGACGTAACTTTGACTATTAAGCCACCGACAAACGGCATTCAAAGAATGCGCGTCAGTCGTGGCTTCTATAAGTGTGATTCGACCGGAGGATACGGCTACCGGCTTGATGCGTTTCTTGGCGGTTCGTAAACGGTCTCCAATTTCAAGAGCGGTTTCGAAGCCACTTCGTCAAGCTGGCTCCTAGTTGATCTTCAGATAAGGATTGGTCGACTTCGTCGAAAAACTTCTGAAAGTCGCTGGCGTTCAGATTAGGGTTTAAACTCTGCCATGTTAGGAATCGATTCTCAGTCAAATGGCTCGGCCAATTGCGGAAGTTTTTAGGATTGAAATCTTCTTCTCTCTTGGACCAGTCAGCTTTCCGTTTCAAATCCTCATCAACTTCATTTGGATTTGCCGCCAAGAGTTCTTCAATCAGCTCCTTTAATTTTGACTCTCTTCTCCACTCAACTTCGATTATGTTCCGGTCTTTATCTTCGTAGGCAACAGTTCCCTTTTGCCCTCGCCATACTTGCTTGAAGTCGCCGTAAGTTGTGGTGATCGACTCATCATCCACGAGAATGCTTCGATACTTCACATCACGCTGAAGCAATCTTGAGCGTTGGAAAAAGCACGCTTCAACCAGTCTTTCCTCATCGTCAAAGCGGCAGAAGTGACCATGCTGAACTTCGCCTTGAAACTGGGGGTAATGCGCTAGGAACTGAGTTTTTGTGAAGTTGAAGGGTCTCATAGAGAAAAGCGTAATCTTGTTCCGTGATCAGGGTCAACAGGTCGACCGACTTGATGTCAGTACGATCCCCGCAACCCAAGCACCCCGTAATGGATCCACGCAAAGTTATAGACTTCTTTATTGTCAGCTCCGCCCTCGACCGTGCGGTAACCGCCAAATGCGCTTAGCCCCTTCCAAGAGAGATCTCGCTCGACAAATAGAGCGACATCGAAGGCGCGGCCTTGAGGTGCTGCAAGTCCATCGAAGTCTAAACGGAAGAGCCAGCCTTCGGCAATCGCTCGCGATGCTTGAAGATTGAGAAGTGGAACGAAGCCAACGTTTGTTTTGCTTTCCCGAAGTGCGCCTTGCGACAGCGCGACTTCCGCGTCACGAATTTTGCCAGTGAAGCCGACGGCAAACTTCCACTCCCCTACCTTTGGGAAATGGTAGGCATAGGTTAGACGATATGAATTGAAGCGATAGCGTCCGTCGGTATCGACTCCCGGCGCGAACGTTGAGTTTTGAAACTGCACGGGACTAGAAAATCGTCCGTTTAGATCCGCAGCGAGTGGCGCGTAGAGTGCACGCACTTCATGCGTCTCGTTCCAGATGTGGCCGACGTAAAGTCGATAGACCGGAAGAGGGCCCTTCTTGAAATCAGCAAAGGAAAAGTTGGATCCACCGTCACCAGGGATGCGTTGATCGTTTCGCGACTGCCAAGCAAGCGCCCCCTCAGCCGAAAAATAAGTTTGTGCGTAAGCCTGCATGGAACCAGCGAAAGAGAGAACATAAGCGAGTCGAGTGATGATCTTCATGCGGCCACAATATCGAAAGGCCAGAGTGGAATGAAATGATTTGCTGCCTGCATCAACACTTATGTAGGCAAATTATTTAAATCCGAACATCGTATTGTTGTTGGCGAGATTCTCGGAAGGAATTTTTTGAGAGATCTGCCAATATTCCTTCACGTTCTGATTTCGAATTCGGAAGAGGTCGTAGACCGCGAAGGGTTCTCCAACTCGGAAGGCCTCCGAAATTGCGATAACGAAGTTCCCTTCACCCAACACCTTGTGCAGGCGATCGTAACGAAGGTCGCCGGACAGATTCTGAATTCGTGAGCACATCAATTCGGCAACAAGCTCTTTGTTCTCAATCGTTCGCTCGCGATCGTCGATTTGCGTTTCACCATCGGTAAGAGAAGATCTTGAGGTGCTGTCCTCTCGCATGACGTTCCAATGCTCAGCGATCTGCGAGCGCGAATCGAAACGGATGATGTGGAAAGCAGCTGCCTTGTTATAACCAAATGGCGCTGCATTTATCCATTTGTGGTGCATGACCACGTAAGGTCCGTCTTCGAGAATGCGGACGTTCTCGATTCGCGAGCCGTGCTGTTGGAGCTTTGGTAGCATGGCTAAGAAAGCCGCACGCCCCGAAGGAACAAACGGATTATGCTGAATGTAGTTTTCATCCAGCATCTTCTCGACCGTTGCAAAATCGTATCGGCTGACGGCCTGATGGTAGGCATGCGCCAATTCTTTAAAAGCCATGGGCAATATCCTGTAGAGTTCCATGAGCGGCAATGTAGCTATCGGGTCGCACCAAAATGGCTTCGCAGTCGTATGGCATTTTCTCGGTGATGACATCAATGCGCTGAACGTAAGTTGGAACCTCCAGCTTTTCATGAGCGCGGTTGAAAACGAGTAAAGTGTATTTCGAGTATTCAAGAAGCGAGTAGATTCGTTTGCCACTCGCCACTTCAAAGTCGTGCAGACGTTGTCCTACAAGACCTTCTCCACCATAGCGGATGCCCATACCGGTGATGTTGCCGGAGCGTTTCGCAACGATTTTCACGTAATCTTCGGCATGCGTGCCGGTGGCGGAGTATTTCGTTGAACGAACAAGTTCTCCTGAGCTTTCGATGACACTCATCGCGACCGGCTTTCTTTCGGATTCGTAAGAGTCCAAAATCGAGATCTTAGCTCCGTAATTGATCACCATGCTGAGCTTCCAAATGAGGTTGAAAGCATCGGCAAGCCCCGTGTTTAGCCCCTGGCCGCCGTTTACCGAATGGATATGGCAAGCATCACCTGCGAGAAAGATTCGATTCTGAATGGAGAAAGACTCAGCAACGGATTCCTTGACCGAGAACTGCGAAAACCAAACAAGCTTATTAATCTTCACCGTGTATGGATTCATCGCCGCATTGACTTTGGCCATCGCCTCTTCAACGGTGAAGTTTTTGGTGTCCATGCGAACGTAAAAGCGATCGATCGTCCCCTCTCGCGGAATCCACGCGACATCCGAAGTTTCGTTCTGGAAAACGATGATCTCCGGAACTTTTTGAAAATTGGTTTCGATCTCGGCATCGATGACGGCCCACACAATTTGCGGCCGCTCGATGACGAACGGAACCTTGAAGAGCTCACGGACAAACGAGCGAGCCCCATCCGCACCGATAACGAACCTCGATCTTAGCGTTTCGCCGCTCGAAAGACTCGTGACGCAGGAGTCGTCATCGAGCTCGATATTCTCGACGGATGTTTTACGAAACACAGACTTACCACTTTCACGCAGCTTTCGATCCAAAAGCTTTTCGATGAATGATTGCCCGAGCATCAAAAAGTGTTTGTGAAAACAGCCTTCAAGCTTGTCCCACCATTTTGATTGGCGGGAGACGAATTGCCCCCGCTTCCAGACCGAGCTCGTGTTGCAGATTTTGCCGAGCGGATAAAGTTCCT
>SYLX01000120.1 GCA_005808505.1 Bdellovibrionales bacterium | reverse complement strand
TTTGTAAATCTCATCGGTCCTGGGTTTTGCGGTTGGTTCTGAAGAGGCGAAAGAGATTGAGGCTAAAAGCATGATGCCAAGAATTAAGGCCCAAACGTACGAAAGTTGCTTTAGGCATTTGTTCATCTCGTCCTCCCACACTCGAACCGCCGTCCGATTCCCTAACCCTCTACACTTCAATGCTCGGGCCTGGTGGAGGGAAGCCAGCTTTGAGCTGGCCCGTAGATGGGGTGTCATGCGTATGCATGGTGTATCCGGCAAGAGAAAAGCTTAAAGATTTTGAGGGTCTACAGTGTCGAGAGAACTGACATCGAGAATCGATCGCGGCGACGTTTTTGGGCGCACTTGCGTTTCAATCTGAGACGATGACTCGGTCACCTGGAACGGGTGCCACCGCGGTTCTTCGGTGGCGTGGAGAATCCATTCAATCAAACGCCGCCGCAACGACCTTGCATGCAATAGGATTTGCACTCAATTGAGCTTTTGCATTCAGCGCCGTCAGGCTTATTGTACTTCTGGCCTCCGCAGACGCCGCTCATGCAATAACTTTTGCATTCGATCGAGCTCTGGCAGCTAGTGCCATCGGGCTTGTTATATTTCTGTCCGCCGCAAACGCCGCTCATGCAGTACGAACAGCATTCAATCGAGCTTTTACAAGAGAAGCCATCCTGACGGCACGAGAGGGTGCCGAACTTTTCAATTCGCTCGTTAGCAAGATCGACAACGGTCGAATCTTTCGTGAAGGCTTCAAGGCCCAGCACCTTGCGCACTTGATCAATTTCTTGTGTCGTGAGCTCCTGGGCGTTGACGGGGGACTGGGCGAAGAGGCTGAGCGCGAACGCGAGGAGTAAGAGGCTTAGAGTTTTTTGCATAGTTTCATCCTTTTCCCGACGGGAGTTGGTGGTGGCTCGTTGATACCAAAAGACTTTTGAGTTTGCGGATGAGCAAGGGATGGGCCGCAAGATTGGTTTCGTTAGGACACCAGCATCTCGTTCTCGGCGCGGTGATGCGAGCACACAAAATCTTGAATATCTGATTTGCAGTCGGCACGATGAAGAGATGAAGCTTTCAAAACGCTTGGCGGAAATTGTCGAAGCTCTGCCTGTTAAGCCGGGTCACCGGATTCTCGAGATTGGCTGCGGGCCGGGAGCCGCCGCTCGCGCACTTTCCGAAAAGGTCTCGAAGGGCCACATCGTGGGAATTGACCGCTCCGCAAAGGCGATCGCTCTGGCCGAAAAATCTTGTCGAGACGAAATTGCAAGCGGACGACTTTCGTTTCGCAAAGTCGCCATCGAAAATTTTGAGCTTACGAAGGGCGAGAAAAAATTCGATCTCATCTTCGCGGTGAGAGTAGGAGCGCTCGACGGAAGGCACCCGGAAGCGGGTGAACTCGCCCTCGAGGTCATTCGAAAAGTACTGGCTCCCGGGGGTCGAGTTTTCATCGACGGCGGAAAACCCCTAAAAGAATTGAAAGTGAACAGCTGAAGGTCCTGACTTCAAATAATCTCAGACCTTTGCTCAGGAGTCGACGGGGTTGGCTCCGAGCTACAATCTTGGGATGGGTCGGCTTCTTAGCTTCTCTATCCTGGCAGCGGCGATCATTTACGTTGTGAGCTCGTCTGAGTTCCAGATCACCAACAAACTTCAATCCGCAGAGAAGGACTTAACTCCCATCGCTTCGTCGAGCAGGAAGCCAAGTCAAGCTGAGTCGAAAGCTTCCGTCGAAAAGTCTACAGAGAATTCCGCACAGCTTTCCGAAGGCCCACCAAAAGATCATCGCGCTAGAGATCTGAGACAAGATGGTCAGGTCTCAGAACTCGAGCAATGCATGGCAAAGCTCCAACCTTTGATGAAAACCGAAGAAGAATTCATTGAGCAAAATAAAGAAAGTTTAGGTGCCGTTGTTGGAGGTTGGTATTTTGGCCAGGTTAACTCAAACTCCGAGGTGCCAGCCGAGACGACCAAAGCCGGACGTTTTCTGCAAGCTTTGGCTCAAAGTGGCCTCTTAGAAGGTCGCACGCTTCCGCAAGATGAATCTCATGCGTTGAATCTTCTTTATCAAGTGATGGATGAAGATCCCGATAACTCAGCTCCCATCTTATATGCTTCTGTCATCGAAAAGCGCCGGGGCAATGACGAGGCGTACAGGGAACTCCTTGAGCGATTGTCTCGAACCAAACGTTACGATTCGTATGTTCGGGACTTCTCCACAAACCTCTTCTCAAATTTGCGTGATCCGCGCGATTACTTTGCGGCGATCGGTATCTGGTCGCGCGCTCCTTTTCCAAACATGCGAGAGATCCGGGACGTCTTGGAAAACTTGAAAAGTGCTCCACTTGCCGAGCAGCTCATGACCGATGGACTAGAAGCCGGCTCCCAATTCATGGAATTATCATGGAGCCCTGTTGAGTACGGAACGGGATACCGTTTGATGAAAACTCTCGGCCTCGAAAATTCTTATCCGCATCCGCGCGAGCTCATGTCAAAATCGGTTGATGCCTTCTCGAGGCTGCAAGAGAAAGTTGATGGCAGTCACTGCCAGTTAGAAGATCTTGTGCCGATGATGGAAAGCCAACGATTCGATGCAATTCGGCGACTTTCTAACGGTAGTGCTCGAGCGTATTAATCCATTCCCTGATATAAGTCTCCGCAGACGGCTACGATCCACTCTGGGTATAAAGATCCACGTCAAGCAGAGTACGGTTTTTCGAACAATGAAGAAGCGATTTCGGTCACTTGCCGAGTTCACTTCGAAGGTCCTTGAACCAGCGGCGGCAGTTCATCTTGCAAACCAAGCGGAGCGCTTTTCAGCTAGAAGCTTGGGAAGCAGGGTGCGATCCGGCGTGTGACGGACCGCAAAAGCGACTGGTTTTAGAAACCGTCTGTGCTGCCTACTTTCGCCACCGGTTGATAGTCGGAATGACTAGAGCCGGCTTTGTGCTTTTTCGGGGCGGCAAGAGCGTAGGTTCGGGCCGACTTGCTTTGGGCCGTAGGTAAAGAAGGTGGAGGTGCGGAAGCCTCGTGAGTTCCGCCGCCATTTATCATCATCCCGAGAGACGTGACGAGTTCCGCAAGCGACGTCGCCGTTGCCGAGAGCTCTTCGGATGAGGCTCCCACTTCTTCCGCAACGCTCGCGTTCGACTGGGTCGATTGCTCGAGCTGATTCATCGCGCGGCTAATCTGCGATAACCCTTGCGCTTGTTCTTTGCTGGCTGCCGAAATCTCGGTGATGAGCGTGGAGACCTTACGGTTGGCTTCAAGAATCTCTTTCATCGTCAGACCGCTTTCATCGGCAATTTTCGATCCGTTTTGCGTGCGAACGGCGCTTTCACGAATGAGATCCGAGATTTCTTTCGCTGACGACGCACTCTTCTGAGCGAGGTTGCGAACCGCTTCGGCCACGACGGCAAAGCCTTTTCCTTGCTCACCGGCACGAGCGGCTTCAACCGCTGCGTTTAGCGCAAGCAAGTTCGTTTGGAAGGAAAGGTCATCAATCACGGCCGTGATGTCTTGAACCTTCTTGGAATAATCCGAGATCTCGGTCATGGCGCTAAGGAGACGTTGCATTTCGGATTGGCCTTTTTCAGCGGCGGCCAAGCTCTGAACCGAGAGGCCAGCGGCTTGATCCGAGTTTTCCGAATTCGTGCGGACCATGCTTGAGATTTCTTCTACGCTTGCAACAGTCTCTTCAAGTGACGATGCGGCCTCAGACGAGCTTGCCGAAAGTTGTTGGCTCGCGGCTGAAAGTTGATGGCTTCCGGAAGTAACGTTTGAAGTCGAGGCGCGAATGTTGTGCGAAATTTCGGTAAATGCTTTTGCAAGGCGAGCGGCCAGGAGAAGGCCTGCAATTAAAATTCCGAGCGAACCCAGCAATGCCGTCAGCGTAAGCGTAGTCTTAACCGTGGCTACGAGTTGATCGGAATCGGCTTCCGAAGTTTTCAGTGAACTCCGTTGTGCCTCGGCCAATTCAGTGAAGGCTTTATCGAGAGGATCGAGGCCTTGGCTGATTTTGCCACCCAGAAGCGCGGCCGCTTCATGGTTTTTTGCTTCTTGGTGAGTCTCCATCAGCGAGATGGCCAATTCAACCGACGGCTTTAGCGTTTGCCACGCTGTTTCTAGGTTCGAGTAGATCGACTTCTCATTTGCGGACATGTCGTACTTTGCAAATGCGTTCAAAGCTTCCGTGAACTTACTGAGTTCGGATTTTGCTTCGCCAATAAATTTCTCGCGCTCAGCTTTTGAGTTGACGGGAATATTTTCGGCTTCCCAAAGGTTCACGTTCATTGTCATCAGCGACGCATTGAGATCTCCCAGCGTAAGCGCACTTGGGATTTCCAGGTCAACGGCTTCTTCGATATCGCCGCGGAGTTGATTGATACCTTGGAAGGCGACCGCAGAGAGAACAGCCGCGAGCACAAAGGGAAGAGTAACGAGAACTAAGAGTTTTCCACGGAGCCCTTTAAACCAAACTGAGAAATCCATTCAACTCACCTATCGTTAAGACGTTCTGATTAATTGCTATAAGTCACTTTCAAGCGGAGGAGCCCCACCAATGCCGATGGCAAATTGGAAAGAGCTCCCGGATTTTGGATGTACTGGAGATCTGGTTGCAGCGAAATCATGTCGTTGATGTTCCATCGGTACGTGAGTTCAAACGCCCACTCCGCAGGTGTAAGGGGCTCGCCGAGCGCTTCTTGGCTCGCGCGAAAACTTGCTCCGGGAGTGACCATCGTAAAAGCGACGCCGAGTAGATCCTGGGGTCGGCCGATGAAGTGCGCCGCAGAAGTTGCGCCAGCTGCTAAGTCGAGGTTGAAAGCATTCACTTCCTCTGACGCGTATCCCGCACGCATAAAGAGCTTATAGAGCCCGCTGAAGCTTTTTTCCGCAAGTAGGTAGCTACCGTAGCTTGGGGCTTTTTCGGATTCTCCTGAAGCTGAGAGACTCGAGAGATGATCAAACGTACGCGTGTATCGCCAAGCTCCTAGGGCGATCTTTCCGTCCGGGGATGTTGCTCCGCTGGATTTCAACTCGTATCCCGCTTCTACAACGAGAAGGGCTCCGTCGTCGCCCGCGAGATTGACGTGCGTGCCGTGCGGTTCGTCGGGATCGCCTGCGCTTGCGTCGAGCACAGCCGCTTGAAGGTATGTGTTGGGAGTAAGCTTCGTGAGGAGGCGGAGTGCAAGCGATGTGGTTGGGAAGATCGATGGTCCATTCAGTCCGGTTTGAGAAAAATCTTTTCCGATCCCAAATGAGGCATTGAGGAAAGGGGAAGACGACTCGGTGAAATAGAACTCCGAATTTAAATCATAAAGGCCAAAGAGAAGCGATGTTTCGTTAGCCCACTTTTTCGAGAGATAAGCTTCGTAGACTTTGCCCGTATTGGCCGCAGCTTCGGCGTTGGTCACGACCTGCGCGTCGCCGATGAGCTTTGCGCTTGGATCATCGCCGTGAGTCGCTTGGAGGTGCACGTAAAACGACGTTCCTGAAGCGCCTAGTCCTTTTTCTAGATTGTAAGTCCCGCGGAGGAACCCAAGGCCGAGTTGCGAGGAGCCGACTTCACGGCCTCCACTCAAGTTCCGAACGAGATCCATGAGGTAGCCGGCTTCCCAAGTCAGCGTTTTCGATTTTGAATTTTGCTCAGCCTGCTCCTGAGCTGTTTCGCTTTTGACGAGGTCTGGGGAAGGATCGGCCGCTAAGACCTGCGTCGAGATCAAGCTGACGAGCAGGGCGGCAGTCCCGCTGCGGAAAGTTGGCGATGACTTTTTGTTGAGACCTTGGAATTTCGTTTTCACTTTGAAGTTCGCTCCTGCACTTCTTTCGTTTTCGAAGCATCGCGGCAAAAACTTAAGAAGCTCCGGCGGATCTAAACAAAAAAGCGTGAATCGAACTCCACAAATTTAGATTAGTGGCCTGTCGTGAAACAGGACTGGCCGAACGTGGGTTTGGCTGGAGGCGCACTGCATCCCGCAAAGGTGCCTGGCACCTTTGCGGGATGCAGTGCGCAAAGAGGCGTCGATTCATCTCTTGCAGACCGTGAGGGCTCTTTTTCGCGCAACAGGTGTAAACCGCCTAGACGGCTCAAGGCACGACCGAGCTTAAGACGTGCGGACTTAGGCTTGCAGTTCATGATCTTCATGAAGTTGCTCAAAACTATCGCTTCTACTTTTGTTGTCATCCTTGCTCAGACGTCGTTGGCCCAAGCGTCTTCAAATCAATCAGCGCCAAGCCGATCGGCGTCCGGCCAATCGCAGTCGGGCCAATCGCCGTCCGGCCGGTCGCACTTGGGCCAGTCGGCCGGCGTGACGGCGCCGGTGTTTGCGTGCTTCGCGCAGATCGCTACTTTGGAAAATCGAGCGGAGAATGTCGACCACGCAACCTTCGGGATTTTTGGTGAAAAATCTCAAGACGTGCGAGCGAAGAGAATTGATAAGCCTCACGCGATCTTGATTGCGAAGGCGGAGATCCTGGCCAAACGGAAACGGTCAAACGGATTTTATTTGCTCACGGAAAAGAGTCTCAGCTGCCATGTTCTTGATAAGCCTCAGCGTGGACAAGCGATGGGGAGAACTTATCGCAGTTGGATTTTCCAGCTCCCTAGTGAAAATTCGCGCACTACGAAGTCAGCTCGCACCTACACACTTACTGCCGGTAAATCCAAGGACAATCCAGAAGCGGGCGAGTCTTACATGCTCCAAACATCCACAGAAGTTGCACCACTCACGAAACACCAATCTTGCTTGGATCCCGAGGGCCCGGAGTTGAACGCGGTCTATTCAAGGCTCGCGTCGATCATCGGTGATTTGCATCTAGATTCGATTACGCAAAAGCCAATCGAGGGAGAAAAGCTCGCCATGAGCGCAGACCATCTCCACGGAGTCTTAAAAGCTTGCTCTCAGGTGAAGGTTGAAAAAGTTCAGTCGCGATTGAATGAGCTGCGCGAGCTCTTAAAAGAAAACTCCGCAAAGAGGTCATCGCCCGTGCGGAGTTCGAAAGTCACAAAGTAAATTTAGGCAAGCCTAAGACGTACGCTTAAGACTTTTTGCTCGAGTCGCATTCATCGACGTGATCATTGTCGACTTTGTGCGAGTGACCATCGTGCTGATAATCCATGTGGTCGCCGTGCTGAACGGCTTTATGGCCGCAGTCTTTTCCGTGTTGATGCTTGTGATCCGCATGAGTTTTGTGGGCAGCCGCCTTCGAAGCTTCGGCTGCGGGCTTGGCCTCACTTCCAGAAGCTGCGAAAGCTGAGCTTGTTCCGAGCGTGAGTAAGGCTGCGGCGGCGAACGTGAAGAACGCTGTTTTCATTAATGCTCTCCTCAGTTGATCCGTATCTAAGCGGACTCGTTTTAGTAGCTGCGATAATCGCATCTCTAAAAGCATGCTCGAAGAACCTTGAGGGGAGCAAGTTACGTCGATGAGTCCTCGCTTTTCAACGACGACTCCGAATCACTCTGAGACACTTGCCTGAAGAACAAAGTGTCTTAGTTGTTTAAAGCATCCACGATCGCTTGGCGCTCCGCCATATCGAGGGCGTTCGCTAAGCCAACCATCGAACCCACGTTCTGAATCGCATTATTGAGCCTAGTAAGCGTTGTGTTGCGTTTTCCACTGTTCGCTAGTTGTCCGTGGCAATTTGCGCAGTACATGCCGTAGAGGGCTGCGCCCGTAACCGGCGTTGGTGTCGGTGTCGCGGTGGGTGTGGGCGTCGGGGTAGCCGTCGGAGTTGGTGTGGGTGAAGGCGTCGGCGTCGCGGTCAAATCGGCCTCGACGACTTTCTGAAACCGCACTCGCGCATTAGTGGCGCTGAGGCCGAGTCGACCTTGCGTGAGGCTGGCGTCATTGAGCTGCAACAAATTTTGTTGATCGATGTTGGCGCCGATCATCGTGCCGTCAACGGCGATCGTAACGGCATGCCATTTCCCAATGGTTACCGGGAAGGGCACGGTGCGAATGAGCGTAACTGTTCCGTTCACCGACTTCGAAAGTTTTACGGCTTTCGCTGCAGCATCGAGAGTGAGTGAGTAGTGAGAGCGAAGATCGTCGGAAGCACGAAAGACAAAGGCGCCCGATGAGCCTTCTTCGATTTTCAAATAGCCGCCGTAAGCGGAGTCCTGGTACTCATCAGATGAGAGCGAATAAACGCCTGCGCCCGTTGAAATTCCGACCAACCCGCCTATCTCGTCCCGCCATGTTCCAGTTTTAGCTTGAAGGCCGTTGATGTTGGTCGTGAAAGGTTCGGAGTCAAGGGCCGCTGGAGTGTTTGAACCAAGCAAGCTCTTCGAATAAGTCGCCTGGAAATTGCCGCCACAGTTTTGAAAGCTCACGATTAAGACGACGCACGCAAAAAACGAAGCCGTCAGTTGCCAAAGTGCTTTCCTGTTTGCGCGCATGCCAGCCTCCCTCGTCTCTAAACTGATCGGAGAAAGGTGGTACGGACTAAAGTAGAACATTCATTCTCATGCTGAGACGGACGCACCAGAACGAGACATTGAGGTGAGGACCAAAAAAGAAAGGCCGCGCGGGGACCGGACCCCGTACGGCCTGAAGATGAAAGCCAGTCAAACTGGCGAGGAAGCGACTAGAGAGTTGGCATTAGCGCGAGGACTTAGAAGACTTGCGTGAGGCTTTATCAACGAGGTCAACCACGTTGTTCAGTGTCACCGTGATCGACTCCGTTTCCATGTCGAGGTAGAGGTGCACGCGAATGAAGCGACCGTATTCTTCGATCATGCCGGTTCCGTCCATCATGACCGGGATACCAAGAAGGTAAGTGAAGGCGTGTTTACCTGCGCCGGCTTTCCCGCTGCTGATTTGAAAGAGGCTGTGCGTTTCGGGCATGTTCACTTGACCTACATCTTCAAGTTCTTCTTTAAGAGCCTTCACGACAGCTTGTAGACCATTGGCTTTCTTTGCCGCGAGACCCTCGGCGTAGGTCTGGATCACGAGCGCTTCGAATTTTGCGTCGTCAGTTTCGACAAAACGCTTTTGGAAAAGCGGAGCTTCGCTTGCCGAGCCGATGGAGCAAACGAGAGTGAGGGCGAGAGCCGCGAAGGAAGCACGAACAAGCGATTTCAGGGATTTGAGAGTCAGCATGGAATGATCCTTTCGAGTTTCAAAACACATTTGTGAACTTCGGTACGAGAACGGTTTTATCGAGGGCTGAAGGACTTCGCCAGGTAGATTGGGGTAGAAGTCCTGGACCCCCGCCGACAAGTCGATTGGCTGTCACGATTTCCAGATATGGCTCCGAATCCATCCAAAATCGTTTGTTTATTTCCCCGACCTTCCGAAGAATAAGAGGGGTCAACTGACTCAGTTTTGCTGCCGGAATCCAAGGACCAGACGAGACTTCCCGGCCGAAGCTTCCGAAGGCGAGTCGTGAAAGCAGTTTTGAAGGCGATTATGAACAGGTGGCTTTTTGAAAGAGGCTGAATGAAGCGCCGGATTTTGACTTGGCTCCCAAATCTAATCAAACATCGCGCAACACCCTACGGTGTCTTCGTGATTTTGTTGGCGTTGACGGGGCTCGGTTTTCTTGCGTTTCGCAATCAAGAGCTGCGACGAGTGAACTCGGAGTTCGGCCACGTGGCGGAAAGTGCGGAAAAAGCTCTGCTCAAGCGCTTCAAAGATTACGAAGAACTCATGCTCGGTGCGAGCGGACTTTTCCGCAGCTCGGCCGAGGTTGAACAAACGGAGTGGGCGAGCTACATCTCCGGGCTCAAACTTGAGCAATACTTCCCGGGATTCCGAAGTATTGGTTACGCTCCAGCGCTTCGCGAGCCGAGAAGATTAGACGCAGAGAAAAAGCTTTCGCGTTTCGTGCCAGACGGATTCGCGATCCGGCCAGAAGGCGATCGATCCTTCTACACTCCAGTTCTCTTCATTGCCTCTACTTTTCCGGAAGCGCAGAAAGCCGTCGGCTTCGATATGTTCTCGGAGCCCACGCGACGTGCGGCTCTAGAGAGAGCACGTGACACGGGTGAGTTTTCAATCACCGGGCCGGTTGCTCTCGTATCGGATCTCAAGCAGCCGCAACGATCGGTGATCATGTATCTCCCGATTTATCAGCGTGAGGCCAAACTCGAAACCTTAGAAGATCGATTCCGCTTCGTTCAGGGATTTATTTATTCGCCCGTTCGGATGACCGATCTTCTTGAAGGATTATGGCCGAATGAATCTTTCCCCATGAACTATGAAATCTTCGATGGAGACGGCACCGACAACGAGTCGCTTCTAGTTGCTCACGCGCAGGAAGTTCGCCCGGCGGATGCAGCAAAGTTTACACGCACCTTTAAACTCGATGTCTATGGCCGCGTTTGGACATTGCGGATTCGGAGCGCGCAGGCCTTTGAGGATCGAGCCAACTCGCTCGCTCCAGTGGCGGGTGTAGCGGTTGCCCTTTTGATCAATGCTTTGATTTTTGCGTTGCTGATCAATATCTCCGAGCAAAGAAAAACGGCGGAGGCGTTAGCACAGATCTCAAGTTCCGAACTCGCGAAAGTCAAAGAGCGCTATTCGCTTGCCGTGCAAGGATCAAACGACGGGATTTGGGATCTCGATCTGCAATCGAACGATCTCTATCTTTCTCCGCGCTTGAAGGCGATGCTTGGCTTCGGCGAGGGCGACGTGTGCAAACATCTTGAGAGTTGGATGGAACTCATGCATCCGCAAGATCGGGAGTTTTTCAAAGTAAAACTCGATGATCACCTCACCGGGCGCCAGCCAACGCTTGAGGCGGATCTCCGAATCCAAACGCAAAGTGGATCCTACATTCACGTTTTGATTCGTGGCCGCGCGCTTCGTGAATCGAGCGGAGCTTCGGTTCGCCTTGCGGGGTCGCAGACGGATGTCACCGAACGCAAACGTTTTGAGATGCAGCAGCGTCTGCAGATCAGCGTGAGCGATATCTTATCTCACGCATCGAATTCCTCCACGGCGACGCCCGAAATTATGAAGAGCATCGCTCGAGAAGATCACTGGGACTACGCTGAAGCTTGGTTGATCGATGAAGACGGTCAGTCTTTAAGCCTCAAACATCACTTCGCAAACAAAGCGGGTGGGGGAACTCATCTTCTTGCTGCCGCCGAGGGCCTGAAAATTCGGAAAGGCGAAGCGCTCATTGGTCGCGCGTGGGAAAGCGATGCCTCCGTCTGGACGCGCGAGCTAAACCGTGAACCTTCTTTCAAGCGACCCATGCAGGCACTCTGCGACGGTGTTCGAAGCAGCTACACCTTTCCGCTTCGTTTCGGAGATGAAGTTGTCGGCGTCCTCGCCTTTTACAGCAAGGAGTTGCGAAGTACGCAGGCGCATTTGGACCGCGCCATTCAAAGCTTGAGTGAGGCGCTCAAACAATTCGCGGCTCGTTGTGCCCAGCATGCGGAACTTCTGAAAGCTAAAGAAGCAGCCCTACAAGCCGCCCAGGCGAAGAGCGAATTTCTCGCGATGATGAGTCACGAAATTCGAACTCCCATGAACGGAGTTTTAGGGATGGCGCAACTTCTCGCGGCGACACCTCTTTCCTCTGAACAAAATCAGTTCGTGGCCAATATCGACGCTTCCGCTCGAGTGTTGATCACGGTGATCAACGACATTCTGGATTTCTCAAAGATCGAGGCGGGGAAGTTGCGCCTCGAACAAGCCGATTTCGCTTATCGAGAGGTGATCGAATCGAGTCGTGCCCTGTTTGCGCACGCCGCTCAGGAAAAAGGAATCGCCCTTTCGTTTAAAGGCCCTGTCTTGCTTCGCTACCTTCACGGCGACTCCGCGAGGGTTCAGCAAGTTCTCAATAATCTCATTGCGAACGCATTAAAGTTCACGCCGAAAGGGCGCGTTGAAGTCGCGACTTCCGTCGTGAGTGAAGACTTCCGCTCGCTTCGCCTTCGTATTGAAGTTTCGGATACGGGCATCGGAATTTCTGAACAAGCGGTTTCGCGGTTGTTCGAACCATTTACTCAAGCTGATCAATCCATGAACCGTCGCTTCGGCGGCACGGGGTTGGGGCTCTCGATCTCTAAACGTCTTGTGGAGCTCATGGGAGGGCGCATCGGCCTCAGCAGCGTTGAGATGGTTGGCTCAACGTTTTGGTTTGAACTCGAATTCAACAAAGGTGCTGTCATCGAAGACGTCGCAAAAGTTGAAGTTGTGACGAAGATCGATAACACCGCACGCCCATTTCGCGTTTTGATCGCGGAAGATAATCCGATCAATCAGGTGATCACTTCGAAAATCGTTGAGTCCCTAGGGTACGAATTCCAAGTCGTTACGAACGGGAACGAAGCGCTTCAGGTCCTAGGCGAGAAATCGTTCGATCTCATCTTGATGGATTGCCGCATGCCCGAGCGCGACGGCTACGAGACAACTAAACTCATACGCGGAAACGCCGTACCTGGATTCGCGAATATGCCGATCATTGCGTTAACGGCGCAAGCTTTGAAGACGGATGAAGAGAAGTGTTTAGAAGCTGGGATGAACGACTTCTTAAGCAAACCGTTCTCGAAAGCGAATCTTGAAAAGAAGCTCGCTCGCTGGCTCACCGATGATCTCCGTCAAAGCGGTTGAAAGTTAGCTCGGACCGATATTTTCCTTGCTGCTACAGCGGCTCGATAGCCAAAAAACCATTTGATTTCAACAGTTTGTCGAAATATGTCGTTTCCTCATGGTAAGCGTGAGTTTTATGTATTTTTAGAATGACCCGTGTCCGGGTATAACCCTTTTCACCGACGGAGACCAACCAAACCGTCGCGATAAAAAGGAGAATTTATGAAACTTGCTCTTTCGGCACTTTTGCTTTTTGCTTCGACGTCAGCCTTCGCGCAATCGCATCCTCCGGGAGAATTTACCGGACTTCTCGCGCTGAACTGTTCAGCAACGATCAACGGAAAAACACGTCCCGTGATCGAAACGATCGGGTTCGGGAAAAAGGGTGTTGAGGTGAAGTTGAAGAACGTTCGCGTTGCTCACAAATCGCCAAAGTATTTGATCAAGTTTTCCGCGTACGCACCTACAGAAGAAGGCGCGAAGTTCATGATCTTCGCGGACGGGATCCCGCAAGTTCAAGACGAGCTAGATACCGTCTTGAACCGAATGTATCTCGAAGTTGAAAACGAGAAGGGGCGCATCGGTCATGGTGGCGAGTGGCTGGATCTCAAGGACGTCAAATGTGACGTTGTTTTTGCCGGTTGATCGCACAAGGTCCCCAGAGAGTTCACTTGAGATTTGCGCAAGCCTCCATCAACTTCATGTTAGGGAGGCCGCTACAAGTGAACTCACGAAAACTTGCTCTCGATGCGAAATCTCTCGGGGGCCTTCTGCTTTCCGGCTTAGTCATTGAGCGCGTTGCAGTAGGCGCACTCGCGATATTTAAGCCTCAGCTTGTGCGATCCGGGATCGGTAGTCAGGATGCTGAAACTGGAACAGGTCGGGCCTTTATCCAAGCGTTCGGCTTAAGGCACGCAGCCCTAGGGGCCCTTCTGATGTTCGCAAAATCGCGCCAATCCCTTCGCCCGACGTATTCTCAGGAGATAGATCTTTTCTTGATGCCAGCACTTTTCCTAAACAGCGCGGTCGAGTTCGGGGATGCTATGATTGTTCAAAAGGTGAGTCGAGAGTTTCCACGAGAAAGACGAGCTTCTGCGCACGCAGCGTGGGGCGGCTTGATCGGCGGAAGCCTCTGTCTCTTGACATGTTTTCTGCTAAAGCGTGAAGACCAATTAAGCTCGCCGCGGTTGTTTACGAGCACTTCTCAAGCCTAATCGGGTTGCAAGTAGCGCACCGATCACGATGGCAAATCCCAAAGGTGCTGTGATATCCGACTTCACGATCATCCAGTAGTGCACCACGCCCGCAACCGCGATGGGATAAGTAAGCTTGTGAAGAGCCCGCCAGCGTTTTGGGCCCAACCTTTTTATCATGATATTTGTTGAGGTGATGGCCAAAGGTACCATGAGCATGAGGGCCCCAAAGCCCACGAGAATAAAGGGCCGTTTCGCAATGTCCGCGGGTACGGAAGACAAATCAGCTCCACGATCAAAGATCACGTAACTCAAAAAATGTAAGAGACCATATGCAAAACTGATCAGTCCGATTGCTCTGCGATGTTTGATGAGCCAACTCCACTTCATGAGCTGCGCAAGGGGTGTCACGCTCAAGGTGAGGGCAAGGAAGATGAGAGTTAGCACCCCGGTGCTTCGAATAAACGCTTCGATCGGATTTGCGCCTAAGTTTCCTTGCCAGCCGTCCCACAGGAGGAAGGCGGCAGGCAGGGCCGAATTGAAGAGCAAAAGCCGCTTCTGAAATTTCGAGTCGCCTAATTCTGACTTGATCAAAAAAACTTCCTCAAATCCATTCCGGCGTAGAGGTGGGAGACTTCCTTCTCGTAACCATTGAACATCAATGTGGGCCGAAGACCAAATTCACCGATGCGACGTTCTTGAGCTTGCGACCAGCGTGGATGGTCGACGGTGGGATTTACGTTGGAGTAAAACCCGTACTCAGAGGGCGTAGCCAGATTCCAGGTTGTGGGCGGCTCTTGATCGGTGAGGGAGATTCGCACGATCGACTTGATACTTTTGAAGCCATACTTCCACGGAACCACTAAGCGGATCGGCGCGCCGTTTTGATTAGGTAAAGCTTTTTTGTAGAGGCCGGTTGCCATCAAGGTCAGAGGATGGAGAGCCTCATCAAGGCGCAGCCCTTCGACATAGGGAAAGGGGATGCCGGCGCGCCGAGCGTCGGGCATGGCTTGCTCATCAAAGTAACTTTCGAAGGCCACGTATTTCGCGCTCGAAAGCGGCTTAGCTTGCTCGATGAGGCGGGCTAATGGAAAGCCTAGCCACGGAATCACCATTGACCAACCTTCGACGCAGCGGAAGCGATAAATCCGTTCTTCTTGCTGAAGCGCTGAGAGTTTGATGAGATCAAACGTCTGTGGTTGCTCAACCAGTCCGTCCACGTGAATCTTCCAGGGCCCCGGATTCCAGTTGCGAGCTTTCTCGGCGACTTCTTCTTTGTCTGTCGAAAATTCGTAAAAGTTGTTGTAACCCGCAATCGCCTCAATCGGCGTTGAGCGATCTTCACTCGCTTGAATTGGCAGGTTTTGATCCGTAGCTGCGGAGAGATTGGGTTTCTCCCCGCGCACGTAGCGGTAGGCCGCATAAGTTGCAGCGGCCGACGCTCCGAAAATGGAAGTTCGGAGAAAGTTTCGGCGGTTGAGGTAGAGAGACTCTGGCGTGACGTCTTCCGGGCCCAGTTGAGACCCTTTGTCAGGTTTTTCATCATCGTTCATTTGGCCTCCCGGATACCTCACCACAGTCTTAAAAAGGGTTGAGAAAAACTCAAGCCGCTTTGCTCCTGGACCCTGACTCACTCCTTGTTGATGCTTACCGCTTTCATTTGTACTCTCGAAGGGAAGTCAGCAATGTGAAACAGGAGCAGGACGATTCTCTTCTCGGTCATCAGCAGCACGCTTTGTCTTGCGCTTGCTATTTTATTTTTCTTTGGATCCGAGATCGCCTCGTTGAGGCTTTCTTTGTACCGATTCGCTCTGCGCATACCGGGGCGGGGAGGCTGGGCTCTGGAGACCCGGTATTCCTGGCCGGAGATTGTGACCTTTCGACTTCACCTTTTAGTCGAAGACGTCGACACGCACTTTTGCGTTCCTCTCATCCTTGAACAGCGCTTACGCACGAGCGTGTATGGGCTGATCATTTTACTTGAGCATGAGATCGCAACTGAGATAAACGCACCCTTACTCGAACACTCCGAGATGATCGCCATTTTGCGGAAAGAGTTTGGCGTGAAAGTCGACCGAGCCGAAGGCCGCTACGTTCGCGTCGAATGCTCGCCGGATCTTCTAAAGAAAAACTCTTTTCGCGAAATCGCCGAAGTCATGGGCCGTTTGATCGAAGAGTTCGACCACTATCTCAACCGACCTTCAACCCTCTCTTCAAGCTTCTATAAATACCCTCGAGAGCTTGCGACCAAATCAGATCTAAAGTCTGTTCTCTGGAGTGCAAGAGTCTACCGCGGGTTTTTCCTCTCGTGCGCCGTCGTCTTTTTTATCTTTGGTTTTTTTTCGATCTACTTAGGATGGTCAAGCGGCGCATCCTAGGAGCATCGTGAAAAGAGTTGCGAGGGGAGCCGGTAAATGACCTGCCCGCTTCTGGGCGCAGGATAGACAAGCTTTCAGTGTGTTGCTAGCCTCCAATCTAGCGACTTGGTTTTAGGAGGTCATCGGTGCCTGCGCTTACTTTGCGAAACATAATGCTTCATGCTTCGTTGCAAGTTGTGCTCATCGGCGCTTTCTCTGCCGGGCATGTGCATGCTTCGGAGAAGATGTCAGCCGTCGAGAAACTTACGCAAAAAGCAAAGATCATCCCGCGGGCTTGCCGAGATCTCAGTCAGGAAATCAAAGACGTCCTTGCGCCGGTAGCGCCCGAGAAGAAGGACTTCATCGCCCCTCAGAATGCCGACCGGGCACTTCAATCCCTCACGAAATGTTCAAAAGCGGGTCCTGAGCTTAGTGAAGAAATGCTCATGCTCATTGAAAAGGCAACAAATGAAGATCCGGGTCGCGGTGTCGCGACGGCATGGGCAATGACCTCCGCCTCGTGCGATGGGGATTGCATGAAGCTGACGCGCGGATTGATCACTGTCGCCAGTGCTGAAGGGCTATCTAAGGATAAACAATCGAAGTTTAAACAGATGATCGCGGAGGTTCTGAAGAAGTCACGGTATCCGGGCGACGCAAGCCTCTCGCTCGAAATTGCGGCGATCGAACTTGCGCTCGAGAAAAAGCTCTGGTCCCTTACCGCCGAACAGAAAAGCGAACTTGCTGCGCTCAAAGAGGACGTGAAAAAGATGCGTCAAGAACGTGACCGCCGACTGAATTTAGGCGATGAGCCGACGTCTTCTGCTAAACAAGATAATGATAAGAAAGCGGCACAAGCTTACGCATATGAATTTCAAACGGCGCGCCCGCTTTCCGTTAAGCTTCGTAAGATCATCGGTGATTGGAAGTAAGTAAGGTTTTGTTCGAGCATTTCAAGAGCAGATTCTGAAGGCGAGGTTTGATGGCAAAGAAGAAAGCCTCAGCGAAAAAGAAAACGACTCGTTTCGCCAAGAAGGCGGCTGCTTCAAAAAGAGGAAAACGTAAAGAGTTTCATCGACCCGATTACCGAACCGATATCACGGAGGAAGAGTTGATCATCGAACTCTCCGCCGAACTTCAAGAAGCTTGGCGAGAGCTTCGTCGTTTCGCAGCCGATTTGGGGGAACAAAGGATTTACGCCTCCGGGCGCGCAATCATGTTTTCGAAAAAGGTCTGCTATCTTTTTGTTCGTCCCAAAAAGTCCTATCTCGAAACCTGCATTTTCCTGCCGGAGGCCGTCGATTCAGCCGCGATTACCCGTACGCAAAGAGTCTCGAAAACAAGAGTTGCAAATACTTTTAAACTCACCCACGCCGATCAAGTCGAAGAACCACTGACGGAGTGGGTGAAGCAAGCTTTTGAAACAACGGATCCGCTGTCCTAGCAAACACGACGTGCTGGTTATTTGTTCTGGACAGTGCTTCTGATCAGTATCTGGTCGGTATCTGGTCGCTATCTGGTCGGTTGGAGAGTTGCCGGCGCACGCAGTGGAAGTTGTCGTGCCAAGCTTCGAACCAAGGTTCAGCCGGCTCATCGATTCGCAAACAATGCATCTCCGAAACTGCTCCAGCGAACGACCAACGGAGCCCAATGTTGCGCGAGCTGCAAAAATAGGTGTCGGCCCAGGCATGAGGATCTTCGGGCTCGTTGACGTTCACGCAGTACTGACCGGGAACCCGCGCCGGAATAGCCCCAGGTGCGAGTTGTTCCGTCTGAGCGCAAACGAAACGAAAATCACCCGATCGTTCAGGATTCGAGAAAGACCCATCTCGTGATCTGTGTCTAACGGCGCTTATAAAATTATTTTGCGCAAGCCATGGAGATCTGAAACGATCATGGCTCATGAAAACAGATTCAATTTACGTTGCGGATCTAAGTCTCGGCCTCGGCTTGTTTTATGGATAGTGAGAAGGCGAAGCAGGATCCGCCGTACTACAATTCCTGCACTGGCACTATTTACCCACCGATGTACGAAATCCATGACATCAGCGGAGGTCCGCGTGATCGGCAAAAAAAGCAAAAAAAGTTCCTGCGCTGACCGAATCTTAAGGTCTATGCAGCCTTCAAAAGCTCGTCTCGACGATCCGTCCCCTTAGGGACCACGCTTCGTTCTTGGAGAGACTGCGGTCCGTGAATCAAAGTCGAGAGCGTCTCCACATGCTTGCTGAGTTGTTCAGACTCACGCTCCAGAAGCTGCGCCGCGGATGCCGCTTCTTCGGCTGCCGCGGCGTTGGACTGAGTTGTCTGATCAATCTGCGTTAAAGCCTGACTTACCTGATCGAAGCTTTCCATTTGAGAGCGACTTGAGGCCGCGATTTCACTTGTCAGCGTCGAGACTTTCGAAATCGAGCCTACGATCCCTTTGATAGCCTCAGCACTTTGACTTGCTCGACCGGCGCCTTCATTTGCCAGGTTGAGCGTCGCTTTTATCATGCCGTCGATTTCATGGGCTGCACCTGCGCTTTTTTGAGCCAGGGCGCGAACGGCTTCGGCCACGACGGCGAAACCCTTGCCTTGTTCACCGGCTCTTGCTGCTTCGACCGCCGCATTCAGGGCGAGAAGATTCGTTTGGAAAGAGATGTCGTCGATGACGGTGATCCGCTCCGCCATCGAAGTCACTTCTTTTTGCACGAGGATCATGGAATTGATCAATTCCTTGATTTCCATCTCGCCTTTCGCCGCCGCTTCGCGACTTTCAATCGAGATTCGACCCGACTCATCGAGGTGAGCGGAGCTTTGGCGAGCGGAAGCAGTCGCTTCCTCCATCGAGGCGACGCTTTCTTCAAGGCCAGCTGCAGACGCGGTGGCATTCTCGGCGAGGTCTCGCGCGGTGTGACTGAGTTGTGAGCTTGCACCATGAACTTGAAGACCCGTGTTCTTGAGAGCACTTGCGAGAGTCTCAAATAGGTTCGAGAGTCGAGTGGCGAAGATCCAGCCAACGGCCAAGGCCGCAAGAGAGAGCGCCGTTGCGAGTGCAAGGCCCACGGTGAAGTTGTTTCGAACCGTCTCACTCGCAAGGTTTGAGTTGCTGGTCGCCTGCTGAGCGATCGCGGTGCTGAGGAGATTGAGCGGATCGAGGACTTTTCGATCAACTCCTCGGACCGCCTTATCGGCGCCCTTCGCGTCAAATGAAGCTCCATCTAAATGCTGCGTTTTGACTGTCGCATATTTTGAAACTAATTCTCTCTCCGCCTCCAGGAATTGATCGAGGAGTGCGGAGTTCTCCGCATTTAACGTACGCCGAAGTTTGCCTGCAGCCGATTCGATGGCTGAAGCTTCTTTGTTGAAGCCATTAAAATACTTCGTCCGCTGCTCGAGATCCTCACCTCTGAGGAGGACGTTCTTCCATTCCTGAACTTGGGTTTTGAAAGCGTTATCAATTTCTTTGATCAGGAGGATCTTCTCTAAATCCACTCGTACTTCGTGTAAGCCTTTAGTGGCGGTAACTTGCTGGCGATAGGCGGAAAAGGCCTGCGCCGCAGCTACGAACAGCGTGCAGAGAACTAGGGTTCCGATCAACTTTGTTTTAAGCTTCATTTCGCATCCGATACAAATTAGTTAAATTTATATCGGATGGATTCGTTTAAATGTTAAGGACGACTTTAGAGAGCGGCCAGCATCACGGCGGCCTCAGGCCGCTTTGGATAAATTCGACGAGCTTATGTTCGAGTCACTGGGTGTGATGACCGAGGTCGGTCGGGAAGTCACATTTGCAGCTGAGCTGCCCTGGACCAGTCGGCGAAGCTCGTTGACCACGCGGTGAGTCTCTAAGGCCTGTTCTTTCAGATCAGCTGCCGATCGCGACGTAAGATCCGACGCTTCGACCGTGTGCTGCGCGCTTTGATCCAACTGAGTGACGGTCTTCACGATCTCGTGGACGCCCGCGGCTTGTTCATCCGATGCGCTTGCGATGTTGTCGGCAATCGACGAGGCGTCAGCGACACTTGTCGTAACGGCGTCGAGTCTTTGCGAGCATTCTTCAACGGCACGCTCGCCTTCGCTGACCTTCTCGCGACTCACGCTTGTCACGGTCTCAAGCTGGCTTCTCGTTGTCTGCACGATCTCATCAACCTTATGTCGGCTTTCATCGAGTAGCGACGAGATTTCACGAGCCGCGTTGCCGGACATTTGCGCAAGGTTTCCGACTTCTTCGGCAACGACCGCAAAGCCTTGACCGTGCTCACCAGCGCGCGCCGCTTCGACGGACGCGTTGAAGGAGAGGAGCTTCGTTTGAAAAACGATTTCGTTAATGACTTTTGTTTTGTTCCCGATTTCGGTGATGACTTGCGTGATCGCCGTTAACCGCGAATTACTTTCGTTGATGGCGCCGACAAGATCATCATTGCTCGCGGCGATTTCTTTGATGCGTTGGCTGACGGATTCAACCGCGTCTTTTCCGTACCGCGCGTTTTCCCGCCCCGAGTCGATAGCCGATTTTGATTCTTGAGCGTGCGTAGCGGTCTTGCCGATCATCGCGCTCATCTGTTGGAGGGTTGCGGAAGTTTCTTCGATTGCCGCGGCTTGCTGCGTGGATGAGGCGGCCAGCTGTGCGCCCGATCCGGACAGTGTACTGGCGGATCCGAGAAGCGAGGAGGCAATGTCGCCGAGCCTGCGCGCAAACGTATCCAGGGAACCGATGAGGGTATGAACAAAGCGCCAGCTAAAGACAATGGCGATAATCATCGCAAGGCCCGCCGCGAGCCAGCTGAAACGAAGAAGCTGTTTCAAGCTATCACCGGCTTTCATCGTTTCTTCCATCGTGAGGAGCTCTAAGCGGCCGGTGAGTTCGTGGAGTGGCTCGACGACTTTGCGGTCGAGGCCTTTGACGTGCGCATCGGCGGCTGCAGCGTTGAAGCTTTCATCGGCTAGGAATTTCGCCATCGCCTCGCGATACTTCGCGAGAAGGTTTTCCTCTGCCGCGTCGAAGGCGTTTACAAGTTGGGCGTCGTCGGCGGAGACGTCCGCTTTGAGAAGCTCAACTTGTCTTTGCAGTTCCTCGTGCGTTTTCTCCAAGGCAGAGACGTATTTCGCCTTTTGTTCTTTGTCGGCGCCGCGCAGAAGAATATTTTTCCATTCTTGGACTTCGGATTTGAACGTGATCTGGATTTCGGCGACGCGTTTTACGCGATCGAAATTTCGAACGAGACTCGTCGTGACGTCGCGCACGAGGTTGTCGTTTCGGAACGCGATGAAAAGGATCAGCCCGCCGAAAAAGGCGACGATCGAAAAAACCAACGCGAGGAATTTCAACTTTAAGCTCACAACTCACCTCTTGATCTCACGACTGACTCATCGGCTAACGTCGTAAAATCATTTCGGGATGAGGTGAAAACTGGAAATCGGACCAGGACCTCGTCTCAAGTCTTGGCGGGTGATTAGAGTGGAACACTGGCGGCCCCGCAAACTGGCCTACTAGAGTGGGTACGCCGAAGTCGAATTGCGAGCTAAGACGATCATAAAGAACTCAATATTTGAAAAAGAAAGAGCGCTTCCCCTGGAGAAAGCGCTCTTTCATACCCACTGTTGTAGGCCAGTTTACGAGGTTCTACGGCGCAACAGCTCCGCAAGCGTCGCTCGCACGTCCGCATGGCGGTCAGGCTCCCAGAAGAGGAGATTTCGTGTCTCGCCTGGATCATTGCGGAGATCGTAGAGTTCTTCGGAGAGCGCAGCTCCCGGAAGGTCCGGATACTTCGTGTAGCGCCAGCGGTTGGTTCGCAGTGAGTGGAAAATATCGGTTCCGGGCCCTGGCTGCCCTGGGCCTAAGTCACCACTGCGCAAAATTGACTGCGTTGTTACCGCGTAAGTCGAGTATTCCGCGCCCGGATTAGCAAGATGCGATGTGAGACTCCGACCGTCGATCTGACGTTTGTAAGCGTCGGGAATCGGTGCGTGCGCAAGCTCAGCGAGCGTCGGGAAGACATCCAGCAAACTCACGGGCGAGTAGCAATTTCCACGAGGTCCGTTCGGGGTGGAAATCACGAGCGGAACGCGCGATGCTTTCTCCCACATCTTGAATTTCTGCCACGAAAGTTTCTCGCCTAGGAACCAACCGTGGTCGCTCCAGAGAACAACGATCGTGTTTTGGCGAAGGCCGCTTCGGTCCAAGGCTGCGAGCACCTGGCCAATGCATTCGTCGACGTAAGTGATGGAAGCAAGATAAGCTTGAATCGCTTGTGCATGACCACTGCGATTTTGTTTAGCGAGCATGGCTTGAAGCAGATAGTGGTCGGAGGAAATCGAGCCGTCGGGCATTCTCTTTCCGTACGCCGTCCAATCCATGTTGATCAAATAGCGAAGTGCATATTCCGGAAGGTCGCGCAGATCTTCAAGCTGGCCACGGAAGTCGGGAACGCGAATGGACTCGAGCGGGTACATATCGTAAAAACGCTGGGGAACGAACATCCCGATATGCGGGCGGTAAAATCCAAGTCCCATGAAAAAGGGCTGCGATGCATTTACCGCTCCCGTCATGAATTGCTCGGTGCCCCACTTCGCAAGAAGTTTGTCTGGCGTCATGTTTTCTTGATCGAGAGTGTTGTAATCAGCACCGATCATCGAAGGTAAATCACCAGGTGCACCTTCACCCGCGTTGAGCTGAGCTGCGGTGCGGTTATCGCGGAAGTTTCGCACCCCCGGAAAGGCGTGCGCGATTTCATTGAAGCTTGTATTGAACCACATGTCCCACGAGCTCTCATCGCGCGTGACGTTGTTTGCGCCGTGGCCGAAGCCGGCGTGATAGAGTTTGCCGCCGCCAAGTGTCTTGTATCCCGCTGCTTTGAAATGTGCTGGAAGCGTGAGAATGGACGTCTGCCCGAGGCGCTGCATGGCCGCGGGCTTCATGTCGTCGGAAAGGATGTGGTAATTCCCGACGATGCCCGAGCGGTGAGGAGCTGCGCCCGTCATCAACGACGAGCGAGAAGCTCCGCAATAAGGTCCCGCGCAGTACGCTCGTTGAAACGCAACGCCTTCGCGAGCGAGGCGATCCATGTTCGGCGTCAGCACACCGTGGTAACCGCCAAAAGCGCCGGGATAATCATTCAAGTCGTCCACGGAGATGAATAATATGTTCGGGCGTTGGCCGGATGTCTGCGCAAATAGCTTCGTTCCGATAAATGAGGAAGTTGCGGCAAGGCCAGCAACTCCGCTGGCTTGTTTTAGAAATTTGCGGCGTGTTTGGCGGCTCATTGAATTCTCTCCTTGCCGTACCAGCACTGGCGATTAACGTTGGCTGTGAATTGACCGCAGCGGATCGAGCAATCTTCGCGTCGTCCAAAGAAGACGGGGGCAAGAACCCTTCCGGCTCCGCCTAGGATCTCGCACTTTGAGTTATCCGGAGGAGCGCGGAAGAGATTGTTTCCGTGTGAACAAGAACGATAAGCGTTCGCCGAGAATCCCTCACAGAGATTTTGGCAATCTCCGAGACTCGCAAAGACTATGCCTCCGAGCAGATCGGCACCGGCACCGCCACGCACGCGGCACTCGGACCCCATCGGTGGATGATGAATGCGTTCCGTGCCCCAGTCGCAATAGCGGAATGCAGCGGCTGCGTTTTGATCGCACGCAGTTTGGCAGCCAGCGCGCGTGACGCTCGGAAGGTTTGCGAGTTCGCGGTGCGCTCCGCCGCGCACAACGCATGAAAGCATCGGGTCACCCAAAAAAATCTGATTCCGCCAGTAGCAAGTTCGGTTTGGATTTGCGGAAGCGAAGCGGTTACATTGGCCTTCGCAAGCACTCCGCGAAGTGAACGCGATCGGCGCAAGGAAGATTCCTGCGCCTCCACGAACGGCGCAAATTCCGCGATCGGGCGTTTTCGCATCGATCGTCGTCGCTGGATTTTGTGCGATGCTACCGAGGCCTGCTTCTTTTCGCGCAAGCTCATCAAGGAGATCTTCGTTCGGAACGGCAAGAGCTGTGAAGCGACCGTTGAAAGACGACGGCGACCGGCCGAACTGCGCGGCTTCTAAACCGCCAGCACAGTTTTGGTATAGACCGAGCCCGGTTCCCGCCAAAAT
Organism: Bdellovibrionales bacterium; assembly: GCA_005808505.1. Lineage (GTDB taxonomy): Bacteria > Bdellovibrionota > Bdellovibrionia > Bdellovibrionales > JAMPXM01 > SYLX01. Next base: position 30,695 of record SYLX01000120.1, on the reverse strand, counting down.
GATGAGCCCCAGCGCCGGTTTAAAGAAATGGCTAGATAAAAACCTTGAGCAATTTTTGAATGTCATGCCGATCCAGTATGACGGGGAAAAGTTGCGATCGGAGAAGAATTTGGTCCCCAGATTTCGAATCGAAACGAGAAACCGTTCCAGCTCAAGATGGAACAGGGTTTGGTGTCTTCGACCGCCTCAAACTGGCACACCGCCGAGGCTCTAGATTAGGTCTTTTGCCTAGGTAATCGCTCCGAATCCACATCCCCAAAAGTAAATTCGAACTTACCGCAGACCCTTCAAACAGGCGTGCGGACCGAGGAGATTCCGTTGAGCTAGCGCACGGTAGCTCGGATTCAAGCGGGCAAACCAAGACGACGCAGCGGAAGTGAAGTGATTGAAACCTTCCTCAAGGTAGAATTGAAATGTCACGTCTTGATCGCGGATGGCTTGTAAGATGGCATCCGCATTTCGCTCGCACTGAAAAACGGTTTTCCAGGCATTAATCTGCGAGCTTTTATGCAGGTCACTTGATGCCAGAAGCGGAAGACCGCTGCTGAGAACTTCGTCGAACAGATGCGGGCCACTTGCAACTTCCCACGCATCGATTTCGGAGGCGAGTTCCTCGCGGCGATGCCAAAGGTGGTACGTTTGTCTCTCAAGCTTCCGGGTGGAAACGGGATGCGCTGCCACGCACAGTGCGCCCTGCGCGCGGATGGCGCGCGCAATCTCGACGATATCGTTATCGGCATCTACGAAGTTCGTGAGGCCAAGTCCGAGCAGGTGAGCAGAGCGATGATTGGAGAACGAATTTTTCGAAATCTCAACCCCCGGGATAACGACCATCCGGTAATCGCGCCACGCACGCTCGGCTTCTCTCCGAATGGTTTCGAGGTAAAGAGGAAAATTAGATCTCGTCAGCGTAAGTTCGAGATACTTTGCGGCTTTCCCGAAGAAGCCTCGATCTTCGCAGACGTGATCGGTGATCGCAATCGCGCCGAAGCCTCGTTGTCCGTAGAAATCAACGAGCCCGGGTATACTCATCGCGCCGTCACTGAAGTTTGAATGCGTGTGGAGATCGGCTAGAAACATGCTTTGATCCTGCTCCTGGTTTCTGAGATTCAGGGGTCAGGAAATTGTTAGGGCGGGAATCCTGACCTGTTCTCAACAAAACTGGCCTACATGAGTGGGTATGCACGACACTTCCTACGAGGAGTGGGAAGTCGGCAAAACCGAAATTCTCAAAAACCGAGGTCCATTTTGTGAGGTAAGGTGGGCGTTACCATACCCAGCGTTGTAGGCCAGTTTGCGGGGGAGCCAAGCATTTAAGTTTACTAACCCACCCCGATCAGCCGGACGAAAGCCGAGCCAAGTTGAGATGCTCGAACTCGTCAAAACAGAATAACTGTTAGACAAGCGTAAATCTTGGCGACTTGCTTGAGGTTGCGTTGTGGGAGTCTCCGCAATCACGTAATCTATAAGCACGATGCAGAGTTACCGCTCGTCTTTGATTAGTTCCGCGAAATCATCCCGATTTGGGACGGAAGCCGGATTCTCCCTGGTCGAACTGATGGTCGTCGTTTCGATCATCAGCGTGCTAGGACTGATCGCGCAGCCCAACTATACAAAATTTGTTGACCGGGCCAAAACGAACTCAGCAAAAGCAACCATGAGCTCCGCCAAAGCCGGCATCATGGGACTTCGCGAAATCGATGAAGTAAATCTCATGGGCATTACCGGGCAGTATTGTACAGCGTGTCTTTCAGGTAGAGCCGACGGTGCTGATCCGATCACGTGGACTCCTGCCGCCGCTGATTCCGTTTGGAAGAGAATCGGGTTCGACACAACTCCACGTGACGGCTGGGGACGGATGTTCCTCTTGGATGAAAATGAGGAAGAATTCAACGCAGCCGACTGTAGATTCGACATCATCCTCAGTGCAGGCGCCGATCATATCTATCAGGGGACCGGCGACGGTGACGACGTCTTTGGAGACGACGTGATCATTCGAATTCCCTATTTCAACAAGCGCAGCTGCAACTACAACGTGAACTCGCAATTTGGTGGCCAATGAAATTAGGCAAAGGCTCTAAAGCATTGATCGGTCTTGCAGTAGTTAGTGTAGTCGCCTTGAAGGTGATGACGAAGCCTGACGCGACCGAAGCGGAAATCGCTTCGCGTGTCCAACTCTCGCAAGAAGAGATCAACAATCGAAAAGTCGAGTTCGAAAAGCGAATGAAGGCCGAAAAAGAACTAGGCGCGGGCGGAGCGCTCCCTTCGGGAAGTACTGAAGCCGTCGCGTCGTCGGGCACGGAGCCAGCTGCAAAAGCTTCTGCGCAAGGCGTAGCTTCGTCTAATAGCTCCGCCCATGAACCGATCAATCCGCCGACGGAGCCGTACCCGAATCACAGTTCAACTGGATCAAGTTTGTCTTCTTCAGCGTCGCTGCCGGCGCCTTCTGCTTCCATTGCAGTCGCTGATGCCCCCACGATGGGCGGCAGCTTCATGCCGCCACCGGTGACGGAAGTGATGAATATCTCCTTGGCGCCGCCGCCTCCTCCGACCTCCAGCCTCAGTTGGATTTACATGAAGTCCAAAGGCATGGTCATGCGGCTTGCGCTCTCGGGCTCGCTGTCGGTAGAGGAAGTTCAGCGGTTGGCTCGCCTCCTAAAAGGAAGCTGCGTTCGAGTCGGCGATTTAAATGAAACATCGGTCGACGACAGCTGTAAACGAAAATTGATTGTGACTGAAGATCTTTGGGCAGAGGCTAAGAAGCTCAAGGAATCGGGTTTTCAGAATCGCCAGGCGTTAAAGCTTGAACTCTCCTGTGCCCAGGGTGATCGCAGCTGCCTGGCAGCCGGAGAAAATGTAGAAACGGTTTTTGTATTAAAAGAGCCCACCGGAAACGGAACACCTAATAGTTTGAGCATGGGAAGCCTTGCATCCCAAATGGAGTTCTACCGCTTGCGTCAGGTCGGGCGAATGGTGGCGAGCAGTCAGGCGCGAATTGAGCAGAGTTACGTGACTTTGCCGATTGCTGCGGCTGATCCGTCCCCTTGAAACTGGCCCACTTGAATGGGTACAGGTAGGAACTTCTCGCAAGGTGATTGGGCTGCCATTTTCCAAACTCCCCAAAACTAAGGCGATTTGCGCCTCGTAACGCAGAGATTTCATACTCAATCAAGTAGGCCAGTTTGCGTGGGTACAAATAGCCCCAATCAAGGCCATTCGATCGATCGGCTTAATCAAGTAATCATCGAACCCAGCAGTTAGGCAACGTTCGCGCTCACCCTTCATTGCGTGAGCCGTAAGAGCTAGGATCGGACCTTTGTAGCTTCTTTCACGAAGCATTCGCACGGCCGTATAACCATCCAGCACCGGCATTTGGATATCCATTAGCACGACGTCGTACGGTTCTCGCCCAAGTAAATCGAGAGCTTGAGTTGCCGATTCAAAGCATGCGACTTCCGCAGCCCCTGCATTCTTCAAGTAACGATAGGTGAGTTGAAGGTTGTCAGGTGAATCATCAACAACCAAAACGCGAATGCCTTTGAGGCGATGCGCTTCGTTGCGCGCGCGTTCCGTCGAGCTCAGTGTCCTCGAGACCGTTGTCCGGCTCTCGGCCAAGCGAGGAAGCGTCAACGCAAAAGTACATCCTTTTCCCGCGCTGCACTGGGTGATCCGTAGGTCTCCGCCCAGCGCACGTGCGAGGCGAAGCGAGAGATAGAGGCCAAGTCCCGTTCCACCGTGGCGGCGCGTGTGTGTGAGATCGGCTTGCATGAAGGGCTGAAACAGCCTTGCTTGCATCTCGGGTGAAATGCCTGGACCGGTATCTTCGACAAAAATTGTGAGATGCTTATCGTCTGTTTCGTTTCCAATCCGGGCCCAGCATTTGACGGAACCTTTCTCCGTAAACTTGAGCGCGTTTCCAACAACGTTCATCAAAATTTGTTTAAGACGTGTCGGATCCGTTTCGATCTCGTCAGGCACATCATCATCCGCGCCGACCGAAAAAGCTAAATTTTTCCCTTGAGCCTTCACGGTTAAGAGGTTTTCAACATCCGAGAGAAGACCTCGCAGAGATGTCCGGCCGAGTTCGATATCTAGCTTATCTGCCTCCACCTTCGCGATATCCAAAATATCGTCGACAATTCTATAAAGCTGTCTACCGTTTCGTTCGATGGTAGCTAGGTAATCCCAAAGTTCGCGATCTTTTTTTTGGTCGGCATGTTCAAGGGCGAGATCCGCAAAGCCGAGCATCGCTCCGAGGGGAGTTCGAATCTCATGGCTCATGTTCGCCAAAAAAAGTGTCTTAGTTTCGTTGGCCGCCTCGGCCGCAGTTTTCGCAGCTTTAAGTTCTGACGCCAACTTCTCACGTTCAGATTCAGCTTGGACACGCGCGGTCACATCATTCGCGATGACGACCATGGCTGGCTCACCTCTGAACTCGATGAGCGTCGCGGTAATCTCGACTTGGAGGCGTGATCCATCTTTGCGAATATGCGTAAAGATCTTTGTGTCTGGGCTGCGGCCCTCGGGTTGCACCTTGACCGCTTCGATATAGGCTTCGGTGGGCGCGATTTGATCTGAAGGTCGCAGATCGATGATCGTTCTTTGGAGGAATTCTTCCTTCGTGTAACCGTATTGATGAATCGCTGCTCGATTCACGTCGAGGAATCTTTTCGATTCAACGTTAAAGTACCACATCGGCTGAGGACTAAAATCAAACACCGTTCGGTAGAGAGACTCGGAAACGGCAAGCTGTCTCGCTTGATCTTCTGCTCTTTGGCGGCTGAGTTCGAGCTGCGAAGTTCGCTCGGAGACCCGCTCTTCTAAAGATTTGGTGAGGGCTTCCAAATCGACGCGTTGACGTTCGGCAAGCTTTGCCGACTCCGCGACCGCAAAGATCTGAGGTCGTAAGCGGATGAGCCATACGCTAGTTGCAACAGATGCGCACGCCGTAAGGATCTTCACAAGCCCGCCAAGCCAGTAATCGGCGTGCCAGAGGTTCCAAATCTCCATGAAGTGCGTGGCGCCGCAAGCTCCGATAAATAAACCGAAGGATAGAACAACCGGTGAGAACGGAAGCCGAATTCGGCGTACGATCAAGTAAAGGCTTAGGGAGATCGCGACGTAGGCGGAGCCAATCAGAAAATCGCTAATGACGTGGGTTGCAACGAGCTCTGGCCGCCAGAGGTAGCAATGTCCATGCGGCATAAAGCCTTGAGTTGAGAAGAAAGTCCCAAGACGTTCCGACATCGAGCCACTGGCAATGGTGCTCTGGATAATTGTTGGTGCTGGGTGATGATGCTCCAAGCTGCCTCGCTTTGGATGAATTCCTATCCCCCCGAAACTGGCATACTACGCTGGGTACGCCAAGCACGTTTTAGCTAGAGGTTTTCGTCTTATTTTTAAAGAAAAGGCATTTTAATTGAGCACGGGCGGAGGAGGAATGAACCTTCCTTACCCACGCAAGTGGGCCAGTTCTAGCGGACCACAGAAGGCAACGACTCCAAAAACGTTCGCGCATTCAGCGAAAGTGATGCGCTCTTTTTCTTCGCCAGCAAAAGCTTAGATGTGAGCGGTTTAGCCATCTTGATTTCGATGAGTTCTCCGTCTTTGATTTCGCGTTCCACCATGAAACGGGCTAAAAAGGCCACGCCGCCGCCGGCTAAACAAAGTCGCTTTTGCGTTTCTTGACTGCTCGACTCGAATATCGTGCCTGCCGTGTCTTCCAGAAGGTCAATGAACTCCTGTGATGGATAACGCTGGTACTGAGATTTGATTGAGCCGATGTACCCGGATATCTTCAGCGCTGTGCGCAGATACCCAGCAGATGACTTTGCGTCGCGCACGAGATCCGGATGGCAAACGACGGCCATATCGATAGGAGCGATAGACTCATAGTGGATTCCGGCAACGTTGATTTTTGTAATGAACAGACCGAATTCGAGGTTGTCGCGGAGGATCTGCTCGATAATGTCGTTTGGGGTTCCGGAGAACACGCTCGGAATCACCTGTGGGTGATCTCGACGCATCTTGAGAATTCGTTCCGTCAGCAGATAGTTCGTCACATGATCAGACGCGCCGAATCGCAAAAGTCCTTCGCAGGTCTCCTTGGCGCCGCGGCAAGTGTTTTCGATTTCGGTCACGGTACGAAAGACGTCGCCACTCATACGAAAAACTTCTTGCCCCACCGAAGTGAGTTGAACGCCTTTTTTCGAACGCTCAAAAAGTTTGGTGCCTTCTGCGTCCTCGAGCAAGGCGACAGCTTTGCTAAGTGCCGACTGACTGATGCGGAGTTTTCGGGCAGCTTCTGTAAAGCTTCCGGCCTTCGCCACTTCGTAAAAATATCGGAGATGATTCAGTTCCACGCGAGACCTCGCAAAAAGCTGTTTCGGTAGAGAAATAGATATCAGAAACGCTTTGAGGTTTTTAGATGTTTTCGCTTCTCCCCCCAAACTGGTTTACTTACGTGGGTAGAAGTAACCGTTCCAAGCGAGGGGAGTGAGATACAAAAAAACCGGACTTTTTCTTTTAGAAACGAAAGTCCGAGGCGATAGCGAGAGTAGATCAACAGCTTAGTGGGCCAGTTTGCGGTTGGCCAAGGGATTGCTCTCACCCCAACCCATGCTTCCTCAATGCCCATTCCATCATCCTCCTTCAGCTTCTGTATCCGATAAACGAACGATCCTTCGGATTGGAACTTTCAAGCGAAAGTCGGATTGTCGTCTAATCCAGCGGTTCCGCTGTAAGGTTTGCGGCAAGAGCTTTTCGCACGCGTTACGGAGTGATTGCTATAGACAAAAAAAGCGGCACCTCAACGAGAGTATTCGAAAACTCCTCGCCTCGGGCCTCACTCAGAGGCGAATAGCGGAGATGTATCGCTTAAGCCGGACAACGGTTGCGCGGAAAGCGAAATTTCTCGCAATCCGAGCACGAGTCGGAGTGCAAGATCAAGCTGTGGCCTCGCCGCTAATAGAAATCGTTGAATTTGACGATATGGAGTCGTTTGAACATACGAAGTGTAAGCCACTCTCCATTCTACTGGCAGTTGAGTCTAAGACCCGGATGATCATCGATCTGGAGGTCGCAAGGATGCCGCCGAAAGGCGTCCTCGCGGCCCCGGCGCGAAAGAAGTATGGTCCAAGGAAAGATGAGCGGCCCGCCGCTCGTGCAAGACTTTTCAAACGGATCCAGTCTCGCGTATCTCCATTCGCCATTTTCAAGTCGGATGAAAATCCGCATTATCCCAAAGGCCTCAAAGAGAAGTTCCCTTACGCTAATCATGTGCGCTTCCGCTCGCGGCGAGCGTGCATCGTTGGGCAAGGAGAGCTGAAAAAAATTGGCTTTGATCCACTTTTCTCGTTCAATCACACAGCCGCGATGTTTCGCGCCAATGTGAGCCGACTTTTTCGCCGATCTTGGAATACGACCAAAGTGCCTGATCGCCTCGCCGACCATATGATGATCTACGCCGAATACCACAACAAGAAGATCGCGGCGGGAAGTGCATAACGGACATTCATCGGTCGACAGCTTCCGAGTAAGCAGAGATGAGAAGGTTCCGTCCAGACGACTTAACATTTGTTATTTGGTCGACCGCCTCGGTTTGTTAGGCTTGACGTGCTAACTAAACCCACTTTGCGATACGGAGCTGTGAATGCATAATTACGTCTTCCTGAGCTTTCTCCTTCCTGCATTTATTATCGGATGTTCAAGCGTAGGTGCTAAAAGTTTATCCCGAACTCCTGCCTCCCAAGAAGCCACTCAAAATTTGGAGTTGGCCCGCTCTTTTTTCACTTCCTTTCAAAACATCAAGCCATCCGAGATGGCTGCGCACTATGTTCAAACTTCTAAACCCGTGTTTTCAGATCCCATGTTTGGCGTTCTAAATTCAGTTGAGGCGGCGGTCATGTGGCAAATGATCTTGCGCGGAGGCACGGCAAAAATTGATCTTAAGTTCGACGAGCCTGTACTCGTTGATGCGGACACCGCGCGCGTGGCGTGGGTGGCTGTTTACGACTCTCCGGTACCCGGGCTTCCTCAGCCCGAAAAGTTCAAAGTTACAAATCGTGTGGTCTCGGAATTGAAAATTGTCGATGGCAAGATCGAGCTTCAAAACGATCAGTTCGATCGTTGTGCTTGGGCGAAAATGGCCGTACCCGGAACGACCGATACGAATTGCGAAGCCGTGTTCGATAAAGTGAGCTCAGGATTCCGAGCTAACTTACAAAAGCAGGTGGCGTGCGTGGTGGCGACCGGCAAGGGATGCCCGTAAACTGGCCTACTTAGCTGGGTACGGTTCCGCAAGAATACCTAGGGAAATGATTTCGAAGAACTCAGATCCTGATTATTTCGATTGTTGATCCTATGGTAGCTTCGCTGTTCCGTACCCACGCAAGTGCGCCAGTTTGGGAGGATTAACTGTGAAGAAGCCAAAGTTCCCGCAGCTTCAGACACTCGCGCTTCTACCAGCAGGAGAAGTCGAGTTTTTGTTTTCGCAGCTGCAGCCCGTGCGATTGAAGTCGGGGGAGTTCCTGATGAAGCCAGGCGATGATGCGAACCGGTTTTTTCTCGTGCAGAGCGGATTGTTGAAATCATACCTCTTCAATGATGAAGGCAACAGTGTCGTAAAAAGCTTTAGTCAAGCGGGTGAGATTGCGATCGACTATCACGGCTTCCTTAAACAAACTCCCGCGAGCATCTGGATTGAAGCGCTCGAGGATTGCGAGGTGCTCGCACGCCCGGCGCAGTTATCGGGCATCCTCTACGCGCGCTCGCCCCTTTGGTTGAGGGTTGATCTGGAGGTCCTTCAGTACTTCGTTTTAAAGTTATCGCAGCGTGAAACGGACCTTCTCACGATGAATGCTGCAGAAAATTACGATAAGGTCGCAACGGAATATGCCTCCGTCCTAGAGTCCATTCCGAAGAAGGATCTGGCATCGTTCTTGGGCATAACTCCCGAAAGTTTCAGTCGGCTCATGCGCTCTCGCCGCGACGGAAGCGCGTAGACTGCTCCCTTTTCCTCAATCGCGAATCTGATATTAAAAAACATTAAACGATTTTTCCGGGCGGTCGACTGTCCTCGATGTGAGGACACGTGTGCCTGCTTGACCTGTTGGGTTTGCGATGTTTACCGTCAAAACTGGCCCACTTGGCTGGGTACGAGAGACGCGAAGGACGTAGCGTCAAGGGAGTGAAAAATTGGGATTTTCAGATTTTCAGGAAGACCTCGCTTCGCAATCTCAAGAAGTCATCAACACTCAAGTAGGCCAGTTTGGGCTGAGAACCCCGAACGTACGCAACCACACCCACACCCGCGCCTTCCTCAGCGAACTCGTACGGATCAATCAAGGCAATTTCTCGCACCGAAAATTCGCCCGCGAGATCGGCTGGCCCCTGTCGCTTCTCGGAGATTTAATGGCCGGGCGCCGCGGCCTTTCGATCGCCCGCGCGGTCGAACTAGCTCGATATTTTAAGATGACGGGCATCGAAACCGAGCGCCTCATCATGTTTGCGCTCAGAGATGTCGAAAGCCCAGAGGTTCAAGCCTACGTTGATAACTTCATCGCGAAGGAAGGAACGAATTTTCCTCAGCCGTCCGAAGATCAGCTCATGTCTCCGGAGCGCCGGCAACATCAACCAGGGGGCGTAACTTATTTCTCGCCTGAGCACATGGCTGATTTCAATCTGGGCGCGCTTCACATGTTCCTGCATTGGTGCGGCGGAAAAGCGACTCCAGACGACGTCGCGCGCTTCCTGTATTTAAATCCCGCGTTGAAAGATCCAGAAGTCTTAGATGAAAAACTCGAAACGCTACGCGAGCTTGGTTTCATCAAGGGAGATTGGCCGGAATTCACTCTTGAGCAGCCAAATGTCGCAACATCTGGCATGACGCGAGCTCAGGTCTTGGCATCGATCGAGAGTTTGCGTCCTCTTGCCGAAACGAAAGCTCGTCGGATTCATTGGCAAGTGTCGAGGGTCGTATTTCCTATGGCGAAATACACGGAACTTAACCAGCGCTTCACGGCTCTTTGGAACTGGATCAAAAATACTTGCCTTGATGAACGCGCGGAAGCTGTGGACAAGCGAAACGACCACGTGGTGCTCCAGGTCAATACGTTCGTAACGCACCTTCTTGATCTGGATGAACTCGGTGTCGACATCCAGACTGATCTCGAGAAAGGTCACGCTCTCGTTAAGAAGTGAGTGGAGATATGGGCTAACGTCTGGCTTGAGTTGTCCGTCTCTTGCTGACACTTCGTTTTCGATCGAAAATTGATACGTCACGAGGGAGGCTCACCGTGGAATTGCAACGTTTCGTATCGTTCGTCGTCGGTTCTTTTGCTTTCGTTGGGTTGATCGCTTGTTCTTCAACTCCCAAAGAGAATTCAACGACGGCAGCTGCGCCCTCGCCAGCGCCAGCACCGTCGGCGTCGAGTCAGCCAGCTGACTCCACTTCGAAGAAGGAAGTTCCGGCTCCCGTTCGCAAAGAGACGGTCACCATTAGTGGGCGAGTTCTCACCGGCGAGGGTATCGCCGACATTCCTGTTAAGGATGTAAAAGTCATGCTGATCTCTTCCGAGAATTTAGTGATGCGCGAAGGAAAGACTAACGCCTCAGGCGTCTTCAGCCTCAGCGGAAAAATCAAGCCAGGTGAATACCGAGTTAAAGTCATGTCTTCGAGCTACCGTGGAGAAGAGAAATTCCAGGTGGATGGCTACGACGTCACTGACCTGTCGATCGTTGTGAAGGGCCCACCTTCAAAGCGCTGAAGATGGCGCGCTCCGTATCGAGTCTCGCGAGCCAGTTCCCAGGGGTGTCACTCTGTCAAAACCCCAGCCACCGTAGGTGGAGTTTTTAAAGCGTGTAGTCGTCACTATTGGGCGTTCATCCTGCCACGGGCGGCGGCATAGAGGTTGCTCATGTCTTCTTTGGCATGGCACGTTTCCAGTCGTTTATCCTTAGCCAAATGTTTACCTTCCTCGTCGCAGCTGCGATCGGGATGGCTGCGGCTCCGCGGGCCTTGGCATTGCCGGGCAGTGAGCTCGGGTACGGCCAAGGAGACTCGAGGGTCACGGCAATTCTGATCGCTGGCGACTCCAGTTTGAACACTGGCGCGCCTAGCGAAGGTACAACCCATGCCGAAGGACTCGATGTAATCTACGACCCAAACGAGCTCGTTGATGCACCGGTCGTCCATGCGACGATCGAGCAACTTCGCGTGTTGGCGCGAAACTCCTCAGCCTACAAATCGGGCGAGAGCGTCGACCAGGTCCCGCTCTCAACGCCAGACGAAGCCCTGCTCGAAAATCTGAAAGATTTTAGCCCGGTTGAACTTTCACGTTTTCTTTCTCGCAAACAGCTCTGGCTTGCGCGTATCCAAAAAAGCCTCCAACTTGTCCGGCTTCCTGAGAAAGTCGTGGCGCGAACGATCACCGCGATAAACGAGGCCATGTTCGCTAACGCGAAATTGATTATGCAAGCGAACGTGCACGCAACCGTTGTTGGGTTTGGAGTTTCGGGCGGCGTTGGATTCTCCGATTGGCTTTCGCAACATCTTCGCCGCGTCCCTTACTTAAAAATGCTCCCTGAGAGAACTGGCTTTTGGTACGCGCTATCAGTGGGGATTGCGATTTCCCAAGTTCATGAAAATGGTTGGCACCGGATCCGAATCGAGCCCGTGATCGATTTCCGTAAAGCCACGAAAATTATCGCGCCTTTCGCGTCGGCCGGTGCGGGCGTGTTTTTAGCTCAGGGGATTGAAGTCGAAAATGCCAAGACAACTCCGCACGTGAATTTTGTGAAGCTCGGTGGCTTCGGCGTCAGTCACAACGAAAATATTTTGTTCTTCTCAAGTGCAGCGGGAATCGGGATTGGCTGGAGCCCGTTTGCCGTGATGAGCGGAGTAGCGCAAGCGTATCCACTCAACCGCGACGGATTTAGTGATTTGTATGCAGATTTAAAGCGCTCACTAAGGCCTGTAGGGAATCTTCTTCGGCCGGGAAGAAGCCGTCTCGCGTGCGAAGCATTCTTAGCCGCGCCCTGAGAGGAGGGGAGCCGAAAGCTCCCCTGAAACGTCAGAACCGATGAGCTTATTTTACCTGATCAGCGTAAAGCAGTGAGCCACCGTTGATCTTTGTGATGATGGCATCTTTTTGCGCCATAGGTAGCGCGAAACAACCAAGGCTACGCCCTTGTTTAACCGCGGAGTTCTTCACGTAGTTAGATCCGTGAATCACGACGGCGCGACGACGCATGTTGGAGTTTGTCGAAGCCAATCCATCGATGCGTACGGAGCGACCGTATTTGCCGCTGTAGATTTCAGCAACTTTCACCGGACCAATCGAGCTCGCACCCGAACCGCTCACGTTAGAGAACTTCTCTGCGTAGGCATCGTTGTTAGAGTCGGATCCTTTTCCGTGGGCGACATAATAGCTTTGGACAACTCCACTTGTCATGTTTACGACGTGAAAGCGCGCCGAACTGGAATTACGCTGAAAGTCCACCACGGTGATGTAACTCTTATTTGCGAACTTGGATTTATTTTTATCGAAGTAAGCGAGAGCTTTTTGTAACAGTGCGGGGCGAATGACCTTCATGGGATCAAGGTGACTGTACGAAGTTGCGAGGGCCTCCGCCATTTCGCCTTCAATACTTATCGCTTCGATGTCGCCAAACTGCTCGGCGATTTCTTGTTCCGCGCGCCGGATATTCTCCTCGCTATCGGCGTCGAATCCTTCTTCGAGTTCTTCATCTTGTAAGCCGACGTCGATTGCGGGCGCATCGTTTTCGGAGGTTGGATTATCATCTCGCCCGGAAAATTGTGGAGCGCAGGCGGCCAGGCCCGCAAGGAGCAGAACGAGTGTGGTGCGGCTCAGCCATGAGCGCGTCATCTTCTCAGTCGTCATTAACCCTCCATGGTTGTGACTTCGTTGAGTGAGTTGCGATGCTGTGAATTTAGTTGGAAATCAGGCTAGCGCAGAGACAGCGTTTTACCTAGAAACGTGCTGAAGAAATAGACTTGAGTTCGAGCGACGATGGTCCGGCGTCAAGATGCCCGAGCGTATATTCGACTTTAACGGCAATCCATTAGCGATGCTTGAGGCGCATCATAAAATATTCTGAGGGGAAAACCTCATCGCGCAAGGCGGTGATTGGCTAGGAGGGATCAACTAAATTTATTTATTCAGTTGGCTGAGGTTCGTCGTAAGGGAAAATTTTGTTCGTGCAAAGGTAACCAACGACCTGATCGCCTTCGAAGACCGGAGCGAAGAATCTAGGAAAAACGATGAACGATCGCTTCTCGAGGGAGGTCAACTCGCGGCAAATGTGATCGGTCACGAAAGTGGTCGAAACCGTATTGATGTGCTTACCGGCTAAGATGTCTTGCGTAAGTTGATAAAGTTTTTCGTGCACGCCGTAATGGTCGCGACTTAGAAGATCCATCCACGGGCGAGAAAAGAATTGTTCTAAGGTAAAGCTCACTAAGCCAAATGTCCGGAGGCTTGCAAAAATCAGCTGATGAGAGCTGTTGAAGATGTCAACGTTGTCGTCTTCTTCAAGTTGCTCAATCAGATCTGGTGAAGAGGTAAAACCCGATTGTTCAAGAAAAGCCTGCGTCGTAATCGCGGAGCGGTTGACGTAGTCTCCCTTGCCTTGAACCTTCTCGCAAAGCTCGATCATGAATTTGATGCGCCAGAGAGCATGGCGTTTTTCGATATCGGAAAGAGCCGTAAACAAGGGTACTGACGGTTCGGTGAACGGGATGGACGGAATCCCGTCATTATTTAATATTTTTGCGAGTCGCCGTGTAGACGCCACGAAGCGTTCCACGGCCGTTTCGGCGTGCGACTCAAGCGGCTCTAGCCAGCGCTCCTCAATTCGGCTCATGTATATTTTATAGAGCAGGTCTTGCTGCAGCACAACGACTGCTTGCTTTGAACTATCAAATAAATGTTGTTCAAGGTGCCATTTCCTCTCTAACGGTGCCAGCGCGGGTCTGCTTTGGCGCTCCCCAATTGTCCAAATCTCGCTCTGATGCAATTCACGCGTCCCGGGTAAATCGATGGAGCTTTAAAGTGAATGGCATAAGCATTGCTTTGCTGGTCGGCGATCACTTAGGTTTCCAACTAAACAAAAAGCATGATTCGATGAAATCTTTGTTCGTCGCGCTCGCGCTCGTGATGTCTTTCGCCCAAACAACACTCGCATCGGAGCTTTTGATCGTCGCTGATCTCAAGCCCGTTCAGCTCGATCCGGAGCAGAACCTCGGGAATATCATCTACGGTGATGTCCGAGTCGACCAAGGGGAGAAGTCGATCACACTGCGTTTGCAGCCGGCGATGACTCCGTGTCCGAGTGGGTTCTTCTGCGCGCAGGTGATGCCCGAAGCAGTTGAGATTACCTTGCCGCTTGTGAGCGTCGAAAAAACCGCTTGCGGAGATACCTATATTGCAAGCCGCGACCAGCGCCCGGTTGATGGCATGCTGACGGAAATCAAGGTTATCGACTACAGCAGAGCTTTGTGCCATGTGCATCTCGTTAACACTGTGATGGTAGATTATACTCATCAATATTTCGATCGCCTGAACTTCCGCGAAGTCACATTGCGTTCGATCTTTGGTGGCGAAAAGCAGAACTGACCCAAACTGGCCTACAAGAGTGGGTACAAGAAGGCGCTTCTACCTAGGGGGGAGCGCTTTTTGTTTTTCAGGATTTGAAAATGAAAGCGGAGTTTTCCCTCGTAGAATCGCAGGCCCATACCCACTTAAGTGGGCCAGTTTTGGGGAGGCAAGATGGCACCCCACTAGGCCTTCATCCGGCTTCTCGCTGTTGATTCACGCAATCGCTGCATGTTAGGCCTCCACGGCGATACAATGACGTCACTATGTCAATCTGCTCACGTGGTATCTTTAGCGCTGATAAGGCTCTAGCTCTCGTTTTCTTCCTGCTGCCGTCGACACTGGTGTATCCGGAATCAGCTTTCGCGCAGACAAAAAATCAAGGCAGTAAAACCAGCTGCGGTAAGCCTTTTGAGCGTGCTCTTGTCGTGAGCGGCGGCGGCATTGCGCCGGGCTTGGCTTTGGGAGTGATCGCGGGTGCTAAAGATGCTGGCTACAAGCCGGACGTGATCATGACTACCTGTGGAGCCTCCATCGGCGGCGCAATCAACAACTCCTACCAAGATCCGAAGAAGGCAAAAGAGTACCTGACTTCGCGCGAATTTCACCGGCATCTGCTGAGCCTCGCAAAGGTGAGTAAGAAAAAAGACGCTTTCACCGGGGAAATCCGGAACCTCGGTGCCGAGGAGCTAGGCGCCAAGCTCGGGATGGCTCAACTCAACAAAGGAAAAATCCCCAATATCTTTACGGGTAACCTCTTGGATGTCCCTCAAACGCTTCCGCGAATGCTTCCTCGCCAAGACTTCGCGAGATCGCCCAACGAGCCGAAGCTTGTTATTGTCGCGGCTCGAGCGAACTTTCAGCCAAAAGATGTCGGCGGAAGCAAAAACAGCAACGTGCTGTATGAGCAGACGTTCTTCACAGATCCGAAAACGGCAAAGCACCTTCACGAAATTCCGGCGTCGATGAAACAAAATTTTCCGGATAGCCCCATTCATGCAACCACGGTCGCGAAGACGGGCCTCTCAACTTTGCAGGCGGCAAGAGCCTCCATTGCGGATCCGTTTCTGATCGATCCGGCAAAGATTGGCGAAGATTACTACTTTGCTGGCGCGATGGATCTTTTTCCAATTGAATCCGCGCAAACAATCGCTTGCAATGTGGCGATCACAAAGCCTTCAGGTGAGTACACGATGCTTGAGGATATGGCCGTGACGAACGGTTTCGGATTTAGTCAATCGGAGAGAATCAAACAGCTAGATCGCTACAAGGGCCTTCGTTGGATTGATATGAAGGGCGCCTCTGAATTCGCAATGGATCCTGATACAGACGGAATGGATCTCGTAAGCCGCGTCCCGACGGATTACGAACAATTCAAAGCGCTCGTGGAAAAGCAGTATGACTTCGGTTACGACCGCACACGAAATGCCATGGAGGGAAGCCCCACGGCACCTGCTAATCAGCGCCGACCAGTCGCGCGTTAAGCTGCTGACGAGCCCAGCACACGATGGTTGTAGTAAGGGGCCTCCCGTTGGGAAAGGGCTTCGATAGCTTCTTCCACTTTTTCCGCAAGAAGCCATTTTTCCACTGCGGATTCTTTTAAGAAAATCGGCGTACGATCGTGGCCCGCTTCGCGGATTTCCGGCGCGGGATCGTCGGTGATGAGCGCGGTTGAGCGAAGATGTGCTTCACCCTTTTTCTTCCATTCATCCCAAAGTGTCGGTATCAAAATGAAATCGGTATTCTCCGGTTCAAAACACAAAACAATATTTGTTTTGTCCTGGAGGTCTTTTTTTAACTTATTGTTCTCAAGATAACGCTCGACCGGGACATTTTCGTAGAAGCGCTCAACGAGAATCAGCCCTCGGCGGGAGGCGAGTGAGTCTTTCCAAAACGCCACGCGCTTGAGATTGTTAAAGCGGGCATTATAGCAACCTCCGTAATCGCGATCGAAGGCTTCGTCTTTATCATGTGGGCGCATGTGATAGCGGAACGGAGCAACGGAAAGTTGGCCCTTAGGGTCGGCGTAGATCATCGAGACATAGTGAAACGGGAAGATGCGGCTATCCGAATCCGATTTGAGTTCCGTTGACTGATGCTTTTTCAAATCGAATTTACATTTCTCGATCTTCTTTGAGGCAATGCGGACGTCCTCTTCCGCCTTTTTTGTGACCTTCGTTTTCAAGGAACGTTCCGCGTTGGCCAGTCGCTCTTTTTGTTTGAAGAGTTCTGCTTCGAGCCGCGAGATCTCTTGCCCATGCCAATCGACGATGGACTTCGCGATTCTTTTCTCTGCGGGTGACTGCGGGTTTTTGACGAAACCCTTTTCCATGGCCTTATTTATCAGAAGCCTTTCTCCCGAAAGGCGGCGCATGAAAAGTTCTGAATAAAGATCATACTGGACGCGGGCGTGGAATTTAATCCCCAGCTTTTTTGCATCCTGAAGGACCATCGCGGAATAACACATGTCGAACTCTCCTGCTGCGCTATTGGGGTCGAAGCTTGAGTTTAGCGGAAGCCGGGCACCTTTGAAACTGGCCTACTAGAATGGGTATGAACTGTGGTCCTTTCCCTGGGCCGAGGGACCGAGAAATGAAAATCCTGAAGAATCTGGATGACGGTTCCCTCGTGAATCTCTGTTTTCATACCCATTCATGTAGGCCAGTTTTGTGGGGACTCGAAAAGAAGCCCACCCAAACCCAGTCATGAAAAAGTTGCTAATCCGCCTAAGCTTAAACCTTAAACAAAACCTTAAGTTGCACTTCAGTTTACGGCGCCTTAATCTTGAAAATTCTCTGGTTAAGGGCAGTTCCGATAGCCCTGAGACAGGCGGAATCGTCCCTTGGCGGGCTCCGCGTCAGAGTTGTTAAAGCCCGGCACTAAATCGCGATCAAGGCGGGGCAGTAAAACGCATGAGTTCGAGGTTATGGGTTCGATGACGGTGATGATTGTCGATGACAATCAAGATATCCGCGCCTTGATTCGTCAGGCGCTTCAGTTTGAAGGCTATGACGTTGTTCAGGCCGAAAACGGCGATGTCGCCCGTCGGCGTCTCGTTGCCGGTGAGAAGCCTCACGTCGTCTTGCTCGACATGATGATGCCGGTAATGGACGGTAAACAGTTCCTTGAGTGGAAAAACCAACAGCCGGACTGGGCAAACATTCCCGTTATCGTCATCTCGGCTCTCGCGGGCGACACCACTTTGACCGGCATTCGCGGTTACCTTCGCAAGCCGATCGACATTGATGACATGATGGACATGATCCAAAAAAATTGTGGATAACTTGCGCTGAATCGCGCGTGACTCAATGGAGTTAGTCCTTCAATTCTGTTTAGCTGGTGGCTAGCGCCGCAACCGAAGAATCGAGAGTTTGAATGCTCGACGCAAAATCAGATTCAAAATCGCAAGCAACAACCTCCGCTGGAATGCCGCAAAACTCCGGGGAAGAGAAGAGCGGCGCCGCTAAGCAAACACCGCCCTTATCAGTTGCCGAGAGTGAAGAACGTTTCCGCCTGCTGATTGATAACATCAAAGACTACGCCATCTTCCTTATGGATCCCGAGGGCGTCATTCTGACCTGGAATGCCGGCGCTGAGAGCGTAAACGGTTACAAAGGCACGGACGTCATCGGCCGCAACTTCACCCTATTTTACACGAAAGAAGATATCGAGCGACGACATCCGCAGCACGAACTTGAGTTCGCTCGCGAAACAGGACGTTACGAAGAAGAAGGTTGGCGAGTCCGTAAAGATGGCTCACTTTTTTGGGCGAATATTGTGATCACACGTTTAGATGATCCAAGCGGACGTCTCAAGGGCTTCGCTAAAATCACCCGAGATTTGACGGAGCGGAGGAAGTCAGAAGAAGCTCTTCGCGAGAGTGAGGAACGATCACGCCTGTTCGTTCAAAGCGTGAAAGACTACGCGATGATCATGCTGGATCCGTCCGGGCATGTCGTGAGTTGGAATGAGGGAGCGCGTGGTCTAAAAGGTTACGAAGCTACCGAGATCATCGGGCAACACTTTTCAATCTTTTACGAACCTGAAGAAGTTGCGATCGGCAAATGTGAGTACGAACTCGTCGAGGCTAAAGCTACGGGCCGCTTCGAAGATGAAGGTTGGCGCGTTCGCAAAGATGGAACAAAGTTCTGGGCGAACGTCGTCCTCACGGCCTTGCGCGATCACAAAGGGATTTTGCGGGGCTTTGCGAAAGTCACACGCGATATGACCGAGCGAAAGCGTGCGGAGGACAAGCTTCGCATGGCGCACCAAACTCTTGAGAAGCGAGTGGAAGATCGAACGCACCAACTACAACGTGCGGTTGAGTCGCGCGATGAGTTTTTGTCGATCGCTTCGCATGAACTCCGTACACCGCTTACGGCTCTCAAACTGCAGAATCAGTTGCTCGAGCGGCAACTCAAGCGGTTAGCCCCTGGCGCAGACCTTCCGGCCGAGAGTGCAAAGGAAGTAGCTGAATTGACCAAGCGACAAGTCAACCAGCTTACGCATCTCGTTGACGATATGCTCGATGTCTCGCGCATCGCAACGGGACGGCTCAAACTCGACTTCATGGAGACCGACGTATCCTGCCTCGTCGACGATGTCCGATTATCGTTTCTTCAGCAGTTTCAAAATGCCGGAATCGTCGTGAGAACAAACATTCAACCGGGCTTGAAGGCCAATTGTGATCCGAATCGAATCGAGCAGGTGATTTCGAATCTCATCACCAATGCGATCAAGTACGGCCGTGGCACTCCGATCGAGATCATCGCCCGCGAGCACGCAGGAAAACTCGAAATCCTGATTTCGGATCGCGGTCCAGGCATCGCGCTCAAGGATCAGCAGCGCATCTTCGAACGCTTTGAGCGAGCCGTTCCGGCATCTGAAATCAGCGGCCTGGGTTTAGGCCTTTTCATCAGCCGACAGATTGCGAACTCCCACGGCGGGCAGTTGAAGGTCATGAGTCAGTTGGGTGAGGGGACGACCTTTACGGTGGAATTACCTCTCCCCCGGTAACTGGCCTACTTGAGTGGGTGCGGGAACAGCGAGTTGCCTGGGCTCAAAACGCAGAACAATTAAAATCCCATCTTTTCTAAAATCACGGCCCTAGCGTCGGCAGCTCGGTCATACCCACGGTAGTAGGCCAGTTTGCGCCGGAATGAGACACAACACACCCCAACCGTTTCAATTTGAACGTGGCGATGGCAAACTTGATTCTCAACACCTGGAAAATGAGGTTCGCTTGAAGCAGGCAATCCGTTTGGGCGTGGCGCTGGCCGTAATGGCCGTCGGGCTCTTCAGCTACCAGAACTGCGGCGGAATGCACGCTCTTCCCACGATTGAAAATGGCAAGATCAGCGGAAGCGGCCTCGAAAGACAGAGCCAGGATCAAACAGGCGCGGCCTCAAATTCCGAGCCGTCATCGCCATCGGGAACTCAGCCGACAACTTCTGAGCCTTCATCGACAGCTCCTCTTAACGCCACTCAATTCGCGGAAGCCGTCCAAGCCGTCGAAAGCATGATCGACTTGATGGAAGAGACTCATGAGTCACTAAAAGGCGTAAGCACGCTCTTTCTTTCCAATGAGCTAAAGAAAAAACGGACCGACGCTCTTGCGCAACTTCAGGCCGGCCTCAATCAACTCAACACTGATCTCGCGACGATCAAAGCGAATGAATCAAAAACTGCGGTGGTCGGTGCGTTGGAAAGTGCAAGCGACATCTGCGGACAAACAATCGCCTCGATCGAGGGGTTTGATCCGTCGATCCTTCCGGCAGCGGCAAAACAGCGTCGCACGGAGATTCTGGCTCAACTCAAGGCCGACCAAATGAAAGTCGATGCCATCCGTGCGAGTCTCTAGAAAGCCTTGCGCGAGCTCGATTGAGCCGCGCGAATGCTGCTCTCACTGCTCTTGTACGAGATCAAAAATCCAAGTCAGCGCGTTCAAATGGCAAAACGCGTTCATCGAGCGGTAAAGCGAACCTTCCTCGTTGATGTAACGAGCCGTGCAGCGGTCTTTCATCTTTGCGAGAAGACGAAGATCCGATTTTTTTGGTTTTGCGTCGGAGAGGTTCTTTTCGCAGATTCCGTAGGCCAAGCCTGCCGTAGACACGTCCAGGTTTGAGCCCCAGGCACAAGCCTCGGCCAACCGCTTTGCGGGAAGACAATCCGTTTGTTTTTCGATTTCGGCCTGGAACTCGGCAGGATCGGTCATGATGTGACCTTGATCGTTTTTGCATTCGTCAGCCGATGCGAATTGGCCAAAGGCCAAGAGACAAAAAGTAGCGCTGAGAGCGGCGAGCATGAGACGCATGAAAACTCCTTTAAAGTGATTCAAACTTCAAAGGAGTTCTACTGCGCTTTCGTCTCGGCCTGAAGGTAGAACGAGGTAGAACTTGTCTCCTCGCTCTTGTCGAACTCGTGGCTTAGAGGGCCGGCTCCAGAACGGGTCCGGTCGCCGTAGTCTCGCCATGAGTTTTCATCTGTCCTGCTTGGAGCAATCGCGAGAACATTCCGCCGTTTGCAGCGAGTTCGTCAAACGTACCTGCTTCGACGATCTCCCCTTGGTCGAACACCAAGATCAGGTCGGAATTCGCAATCGTTGAGAGACGGTGCGCAATCGAAAACGTCGTTTTCGATTCACGAAGATGCTCGAGAGCGAGTTGGATTTTTTGTTCCGTTTCGTTATCGAGTGCGCTCGTTGCTTCATCAAAGATCAAAATTGGAGCATCCTTGAGGATTGCCCGCGCAATGGCGATGCGCTGGCGCTCTCCACCTGAGAGACCCAAACCACGTTCGCCCACGACGTAGTCGTAACCCCCGGGTTTGGCGACGATGAATTCGTGGGCTTCCGCGCGCTTGGCTGCGTGAATGACTTCTTCAAGCGTAGCGTTCGGACGACCGACACGAATGTTTTCCAAAATTGATCGATTGAAAAGTCCGGCCTCTTGAAAGACGGCGCCAATCGATTCGCGAACGGCCGTTGTGGAGCAATCGCTGAGGTCGCGGCCATCCACCACGATTCGTCCTGAATCGGGGTCATAAACACGCTGCAGGAGGCTTAAACAAGTCGTCTTGCCCGAGCCTGAAGGACCGACAAGCGCAACCGACTGTCCGGGCTTAACCCGGAAGCTGAGCCTCGAGACTCCTGAAGTGCGGCCCGGATAACGGAAGCTCACATTATCAAACACCACGCAGCCTTTTAGCGCCGTGCTATTGAGCGGACGTACGGTGTCTTTTGGTTCTTCCTTTTGCATACTCTTGTCGGGGTCCATGAGCTCGAAGAGATTGCGGAGCGCCGGCGCTTGGGAAACGGCGCGCGCCAAGAAACCTGAGAGCTGATCGAGGCGTGAGATCAACAAGGTCGAAAAGCCCGCAAACGTCACGACATCACCTGGAGTGATCTCCATTTTTGCGACGAGAAACGAGCCGACACCCACGATCGTCATCAACGCCAGCGTGGAGGAGACGCGAGTAATCACGCTCAAAATTCCCCACCAAGTGAGAACCGGATACTGCGCGCGCAAGAGCGTCCGGATGTGATCTTGAAGCGCGACCTTCTCCTCTTGAAAACGCACGTAGCTCTGAACGATGCTCACGTTGGAGACGACATCCGTCAAACGACCGGCGATCTCTTGATGGTGCGTTTCGACTTCCGCTTGGCGCGCGTGCGTACGACTGATGATGAACGTGTTTGCCACGGTGTAGATGGCAGCGAGAACAAAGAGCAAGCTTGCGAGCTTCGGATTCATCGTGATGGCGATCGGCACCAAGAACAACACGCTCACAAAGGAGGAGAGATGCTCTCGGAAGAATGAAAGCCAGAGCATGAAGAGCTGATCGGAGCCGATCAAAATCGTGCGCACGAGTTTGCCGGAGCCACGATTCAAATGGAAGTGGTGTGGCCTTTTGATTGTATGATCAAACGCCTGAGCCAGCGCACTGAGGCGATTGCGGTGCGCGAGCCGATCTGCCATGACGGCCAAGAAGACGCTCGCGATTGCGTTGAAGATGCCAAGTCCGCTCCAGAGAATGAGTGACTTGGCCATGCTTCCACGCTGCGTGAGCGCGTCGATCACGTGACCGAACAAGATGGGTTCGAGAAGTTGAACGCCGGCGATTCCAACGCCAGCAGCGGCTAACAAGCAGGACAGTCGCGTCTCCGACCGGAGCATCCGGAGGGATCGCCAGTAGACTCTCAACAATGACATGCGACGATTTTGTCTAAAAAAACACAAACGTCCAGTGGCTAGTTGAAAGTCTGACACAATTTTTGAAGATCTGGACCTACGGCGTGAGCGAAGATGTCTCACCTGATGAAACGACGTAACCGCGAGAAGCCCATTCACCTAGGTGAAAACGAAGTTGAGCGTCGTTTCGGATGTCCACGATTTCTCCGCTTGGCAAGTAAGCCGTGAGCGGGTAATCCGTTTCGCCGTTTTCTTTCGAAGCCGTCCACGGTCCGTGCTGAACGAGTTCGCGCTCGAGAAGCCGCGAATCAAGAAAGAAGAAGCGGTCGTTAAGTTCTGCGATCGTAATGCTGTCTTTTTCCGATAACCAGCCGCGAGATTCATCAAAGCGCGGCGTTTGCGAAGCAGATCTTGGATCCAACTTTCTCGCAACTCCCCAAAGGTCGACATCAGCGACGATGGGACGGCCAAGCTCGTCCGCAAGGATCTCGATGCCGCTGTCATGAAGCTTCACGCTTAAATTTCCATTGTCGATGGCTTTGGAGATTTGCTTCTCCAATTCGCGCGCTTGCTGTTTTGAAAGTGTGGGCTGCGAGAGTTTTGGATCCCGGGGAACAAAACCTGCGGCGAGTCCTTCCTTGATCGACTTCGTTTTCACGAATAGAGGTTTTGGCGCCGTCGATTTTTCAAGAAGCGCCATGGAAGCTTCATTGACGGAGCGTCTGATAATGATCTCATCGAGGTGCTTAGCTGTTTGCGAAAAGCTCTCGTCAATGAGGTAGCGACCAGCTGCAAGCTTGAGCTTAGAGAGAGCATCTTTGTTCTTTGCTTCGCGAGCCTCGGAGAGAGCTTTTAGGGGTGTTGCGTGAGGCACGCGCGCGCGCGAGAGAAAATCAGCGCAAAGATCCGCCGCCAGCGCACCGTCCGCCGCGCCGAATACGAGACTGAGGAGAAAGAGGCTGAAAAGGAGTTTCGCGCAAAAACTCCGTAGCATAATTCTTACTTTCCTTTGAGAGGCACAAATCTTTCAAGATCCGCTTTGTCGCCACTCAAAATTCCACGACCCGTCTTGGACCAAATGATGAGTTTGGTTGGAACAGCTTCGACTGCCAGGGGATCGCAACCGCCGCCCAAACCAAGCTCACAGCCGATACTCAGATTTTGAATCTTGAGGTCGGGAAGCTTCTTAGCCGTAAGAGCTCGAAGTTGCTTGTGACCTTCAAAGAAATCTTCTGTCTTCGGGAAATGTTCCGATGGTACGGGTTTTTTCCCGGACCCGCCGAAGCGGCGGTATTCGATGACGCGTTCTTCGTCGTTGAAAACTTCTTCGTACTTTTTCAGCACGTCCTTGCGGAGCGAGATGCGGTAAGCGTCGTTCTCCGAAGCGTCTGTCTTTTCGAACACGAGTTGCGAGTTGATGATGAGCGCCGTGTGTTGGAGCATGGTCGCTCCGCTAAGCATTATTTGTTTAGCTTCGACCATCAGCACGTCGCCGTTTTGGATCTCTTTCTCGGCAACGATCTCACCGCGTGTGTCGTCATTGAACACTTGGTTTGCCGTCTCGCGACCGGGCCAATAGAGCATGAAGTGTTTTTCGCTAGGATTGCGAAGTTTCAAAATTTCCCAGGTGGTGTTCCAACAGTTGGTCCAAGAGGAGATCCCGTTTTTACGGATCGCGAAGAAAGCATAGCTGTCGTCAAATTTCTCGACATAGTCGTGATAGAAGTCTGTCTCGTAATGTTTAGGTAGGAACACTTGGTTTGCGACGGCCTGCATGGCCGGATCCAAAAAGTCGAGGAGGTTGTAGACCCGTTTTGCGTCGTATTTGACTTGGCTTCGTCCGCCGTAGCGTGCGTGAAGATCTTTGAACTGATTTGGATTTAGCTTTCCAAAGGAGATATCGAGGTAGTAGCGATCTTCGGCATAGGAGAGTTCCGCAAACCGGGGATCCACGAGTTTCGTAACTGTTGCTTTGATGCCGGTCCCGCGCAGTTCCGGAAGAACTTCGTCCGCATTCAGGATCTCGGCCGCGCGCGATTGGCTCGCGGTTAAAACGGTTAAGGCTAGCGCTAATGCAAAACGAATCGGGAGCATCATGGATCCACCTCGGCTCCCGAACTAGGTTTCAATTTTCGGACCCAGCGGCAGCTGGATTTAATGAGCTTGGTGGGTGGGGTGACGTAAAATGTTAAACGCTGAAACTGGCCTACTACAGTGAGTACGAAAACGACTTGGACCCTAAGTGCGACCTCAGAGATTTCTCAAAATCCCGGAAAGTTAAGGCGTTCTGCCTACGAGTGAGAGGGCGCCCGTACCCACTGTAGTAGGCCAGTTTTGGGGGGAGTCAGGGCACAACCCCAGCCACCCGATAAGCGCTCGCCAAGCAACTCTCGAACGAAGGGTTCATCGCATCGTCTTGGTTTGCAAAGAAGATTCGGGATCCAAGCGGAGCTCCGATCTGCTCGAGGCTTCCGTCAGCGAAAAGGCCCTTCTTCGCAAGCGGGCAGGAGTGCCCCCAAAGCGTCAGCCTCATCTCGCCGATCGCACTCTCCGGAATCCCAAGCTGCGGAAGCCACGATTTTAACTCAGTTGCGAACTCTGTTTTCATGCGGTCATGAAGCTGCGGCGCCATCAAAAAGTTCCGCGCGCCATCAAGCGGGTAGGGTCGGTAGAGAGTTAGGATCGACGTAGAACTGTTATCCTCTTGCGCCCAGTCCGCAAAGACGAGATCCGTGCAATTGCGGTCGCTGCGACGTCCAAACGAGGGCGCATCGGGGACTTGGCCGCGTAAACAAAAAATATCGAATGCGGGTGAGGCCACGTCGGAGGAAAGGAGAACGTTTGCAACCATGTAAGCACGGTAGTTCAGCGAATCCCAGAGTCGCGCGCGATCGGCATCCAGAACGTTTCGTAGAAGGTGACGAGCGACGTACTTCGGGGCGGCAACGATGGCGCTTGCGGAGCTGATTAATTGAAGGTTTCCGTCCGGCGATTCGATGAGGGTTTCGACTCGTCCATTTTTCTCGCGCACGTCGAGCACCAAAGTGTTCGCGCGCAGACGTCCCGGCGACGTCGATTCGATCGTGTCGTACAACGCTTGCGCGATCGCGCCGTTTCCGCCGGGGAAGGCCAGCACACCATCGACTTCGGGAGCGGCAAAGTTCAAGAACTGCGCGGCGGAGAGTTCCTCAAGCGAGCCGCCAAATGCGGACCATGCGTAAAGCTGAAAATACTCCCAGACGTGTGGATGAAGGGTGCCTTGCGCGTTAAGCCAATCTTCCGCGCTTTGACGATCAAGGTCTCGCATCTCATCGCGCGAAAGGTCGGCGCCCTCCACCCAAGGAACATCTGGAAACTTCGACGTATTGACTTCTCTGAGTGCCTTCTCGATTCTTGCGGCGCTTTCTTTGGCCTGAGGATCCGTTTCGCCCGCCCAGAGATTTCTTAGGCCGCCGAAGAGGATGCGCGTCTCTTCCGGCTTTTCGTGCCGAGCCCCGCTCGAGAGTCCCATTTCTGTCAGAAACGACTCTTCGAGGCTGCCGGCTTCCGGAACTGTGATGTAAGCGGGGCCAAGGCTAAAGCGAGCGCCATTGAACACTTCACTCTTTGAATTTCCGCCGAACTGAGTCGCTTGTTCGAGCAGCGTCCAATCGCGACCACGAAGATAGTGCGCGGTCATCAATCCCGAAAGTCCGCCGCCAATGATCACCACGTCGCGAGTTTCACTGACCTCCGTTGGCCATCCGCCTTTGGAGGCAACGTATGTGTCAAGATGCCAGAGGATGTCGTGGGGTCTTCGATATTCATCGCCATTGAAGGTCGAAGAGGAGAAGCTGCCCGAAAGGCTCCGCATTGGAGAAGGATCAGCGTGGAGGGAGCGCTTGGCCCGCGCCTGCGCAACGCTCGGGAACTGAAAAAATCCAAGTGAGACACCGGCGTAGGCGGCGGCAGTTGCGCTAAGGGAGTTTTTCAGAAAAGTGCGTCGGCCATGACGGCGGCTCGGGGCGGAAAGAAAACTCATAGTCACTCAGATCCTCGGGAAAAAACGAGGCCTCAGAGCTAATCGAAATGCGTTGTGATGGTCAACGGAACGGGCGTGGGGTTGAGTCGGGGGCAAAGAGTTGAATCGTAATTGAGAATGAAGTGGCGCACTTCATTGCAGATCCAAATGACAATTTTGCTAGGGAAGGGCCCTCTAATCGCCCAGAACCTGGCGGAAAACCGGGGAAAGTCATCGATTCTCCCCTCGGCAGTGGCAAATCAAAAACTGCAATTAGGTAGGCCAGTTCTACTTGGTCCCGCCGATCAAATCCGCCCGAGGAGGCGTCCAAGGCGGAACGTTCGTTGCGCATGCCAGGTCGCGAAACTCCTTTAATTTGAGGGTCGTGAAGTTCCCGCGAGGACCACGAGCAAATCGCAGATCAAGCGCCTCGTCTTCTTTGACGAGGGGCATGCGCGCAAATCTCAGCCAAGCGCCGATGTGGCAGTTTTCCTGAGCCATTTTTCGGAAGTAGGCGAGGTCTCCTCGTTCTTCACCCTGATAAAAAATTTGATCGTTGGAGTCTTTCGATAAGGTCGAATGATCGTCGGCCGAAAGGTTCTTCGGACATCGGTCCACTGTCAGGAGGGTCGGCGCTAAACTCAAGTAGCCCCGCTTCAACCGATAGAAATTTCCCTCTTCGTTCGCCTCAAAGCTCGTAAAGGACCAGCAAAATGGATTGGTCGGATAAGAGGACGCCGACGCGTCCACAAATGAGGCCTTCGGTTCAAGCCGGCCCAGCTGCTCGATGATTGTGCGCTTTGCAAAGCCTGAAGCAAAGCTTTGCACTCCGACAAAGCACAAGCCCAGCATCGCGGCGAGGACGAAAGGAGCCGTCGAATTCGGCTGAGACTTCGTTGAGACGGCGATCAGAATTCCCGCTATCAAGAGCAAAATTAAAAACGAAAACCACGGAAGAAGGCCCGCATAAAGTCCAAAGATCGGGAGAACGAACAAAAGGCCCGCGAAAAACCAACGCCAAAGTGAAGAAGCAAAAGTAAAAGCCATCGGGATTCCGAAGGCGATCCAAAAAAACGGCTCAACGATAAAGACCATGTCACCAAAGAGCCATCGGTTATCGAAGGGATGAAACGGATGGATGCCGTAGGAGTTCAAATAATCCATCAACAGGTGAAGCGCAAAGCCCGACGCAATCGAAAGCCCAAAACCCTTTCGGACGACGGCACTTTCTTTTAAGAGTCTTCTCGCCTTCGGCCAAAGAAGCCAAACGCCAGCCATTAGAAGAAGGGCCTGCGGGAGCGCGTAAACGATCGTGTGCGTATGGCCACGATGATGAAGAAGATAACCAAGCGGTGAAGGGAGTAGCGGAGTCAGAATGAGATCTAAATCAGGGAAGTTGCTCGCAAACCAACAGCAGAAGAGAAAAAGCCTGCGGCGGGTTTTCTGGGCTTCAGCGGATTTTTCTTCGGGAAGACTTCGGTGAATAATCTCGCCGGCGATTAGACCCGCAACCGAATGACTGACGTTATCCATTGATGCAAACTCCTAGCGTAAGATCCTCAAGCGTTCCCTAGTCACTTCGTTAGGCTAGCCGGGAGCCGAGCGTCTGGGAATCTCTAACGCATAAAGTTCTGCTTCATCACTCTTCAAGTTTTGCGATCATTTCCTCTAGCCAGTTTGCGTGACTCGCAACGCGGGTCACGGCAATGTAACCAAACTTCCCGACGCACTGAGCGCTCCCGTAGCTATTGATTCCGTAAAGCTGCCAGTCGGTAGAATTATCCACTCGAATAAATGAAGGACCGCCTGAATCGCCACTGCACACGCCGGAGAAAGGCTGATCAAACTTTGCTTCGGTCTCGTTGTAGCGATCTTTACTCAGAGGCAGAGTGATTTTCTGAAGCGACTCGGGGTGAAGCTTCTCCGCCTGATTTACGAATCCGAAGCCCGCGAAGAGAACGGGAGTCCCCTTAGGCAAAGCTTGAGAGACCATCTGCGTGGTCTCAAAGATTGCAAATGGCTCATGTGAAGCTGGTGCCGGAGTCGCAAGGCGAAGAAGAGCAAGATCACCTCGTCCATTGGAAGTCGGTTTTCCTTGTTTAAACTCAATCCACGGATCAGGAACAACTCCGAATGAAACTCGGGTGAGTTTTGAGGAATCAAGCGGCGTCCCGCTCGGGGATAAATCCAGCGAGAATAAAATAGCGAGATCCGTGTACGAGCTGGTAACGCAATGAGCGGCCGTTAAAACGACGCTTGGGCGAATCAGGATGCCCGTGCACATGGAGCGACCCAGTTTCAAATCCACCACGGCGACAACGTGTTTGCGGAGAAATTCGTCTTCCGCGCGGGATGCGGGATTTCCCGATTGACTTATGGCCTGGCCAACTGTCTCGCCATTGATGAGACCCATCGCAGGCAATGACGAAACAGAGATGAGGAGCGCGGAAGAAAAAGCGAGAGCTAATGGTAAAGAGCGTGAGAGTTTCATGCCTCCCAAAATAATCTGCTTTCCAGATTGCAACCAGCTATCAAGCGCCACTAGAGAGAAACTCTAGGTTCGTCGAAAGTTTCGACATTCGGGCCAGAGAGAGGCCAGAGAGAGGCCAGAGCAAGGATTGATGGCAAAAAAAAGTGCACCTCCTTAAGAAGTGCACTTGGAACCACTGACTCGAAAGGAATCGGAGAGATTCGATTACATGCCTGTGCCGGATGATCCAGATGTACTAGGAGCCGTCGAGCCGCTCGTAGTGCCTTCTGTCGAGCCACTATCCATGTTGCTTCCGCCCATTGTCGGAGTAGCCGCAGGCGCTGTGTTTACAGTCTCTGCGGGTGCCGTAACAGCGCTTTCGGATCCAGCCGTCGCAGTTTCGTCAGAGCCGCCGGTGCAGCCTGTGGCAAGAGTCGTAAGCGACAGTGTGAGTGCGGCAGCCAGAACCATAGACTTCTTGTTTGTCTTCATCTCTTCTTCACTCCTATTTGCTTCAAAGACCCATTAACACGACGTAGTGAATGGACATCGCTTTGGCCATCACTTCGACCACCTTACCTGCCACGCGCACGTGCATTCTTCACAATCTCGTCTACTCCCAGTCACGGTTTGAATGCACTCGTTGCAAAAATCCACGGCGTTCACTTTTTCTTACTCGATAATTCGTGATTTCCTGAATTGAGGAACGTCTGGAGGATATTTGCCGGGTCGATCTAGACTCATCTGTTATAAAGCGTGCATGACGGATTTCAAAAAGGCTCTCTCGATAACTCTCCTTCTTTTCATGAACTCTTGTGCATCGATAGACGGCGCTTCGGCCCGAACGCAAAACGCTGAAGAGCTCCACGTCTTCCGACGTCCGCTGATTCTCGGAGCCAGCGTGAGCGGCGATACGAATGCTCTGAGTCCCGGGAAGTTGCTCGGACGAAGAATCACAACTCCGGGTGATGTGCGAGTCCTTGCGCGCGGCGGAGCTCCGGGGCGCGAAATGATTTCCCGCCTGAATAGCGACATTTTAAAGGACCGATCCATCATCGTTGCGTTGGATTTTCTTTTCTGGGACTCGGCCATTCGAGAGCCGCGGGAGCCGAGCCTAAGAGCATTGAGTCGATTAATCGAGACAGCGCGAGCGGCTCGCATTCCTCTCATCCTGGGTGATATTCCCGAGTTGCTGGCGGGAGCTCAGGCCTCGCGAGTCGCCTTGAATGAAGCGATTCGCGCAACCTGCAGGCCTGAGAGGAGTTGTTACGTCATTGGGTTAGATCAGCTCTACCGCACCGTGCAGTCACAGGGTTACCTGTTGATGGAAGGAGAGCGTCTTGCTCTCAAAGAGGTTCTCCCAGATGGTCTACATCTCAGTCCGAAAGCTAGTGAGTACATCGCGCAAATGATCTTGGACG
>SYLX01000119.1 GCA_005808505.1 Bdellovibrionales bacterium | reverse complement strand
GAGCGGTCGCCACATCTCCGTGAACTCAAAAGAGGTGTGGAGATCTTTTACCGTTCGCGACTTCAAATCGTAAGCACCCACCTGCCAAGATTTTAAGTTCGTCGCCGTGGTGATCCAGCCGATCAGCATGTAATCGAGATTCTGTTTCGCGTAGTTGAGCTCTTGGCCAGTCATCGACAGAATTCCGCGCCCGGTCAGTGAGATTTTACCTTGAGCTTTCACGATCTCCGACGTTCTATCGCCAAAATCTAGATTCAAAGTTGTTTGGATCTCCCCGTCTTCGGGAAGCATCGCCGGAATTTGCATCGCCTTTGGTCCTTCCGGGTGAAGGACAACGGCAGGTCGATTTGCGATATCCGCGTAGAGCGCTTGCGCGAAGCTTGTTGAGTTCGTCGGATCGATCCAAAAATCACGACCGTCTTTTCGCGCAAACAAGATCGCGTGGTTCATGTCGGGAGCGGCGAGCTTTAATGGAGAGACAACCCAGTTCTTACCGCGCGCAACCCAAGCCGCACGTACCTCGTAACCGAGACGCTTCAACATCGCGCCAG
Source organism: Bdellovibrionales bacterium (assembly GCA_005808505.1). GTDB lineage: Bacteria > Bdellovibrionota > Bdellovibrionia > Bdellovibrionales > JAMPXM01 > SYLX01. Next base: position 2,638 of record SYLX01000119.1, on the reverse strand, counting down.
TCGCGACGGTGAAGTCTTTGCAGTCGCCGTAACCACTCTCGGCAATCGTATTCAGAGCACGTGGATGATAAGCCCCTTTCACTGTTCGCCAGTCGCCGACGTAGCGAACAGCATCAGCTAAGCCCGAAGTAACGGAGTTAATTTGATCGACGGGATTGTTGAGGCTCTTGGACTTTTCCACGATGGCCGCAAGCGACTTTGGAAGCTCCGTTGACATCTGATCTTCGTACGCCATCACCGTCGAGCGAGGGAAGTCGCTCCACTCCTTCGCTGTCGTCACCCCAATCCAAATTAAGGAGTCGGAATCCATGAGATCGTTTTCCTCTTCAACGATCATTCTAAAGAACGGAGCTTTGAGTTTGATTGAAGCTTTGCGTCCTTCGTTCTTCATTTCCAGCTGTCCGTCAGTTTGGAAAGCTTCCGTGTACAGAGGAACTTCCGATTCGAAGTTCATTTCAAATGCTTGTAACCACTCATTCCAGCCAATTGGAAAATGGATCGCGAACAGTCCCGGCACGAGAGCCGACCGCACGGTCTTTTTGTACTTCACGTAGAGTTTAGAGCCGATCGCGACTTCTGGAAACGCGATGGTTACTTGGTTAACAACATCGAAGCCTGGGCCTGAGCTGGCGAGTGGCTTGATTTCGATATCGCTCTTCTTTACCCGTACGACCTTTCCCTTGTTGATCGTTTTGGCCTCAATGATGTGAATATCTGACGATCTTGCGTCGTAAGAAATACGCGTGAGTCCTTGATCGAGCCTCGCTTGCTCTTTGAGAATTTCGACTTGGCGTTCAACGATGACAGAGTAAGTTCCGTCTTTGCGAATTTTGAAGTTTGAACGGTCAAAGTTGACGGCATGGGGCGCGTCGCCAGCCTCGGCCCATCGAGCGTGGCCCACAGACGAAAAAAGGGTTCCCAAGAAGAAAAAAGACAACGAGAGGGCAAGGAAAGTTGTACGCATGCTTCATTTTCGAAAGCCTTTGCACCCTTGTAAATGGGGTGCGGCTAGCGTCAACCCGATCTGGGCTTTCGTCAGCCGAGCCGACCTTGTTTTAGCGATCGAGGCTTGTTAGAACCAGGCGATGATTATTGTTACCGGTGCCAATGGATTTATCGGAAGCGTCTTGGTCTGGGAGCTCAACCGCTCTGGACGAAGTGACATCGTATGCGTCGACTCGGTCGGGCTCGACGAGAGGAACCTTTTAAAAGGACTTTCGTACGAAAAGTTTTTGAAAAAAGACGAGATCTGGGCACTCCTTGAAAAAACTGAGACGATCGCCAACTGCGAAACGATTTTCCATATGGGTGCGTGCTCGTCCACGACCGAGATGAACGTTGCTTTCTTGGAAGAGAACAACGTCGAGTACACAAGACGTCTTTGGCAATGGTGCACCCGCCACAAAAAGAAATTTATCTACGCCTCAAGCGGAGCCGTTTACGGTGATGGCGCTCAAGGTTTCGACGATGCTTCGCCTTCCGCGATTTTCAAACCGCTGAACCCATACGGTGAATCCAAAGCCGCATTTGATCGCTGGGCCGAAAAAGAATCCGCACAGCCGCCGCTTTGGCTTGGTCTTCGCTTCTTTAACGTCTTCGGTCCGAACGAACATCGCAAAGGTTCGATGGCGAGCGTCGTCTACAAAGCTTTCTTGCAGATCCGCCAAGAGAATCGCTTGAGCCTGTTTCGTTCGCACCATGCCGATTACGAAGACGGAAAACAGATGCGCGATTTCGTGTACGTGAAAGACGTCACCCGTTGGATGCGCGAGCTAGCTTCGCAGCCGAATGTAAAATCCGGCATCTACAATATGGGTTTCGGTAAAGCGCGAACGTGGCTCGATCTTGCTTCTGCCGTCTTCCGCAACATGGATCGTCCAATGGAGATCAACTGGATTGACGTGCCTGAGACGATGCGCCCACGTTACCAATACTTCACCGAAGCAAAGATGACTCGGCTCCTCGGGATGGGGCTGTCCTCACCACAGTGGCCGCTCGAGAAAGCGATCGACGACTACGTGCGAAACCACCTGTTAGCGAAGGTTGCTAAACCTGGAGAAGAAGTCGAATCCTATCTCTGAGATGATCCTTTGGTTTGGGTCGAGACCTTCTGGCTTGGGTCGATAACCTCTCAATTGGAAAGAGTCCGCGGAGGAACAAAATGCTTCCCGCACATTTAAAAAAATACGTCGTCGAGCAAGATTACTCCCTTTACACGCCCGTCGATCAGGAAGTCTGGCGCTACATCATGCGCCAACTGCGCGCGTTCTTATCTAAGCATGCGCATCCGGCCTATGGCGATGGACTTAAAAAAACAGGCATCGAGATCGATCGTATTCCCGACATCCGTGTGATCAGCGAGAAGTTGGAAAAATTCGGTTGGCATGCGGTACCAGTGAGCGGCTTTATTCCGCCTGCAGCTTTTATGGAACTTCAGGCTCTAGGCTACCTCCCGATCGCCTCGGATATGCGATCCGTTGATCATCTTCTCTACACACCGGCGCCGGACATCGTTCACGAGGCTGCAGGTCACGCCCCGATTTTGGTTGAAGAAGAATTTGCCGGCTACCTGAAGTCGTACGCTCAGGTCGCTCGCAAGGCGATCATCAGCAAAGAGGACATGGATCAGTACGAAGCG
>SYLX01000118.1 GCA_005808505.1 Bdellovibrionales bacterium | reverse complement strand
TCGTAATCTTCGTCGTAATCTTCGTCGTCATATCCATAGTTAGGTGCATAGGTTGTCTCATCTCTGTCTCCTCAGCGATTTATCATGATCAGGTGTCGATTGGCTTCCCGGAACGACACCGATTTTGTGTTGGTAAAGGCAGTTGGAGCAAAGACAGGACCAGATGAATGGGCGCACTTCGACGCCCAAGTAAGCTGACCAAGATCAATTTTGCTCACGATTGAAGCAAGTTCGATGAAAGATGCGCTAGTCTCTCGATTTCCTAGATTTGCATGGCCGCGCGATTCCTGGTGAAATGGTCCGATGTCAAAAAGCACCGATCGAGAAAAGCTAAAAAAGGAAACGATCTGCGTCAGCGGAGCGGTCGTTTTCTTTTCCATCACCTCGGCCATCTGGTGGGATTCAGCTTTATCGAGCTACTGGAAAGATCCGTCGTTTACGGAGTTCCACCTTTTGAACCGGAGAGTCACAGATCTAGCACTCGGGGATCATTACTTCTTTATCACCGGAATGCTGCTTGTCCTCTCGGCCATTGCGGCAAAATTGAAGTTTGGTGAAAACGTTCAGCGCGTGCTCGTCAAGATTCGAACGTGGTCTGTCTTGTCATTAATCGCGCTGGTAAGCGTAGGGCTCGCTCTCTTGAGTCTGAAGTTCCTCTTCGGACGAAAGCGTCCTCACATCGACCCTGCCTACGAAAGCTTGCATTTCGAACCCTTCAATCTGCACTGGAATTGGCACTCGTTTCCGTCGGGCCATTCGCAGGTGATCTTTGTCGTGGCGACACTTCTCGGCCTCCTGATCCCAAAAGCGAAGTGGCCGCTTTTGATTTTTGCGCTTGCGATCGCGCTCACTCGCGTCGTGACGCAACAACATTTCCTAAGCGACGTGTTGGTCGGCTCTGCGCTTGGATATCTCGGAACGAAGTGGGTTCACGCGTGGTTTGCTTCCACGCGCTTCGGTCGAAATCTATAAACAAGATCTAATTGGTTGTTTTGGAGGTTTGGGCCGGCTTGCCTTCAGCGGACGCAGCCCGGCTAAAGACGCAAAGCTTCGTTTCTGGCGCCTGACAACTCAGCGCTTTTCCCATCCGCGGATCAGCAAACTGGATCTTGAGACGATCTTCGCTCGAAGGGTAATCAAACCTAGCGCCCGGTTCCGGCGGTACGGCTTGATCCAAACAGGCGTAGCCCTGCATCTGCGAAACACCGATCCTCGCCTCGTTTTTTTGATCACTCGAAGACTCAAGCTGCTGAGCAAAAAGATGCGCGCCAAAAGACTCCGCAAAGTGCTCCTCTTGAGTACCCAAGCACTTTTGAGGAATCTTTGCTGCTTGGTCCATTCTCAAAACTGATGGAACCATGCGATCTTTGACCGCGGCCTTGAAGTCCCTGAAAGTTGCGGCGTAAGCCTGGTTCAAGCATTTCGCCTGCGAACCAAAGATGACGGCCTCTTGGAAGCCACCCTCGTCTGCTTGTTTTACAAGCGCTTTACACGCAATCAGACTCCGCACAGTTTTAGCGAAGGGTCCTGCAAGCTCGCTTGCGGGACTAAACAACGCCATCCTTGATTCACTCATCTCCTGAACGATCCCTTTCCCTGCCGCATCTTTGATGCCGCAATTCTTCAAAACATTTTTGGATTTCATCACTTTCGCGTTCACGCGAAAGGCTTCGCGAGACATCGCGCACGGGCTGATCACGTGACCAAGCTCATGCGCCACCAACATCTTCAAGGAAGCCGGCGCAAGCTTTGTTACATTCGGACAAATCGAAATTTCGTGCGCGTGCGGTAGGTATTTCGCATCCAGGAAAAGGACATCCGGGCTTGGGGGCCGACACTGCTCTTGCCCTGACTTTTGAATAACGACGCGCAAATTTTCGAGCCTCGAGAGCATAGCCTTCTGTTCCTTAGTCAAAAACTCTCGGCTTTTACCGGCCATCACTTCTTTCTTGGCGGCCTCGCGAAGAGTCTCGATGATCTGCTCTGCCGTTTTGAGTTGGAGCGGCGTGGGAGGCTGTAAAACATCATCGGGTCCTAAAGGAGTTCCTGCCGCATTGTGAATGATGGAGTCGTCCAAGCGTGGAAGCGAGAGTTCCTTCGCTCCGTTGATGTTTTGTCCTAACTTTGAGAGCGTCTCGCAAGTCGCAATGACCTTGCTTCCTGCGCAGACTTCGCTGGCAGCCGAAGAGAAGCCGTAGAGAGAGATTGCAAGACCGAAGGCGATTCTGGAATTTTTCATGCTCTCAGTTTAAGCTTCCCCTCTTCTCACACCAACTAGACGATCGGCGCAATCACGGTGAAGCGTCGGTTAAGATTACTCAAAGACTCAAGCGAGCGCTATTCGTTCGAGAAGTGGCGGATCCTTCAATGCCGAATGGCCTCCGCGAGCGATCGCTAAGAGAGGCTCATCCGCAATGGTGACTGGAAGACGAAGGTCTCTCTGCAACCGGAGGCTCAAGCCATTCAGAAGCGCTCCGCCACCGGCAAGTTTGACTCCGTCCTGAATGATATCAGGAAGCAAGTCTGGCGGAGTTCGCTCAAGCGTCCGCGCCGCGGCTCTCACGATTTCTTCCAGAAGTGGATTGATCGCCGCGTGAACCTGGGCGGAAGTCAAAGTGAGCTCCCTCGGAAGCCCACTTACAAAATCGACTCCGCGGATGTACGCGGTCTTTCCGTTATCTCCCGCAAGGGCCGAACCAATTTCAACTTTGATCCGTTCAGCTGATTGATCACCAACGATCAGGTTATATTGCTTGCGGATGAATTCGACGATGGCCTGATCGAAAGCATGCCCACCGACGCGCACGGCTTCACAGTGAACGATTCCGCATAAAGAGATAACGGCAACCTCCGTTGTCCCGCCGCCGATATCAATAATCATATTCCCTTTCGGAAGATCGACGGGAAGTCCCGCACCGATCGCCGCAGCCATGGGCTCCTCAATGAGCACCACTTCACGAGCCCCTGCCGATTTTCCGGCTTCGCGAACCGCTTTCTTTTCGACATCGCTCACGCCGTAGGGAAGTGAGATCACAACCCGCGGCCGGAAGAATTGAAATTTCCTGTGCGCACGGGCGGTAAAATAACGGAGCATTGCTTCGGTCGTATCGAGATCTGCGATGACTCCCGCGCGCAGCGGAAAGCTTGCAACCAAATTCCCTGGGGTGCGACCGATCTTTGCTTTCGCTTCCGCGCCTACGGCAAGGATGGTTTTCCGACCATGAGATTCCTCCCGATAGGCGACGACAGATGGCTCGTTAGCGACCAGCCCACGATCTTTCGCCATGACGATGGTGTTCGCCGTTCCCAGATCGATGTAAACATCCGCGCCTGATGATTGCGCTGCTCTTGGATGAATCACAAATCCCAATCCCCGTGGGCTTCAGGTTGATAAGCGATCGAGATCACTTTAAGCCGCTTAAACTTTCCATTCGGCACCGGCCAATCAATGCGCTGTCCAAGGCGCAGGCCGATCAAGGCCATTCCGACTGGAGCAAGAACGGAGACCTTACCCTTGGTGACATCGGCGTCTTTCGGATACACGAGGGTGATCTCGTTTTCCTTGCCGGACGACTCATCTTCAAAGCGCACGACAGAATTCATGGTAACGACGTCTCGCGGAATGTCCCGTTGAGGCACAATCGTCGCTCGGCCTAACTCCTCATCGAGAAGAGCTGAAGTTTCGCTTTCATGGTGATGCACGAGAAGCGACAATCTTTCGTAATCTTGGTCCGTGATCAGTAAACTATTTTCGTTTGTCATGGCATTTCTCCTGATGATTTTCTTTGTGATCAAAGGAACGACGCGACTCAAAGATCCCATTTCCCCGCTGCTTCGGGCTGGAAGATGAGCCTCAAAACTTGATAAGGTTTTCGTCGTCCCGTGGGTGTTGGCCAAGAAATCGAATCCCCGATTCTGAGGCCAAGAATTTCAACCCCAAGGGGGGAGAGAATCGAAATTCGATTCTCCGTAACGCCCGAAGAGAACGGGTACTCGAGGCTCACTTGATGTTTCTTGCCCGTTTCGACATCAACAAACTCAACGACCGAGTTCATCGTTACGAGATCATCCGGTATTTCTTTCTGCGGCCGAAGTTCCGCCGTAGCAAGTTTCTCCGCCAACAAAGCGGAGCTCTTGAATCCTTGAAGTCTCAAAAACTTCGTTAGCCTGTCATAGTCTTGCTCAGACAAAATCACGCTTTGAGAATTCGAACTCATGACGATCTTCCTTTTTGGATCTAATTTCGGATCTTGCCTAGACGAGCGATTCGCTCCCACTAGGTCTAGGACGAGAAAAATTTGAAGTGAATAAGCATCAAGGGGCCTAGTGAGTGGAGCTTCGAGACACGAGCTTGTTTCGGACCGGATCAACGAAATGATCTTTGAAAGAAGACATTTCGCTCTAAATTATTCGGGCCAACTGCGGCTTGTACTGGAGAAGCTCTCGGACTGGCTTTGATGGGATCGGCGGTGAGGCGAAGGAACTTGGCGCAGCCTCAGCCGCCAAAGAAAACAAAGGCCTTGCACTGAATATAGGAAATATTCTGCGCGGATGTTTTTACGAATGTGACGTGCGTTGCTTGCAACATTGTCAGCCTCTTTCACTCACGATACCGCACGCGCCTTGGGAGATCAATCATTGAAGCTCAAACTGCCCTCTCGCGGCTCTAATCGACACAACCACGCCCTTGTCTTTTGCGTCCTTGGGGCCTAGCGTAGACTCCATGAAGGCTAAATCGACGCAGAAAACAGCACGCCGCAAATCGCCAACGAAAGCAAAAGCCCCGAGTGGACCCAAAAGGAAAAACGCTGAGGAAACCATCTCGCGTGTCATTTCCGTTGCCACCCGTATGTTCGCGTTGAAAGGCTACGAAGGAGCCTCGGTAAAGGAAGTTTGTCGCGAAGCCAAAGTCAACGTTGCGGCCGTCCACTACCATTTTGATTCAAAAGAAAATTTGTATCGTGCCGTCGTTGAGCAATTTGGTCGCCACTCATTCGATGCCGGCATTCGGTCTTTGCAGTCGCCGAAAAGTATCGAAGAATTTCGAACTCGACTGAGCGTCTTTCTCACCGAGATCATCGAATCCGTTAGCGAACGACCAGAACTCGCGCTCACGATCGTTCGCGACTCGCAAACTCATCCGGAACTCATGCGAGAGATCCTCAAAGGAACGTTCGAGCCTATGGAAAAAGCTCTTCGCTCGTTCATGGCTTCCGCCATCGAATCCGGTGTGCTGGACTCATCAACGGACGAGCAAACGAGCGTCCTCGCGCTTCAAGTTCATATCCACTACCTCATCAGCAATTTTCGAGCTCTGAAGTTTCAGTACGGATTCGATCTTCAGAACCCGGAACATCGCCGAGGATGGGTAAAGAGAGTCATCGACATCTATCTGTATGGGATGGCCGCTCGAAATTAGCTTCTTGTTCTGGTCTCATCCTGAATCACGCCCCGCAATTCTCGCCCGCACATCCCGCGAGCGCCGCTATTCGCTTTCATTAGTCATTTAAAGACCTTAGCCGATCGACGACGCCAGCACTCGCTTCGTTCGCGACTTAAGTTCAATCAAGCATTTTGACATTTCAACCGAACGGTTGAATAATTGAATACATCGTTTGACACATCATCTAGGGAATGTTGGTGAGCCCATGACCCGCTCTACACGCGATCTCGGTTCAAAAGCTGAATCCGGAACCGAAAACGATTCGGCATCCGCACGAAAGCCGCGCGAAACTCTGCTCGGCGCCGCCAGAGAGATATTCTCGCAGTTTGGCTTTGAAGGCGCGTCCGTCAGTGCAATTTGCAAGAAAGCCGGTATGAATGCCGCGCAGGTCAACTACCACTTTCAAAGCAAAATTGAGCTCTACAAGACCTTGATTGCTTCCATCGGCGAAAAGGAAATTGAGAGGTTCTTACGCGTCTTACAAAGCCCATCCTCCGAAGCGGAAGTTCGGCTGCGTCTCGAAATTTTCGCGACCGAATACCTTGAGTGGTGCGCTCGGGATTCGCAGTCATTCCGAATTCTTGTTTTCGAGTACATGCGCGGAATGCCGATTGCGAAAGATCTCTTTCAGGAAAAGTTCGGTTCCATTCGACGTGCCATTACTGAGTTCCTAACCTCGGCACGCGAGAAGAATCTCATCCGTGCGGATAGCGACCCCCAAATTGCAACCGCGGCTCTTCTCGGAGGGCTGCAGTCGATCGTGACTTACCGAGCTTTCAGAAACGAGCCTGAACTCTTTGATCTGAACACAGATGACGAGCGCAGCCGACTGGCGTCAAGCCTCGTGGAAACTTTAGTTACCGGGCTTAAGCGCATGCCCGCAGGAGCTCTGAATGAAAACGAAATCTGATCCCATCCGCATCGGTCTCGCTTTATGTTCAATTCTCTGCGCAAGCTTCGCGGCTTCATCCGCTAACGCACAATCGTTGCCCGCCGCAAGCAGACCACGGATAAGTCTCGACGAGTATCTTCGCCAGGTTGAAAGTCAAAACGAGGGGTTTCAACGTGCCGCGCGCGCTGAAGAAGCCTTCGAACTCCGGAGTCAGGAGTGGCAGCTCCTCACCTCTCCGTACTTCTTTGGACAAGCGCAGACCGGGTCCGATCGCAAAGAAACAAGCTCCCCTTCGTTGATGGGCAATGAAACCCGCACGCAAGCCTTCGCCCTTGGTGTTGGCCAGCGCACGAACTTTGGATTAGATGCGAAGCTCTCTTATAATTTCGCGAATACAGAAATCAAGGGCGCAGATCCGTCACTGATGGCGAATCCGTCGTTTGCAACGACCGGACCGGTCGCCGAACTCACCTATTCTCTCTGGAAGAACGGATTCGGTCGTGAAGTGCGTTCGAACCAAGAAGCTCAAGAAGCCAGCGTGCTCGCACAAAAATATGGGGAGCAATTCACTCAAACTCAACTCCGCGCGCAGGCTGAGGCTGCGTACTGGAGGCTTTCGGTTGCACGCGAGTCGGTCACCGCGACCCGCGAAAGTTTGGAGCGCGCCGAGCGAAGTCGGGATTTCATGTCCCGACAAGCGCGGCTCGAGCTGAGTGACCGGGCCGAGCTTCTCCAATCCGAAGCAGCCGTTGCCGCTCGCAAGATGCAATCACAGCAGGCGCTTGACGAAGAAGCCAGTGCTGCGCGCGCATTCAATACGATTCGCGGGATCGAGTCTAACGAAGTTCCAGAGCGCTTAAGCGTCATCAACGATGACCTCATTCGCTCTTTGAATTTACCGACGCGAGACCAAGCTCGTGCCGACGTTCGTGTAGCGGAACAACAAGCCCGCGCTGCGAAAGCCAGCAGTCGCAGCGCTGGTGAATCGTCGAAACCTGCGGTCGACCTGTTTTTAAATGCGGGCTTGAACGGGCGCGATCCTGCAACTGCTACGGCGATTTCGGAATCGCTTTCCACCGATCATCCAAATTACGCAGTTGGCTTGAAAGTCAATATCCCACTCCAACAAGGCATCGCGGCTCGAGCGCGCGAGGGCTATGAGATTCAAGCCGAGAGCAGCGATCTCGCCTATAGGCGCAAAGCCTACGAAACCGAGCGCGAATGGACCGATCTCAACCAACGCCTTGGCGAATCGAGAAAACGTTTAGATCTCGCGCGCAAACTCGAAGAAGCGCAAAAAGCCAAGCTTGAAGCCGAACGAAGCCGCCTTCGCCGGGGTCGCACGACGACCTACACGGTTATTCAGTTTGAAGAAGACTTCGCCAACGCTCAGCTGAATCGTCTCCGCATCGAAGCCGAAATCTTAGGAATTTACAGTCAGTTGAAAACTTTCGGAGGTTTAAAATGAGTCTGGCCGATCTCTCCATCAAACGGCCCGTTTTTATCACGGCCATTCTCGTCGTCCTCATGGTTCTTGGTGGCATCTCGCTGAAGAACATGCCAGTCGACTTGTACCCGGAATTTACGCTTCCGATGATCACGGTCACAACGCCCTACCCCGGCGCGGGTCCCCAGGAGGTCGAGATCCTCGTCTCAAAAGTCATCGAAGATGAGCTCAGCACGCTCACTGGCATCAAAACGGTGAAATCCGAAAACACGGAGGGCTACAGCGTAGTCATCGCGGAATTCACGACCGAGACCGACGTAAAATACGCTGAGCAGCAGGTACGCGACAAAGTTTCGATGGTCCGTCAGAAACTTCCGACCGACATTTTAGAGCCCGTCATCCGCCGCGTCGACCCCGCCGATCAACCTATCGTAATTTTGGGCTTACAAGCGCCGCAGTTAAAAGACGCTGAGCTCTTTGATCTTGCCAACGACATCGTGCGCCCCAAGGTCGAGCAAGTGAACCAAGTCGGCAAGGTCGACATCGCCGGTGGCCGGGAACGCGAAATTCACATCGCACTCGATCGGCGCAAGCTTACAGAATACGAGATCTCCGCAACTTCGGTAGCGCAGAAGATCGCGGCAACCGGTCAGAACATTCCGGCCGGCAAAGTGAATGAAAGCAAAAGTGAAACGTCGTTCCGAACCCTCGGTCAGTACCAGAGGATTCAAGACATCGGCTCAACAGTTGTGAGCTTTTTCGGAAACGACGTTCCCGTAACCGTGAACGAAATCGGCAAAGTCGTTGATTCGGTTAAAGATGAAACTACGCGCGCTTACTCAAACGGCGATCGCATGGTTTTCTTGCTCGTTTATCGCCAATCGGGCGCAAATACGATTGCGGTGGCCGATGCGGTGAAAGCACGTGCCGATAAACTCAATGCCGAGTTCAAAAACGAGAACAAAGGCATGACGTTGAAAGTCCTGCGCGACGGCTCGAAGATGATTCGCGCCAACGTCTTTGACGTTCAAGAATCCATCATCATCGGGATTATCCTGACCGTGATCGTCGTGTATTTCTTTTTAGGTAGCGGTCGCTCCACGTTCATTACGGGTCTATCGCTCCCAACCTCTCTCATCGGCGCGTTCTTCTTGATGTCGCTTGCGGGTTTCACGATCAACGTGATGTCGCTACTGGCACTTTCACTTGCGGTCGGTCTTCTCATCGATGACGCCATCGTCGTTCGGGAAAACATTTTCCGCCACGTCGAGATGGGAAAACCCGCGATTCAAGCAGCGTCGGACGGAACAAAAGAAGTCATGCTCGCAGTTGTCGCGACAACGTTTGCGGTCATTGCGGTCTTTGGTCCGGTCGGCTTCTTGAAAGGTACGATCGGTCAACTCTTCAAACAGTTTGCGCTCACGATCTGCTTTGCGATGCTGATCAGCTTGTTCGACGCTCTCACCACGGCGCCAATGCTTTCCGCGTATTTCGCGGGTGGAGCCCACGGTCACGGAAAAGCTCGCAAAGGTCTTTGGGGGAAAACGATGGGTTCGCTGCTTGCGGCATTCGATCGTTTCCAATCCTGGCTCGAACGCGTGTACGAAAGTATCTTGAAGGTGACTTTGCGATTCCCGCTTCTTACTCTTGGCGGAGCGCTTGCGCTTTTCATCTTCAGTCTTTGGACGGTCAAGTTCATCCCGAAGACGTTTCTTCCGGCATCCGATACCGGCGAATTCATGGTCACGCTCGAGTCTAAGCCCGGAACAAATCTTGAAGAAATGAGCCGCTTAGGCCAAGAGGTCGACCAGGCCATCCGGAAGAATAAAGAAGTCGCATCGTCGGTTTTAATTATCGGTGGTCAGACCGGCGAATCGAACAAGGCCACTTACTTCATTAACCTTGTCGATTCAAAGCAGCGCAGCGTGAACACGACGCAGATGAAAGATCGAGTTCGCGATCAACTGAAAGCTTATGCCGACTCAAAGCCGATCGTCACGGATGCCGGAGCCGGCGGCGGATCACAGCGCGCTTTCTCGGTCAACATCATGGGTAACGACCTCAACCGCATCCAGGAAGTTTCCCAACAACTCTACGAGAAGCTGAAAACGAATTCAGCACTCATCGATGTCGACGTTAGCTTCCGTCCGGGCAAGCCAGAATTCCAGGTCGTGCCCGACAAAAGAATGTCGGAGCGTCTGGGTGTTCTTACGTCCTCGATCGGCTCTGAACTCCGCACCTTGATCGAAGGCACGATGCCGGCGGTCTACCGGGAGAACGGGAAAGAGTACGACATCCGTGTGCGCCTTCAGGAAGATCAACGCAACTTGCGAACGGCTTTCGAGGATACGTATGTACCTAACGTCAACGGTCGACAAGTTCGCTTGCGCGACGTCGCGCAAGCTGTGGAGGCAATGGGTCCTGCGAAAGTCTCGCGCCAAGATCGCGGACGTTACTACTCCATTACCGCTGACGTAAATCCTAAAGGTCCCGGCATGTCCGGCGCGATCTCGGAAGTTCAGCGCCTCCTCAAAGACGAGATCAAAATGGATCCCGATATGCGCTACGTTTTCGTGGGTCAGGCAGAGAACTTCCAAGAGCTCATCGGTAGCGTTATCACGGCCATGGGTCTCGGTATTCTGTTCATCTATCTCGTACTCGCGTCGCTCTATGAGTCGTTTGTAACTCCGTTTACGATCATGTTAGTTCTTCCGCTCGCGATTTGCGGGGCATTCTTCTCGCTCCTCATCGCCCAAGAGTCATTGAGCATGTTCTCGATGATCGGGATCGTGCTGCTCTTGGGGGTGGCGACGAAGAACTCGATTCTCCTCGTCGACTATACCAATCAGCTTCTTCAGGAAGGCAAAGACTTCAAAGAAGCCGTCATTCGAGCCGGTGTTGTTCGCCTACGTCCGATCTTGATGACGTCGATTGCGCTGATTGCAGGGATGATCCCCATCGCGATTGGTCTTAACGAAGCATCTAAGCAACGTACGGGCATGGGCATTGCGGTCATCGGTGGCGTCATCAGCTCAACGCTTTTAACTCTAGTTGTAGTGCCCGCAGCCTTCAGCTACATCGAGCGGTTCCGCCGCTGGAGCTTGAGAAAAATTCGCAAAGCCGTCGATCTAGAAGATGAAGCAACCGCGGTCTCGGAAAATGCAACTCCGCCCGCACCCCGCGAACCTCACGCGCGCTGAAGCCGGCTTCCAGATTTCGATCTCTACATCGGGTGCCGAGAAATAAGCTCGGCGCCTATTCCTTTGTGGCAACTTGTCGCCTTGTCTTTTCTTACTCACGCGAGACGTCGCTGAACTGGGACAGAAAGAACCACTGGCCCGTAACCGTCCCTTAAATCCAACCGGGAGTAGGAACAAACGCTCGCGAGCCCTCAGCAGCTGCGCTACCCTACTGTGCATGAAATCTGTTCCTCTGGTGAGAAAAGCGAACGTCCTTGCGGTTGACGATACTCCCGCAAATTTAATCGCACTAGAAGCTGTGCTCGCTCATGATTACAACTTAATCGAAGCTCATTCAGGCGTCGAAGCGCTTGAAATTCTGAAGAGCCGTCACGACATAGACGTGATCCTGATGGACGTGCAAATGCCCGAGATGGACGGCTACCAGACCGCGACGGCAATCAAAAAAATGAGTCACTGCGCCGACATTCCCATCGTTTTCGTCACGGCGGTGTACAAGGAAGAAGCTTTCGTGCGCAAGGGCTACCAAGCCGGAGGCGTCGACTACTTTGGTAAGCCCTTTGATCCAGATATTTTGCGAATGAAGCTTGCGATTTATTCGTCCTTCCGTTTGAAAGCCGACATTCTAAAAGCTAAAGAGCAGCAGCTACGCGAAACGGAAGAGTTGCTCCAAGCCGGTCGAAAGCTCTCTTCTGTTCTCGAAGGTCTTCCGGTGGGAGTCATCATTGCGGATATGAGCGGTCGAATTTGCCAAACCAATGGTAACGTCGCGCGCATCTGCAAGGCATTAGATCCATCAGGTGACCATTCGTACGGCAAAATCCTCGGCTGGTGGGACGAAGAAGGACAAATCATCAAAGAAAGAGGCGGACCTCTCGCGCGTGCGCTTGAAGCCGATCAGACGTCGCATAACGAAGTTCTGAAGATCAGCTGTGATGAAGGTGCAGAAAAGATGCTGCTTTGCTCGGCATCACCTCTTCACGGTTTCGATGGTCGAACCGTTGGCGCCGTGGTCGTTTTGCAGGATGTAACGGAGTCGAAGAAAATTGAAGAAGATCTCGAGCAGCGAATCGCACGCTTTATCTCGCTCGGGGTTGAACTTCAACACAGCTCAACTCACTAATTACCACGAGGCATCGGCGAGTTGTCGCTAAGTTTAAACACTCCTAGATTGGTTGATCTGTTACAAAAGTGAGGTGCTCTCGCCTCTCGCGAAAGAGCCAGTGACTAGCCAGAATTTCCGATCACTAGATTGCTGAAGGAGCCAAGCTAGGATGGCCGCAAAAAAGATTGTCATCATCGAAGACGATGCCGATACCAAAGAAGCTCTTCGAGATATTCTAGAATCGCGGGGATACGAGGTCTACACGGCCTCCGACGGTGCCGATGGCCTTGAGCTTTTGCGGCGCCTCCAGCCTCGGCCTTGTCTCGTCGTGCTCGATCTGATGATGCCGAACTTCAACGGTTGGGATTTTCTCGATGTCCAACGCAATGATCCGAACCTCTGCACCTTGCCCGTAGCCGTATGCTCGGCCTACGTTGAGAGTGCGAAAGCGATTCGTCCAAATGCGGTGATCCCAAAGCCGATCCAGCTTCCGCTTCTGCTGAAAACCGTAGAGAAGTACAGTTCACTCGCGGCCAAGCTCCATTGAAGTCAAATTTACTTCGGACACTCGCCCACGGTTCGACACATCAGGATGCGTGAACGAAGTTTCAAGAGTTGGGGCAAGGTATACTCAAGCTCCAAATCGTAGCCGACCGCAACGGCTCCTTTTTGCGCGATGGATTTAAAACTCGACACTTTCGCAAACTGGCTTTGCTGAAAAACGCTTTGATCCGCGGTCGATTGAAACGTGAGTGGCTTATTTGAACGGATGGCTTTTTGAAAGCGTGCGCGTTGCTCGAGCGCCTTTGCGTAACCATCATCAAGGTCTTTCCAACACTTCACTTCTGCGATCTCTACAACATCGCCGCTTAAACGGTCGAAGACGACGATGTCGAGTTCACCAATTGTTTCTGAAACATTTCGATAAGCGATGCCGGTGATGACTCCGTACTGAGGCTCTGGGAAACGTTCTGCAAATCTTAGTTTTGCCACCTGCTCGCAGATTGTTCCCTTGGCCTCGTAGCTGATCGTAATGTTCTTCAAAGCCTGAAAGTCGGCTTCAATATCGGCCACAGCATTGAACGACGAAAGGGTCATCAAAACCAATTGCGCTAAATTGAAAAGCCGCACACTCGACTCCTGACTCGATTTCGGATGAGCTTCTCTTTTTGCCCCGAACTAAGGGAATCTCAAGTCACGAATTGCTGAGCCCTTTTTTAAGGCCGTGATTGGGAAGTTTTACCGATCCAGTTCTCATCGGTCCTGAAGATTTAGCAGGCGCTCTCCGATCTAAAAACAAGGCGAGCCAGCCAGGTCATGCATGCGGTTTTCGAAAATTTCGCCAGTCCGAAGATTCGAGGAGGTTACGTTGCGCCTAAGAAACGACAAGAAACGACAAAAAACGATCGGTGTCTTACCTGGAGGAAAAGACTCGCCGCTTAATTAAATGGCCTTGATGCCGGAAAAGCTCCGTCACGTGTCAATTTGGTTCTGACGCCTCAGAATAACGAGTCGACAAAAGCGACACGCGTTTCGCGGGCCGCAAAAACGAGTGATTGATTCGCTGGAGTTTGCTACGCCTTCTTTAGGAGACTTTTCTCGATGCCTTTTGCTCTACATATCAACTTTGTCCTCGTCTTGATCGGAACCTTAGGGAGCTTATACTTTAGCGAAGTGATGAAGTTCCCTCCGTGCACACTTTGTTGGTACCAGCGAGTTTGTCTTTATCCCTTGGTCCTCATTCTCGGTACGGCCATTTGGACATCGGATCACCGCTACAAACGTTACGTTTTTCCGCTGGTCCTTACCGGACTCGCGATTGCGATCTACCACAATTTGCTCTACTTCGGCTTTATTTCCGAATCACTCGCTCCCTGTACGCAAGGCCTTTCTTGCTCGGCTAAACAGCTTGAGCTATTTGGGTTCATCACGATTCCCTTGATGTCCCTAGCGGCTTTCATCACGACTTTACTTTTAGTTTGGCTTGATAGGTCCAACGAACTTTCTCCCACCGCAAACTTAGAAATAGAAAAGGTTTAAAGATGAAAAATAAGATTTTCCTTCTCGTCGCGGTCGCTGTTGCCCTAGTGGCCGTCGTTGCCTTCTCGATGTTGAACAAACCAACCTCTTCGGCTCCAACTCCGAGCGCGGCTTTGAGCGCCGAACAATTCGCAAGGCCGCACAGCCCACGGTTTGGAAACACGCTCGGTCGAGTCACGGTCGTGGAATGGTTTGATCCTGAATGCGAGTCATGTCGCGTGATGCACCCGATCTTCAAGAAAATCGTCGCCGACTACAAAGACCGCGTCCACTTCGTGCTTCGCTACATGCCCTATCACCCGGGCTCCATGTATGCAGCGTCAGCCTTGGAGGAAGCACGCGAGCACGGAAAATTTGAAGAAGCGCTCGATATTCTCTTCGAGAAACAACCAGAATGGGGCGATCATCACCAGCCCCGTCCAGAGCTGATTCCCACATACCTAGTTGGTCTTGGCATCCCGAAGGAAAAACTCGAGCGCGAGACCGTTATCGCGAAACACGCGGAAAAGATTCGCATGGATGAACAAGACGGCGAAGCCGTGGGCGTTCGCGGCACGCCCACTTTCTTTGTAAACGGACAAATGATTCCGCAGCTTGGCGATCAGCCTTTACGCGCGGCCATCGAGAGCGCATTGCAATGATTGGCTCCACAGCCTTTTGCGCGTGTTAATGAAGGAGGGCGTCGACCTTTTAGTTAACCCAAGAAGGTTTGGGGCTCCTTGCCGCTGGTGATGACGTTTGCCCGCGCAGCGCTCGCGTGCGCGGGGAATTTGAGTCTTCTTCAAGCTGCCGCTTTTCGCTGAGGGCGAAGATCGAAGTCTTCGCTTTCGAATTCTAAAACCTCTGCCATCAAAAGAGGTAGACTCTTCAACTGAGCTAGCTCCTTGGCGTGCGTTCCCTTGACCCAGCTGATCCTTTCGCTCGTCAGCTCGCCGATTTGTTTGAGATCGGCCACGATCTCGGGTGAAATTTCATCGATGAAGATCGGACTTTGGCCCAACACCATCCAGATGAGTTGCTCAAGATGGATGGCGACTTGGACTTCTCTCAAACGGCAGAGTTCCATCAAAATCTGATCACGCATCGCCGCCTGTTTTGCACCGAGTCCCCAGCTCCACCAAAGAAACGCTTTCGGCAAGGGTGGCTTCATGTAAGAGAACTTTAAACGAATTTCGTTTTGCGCAACCAATCGGATTTCTTTCAGTTTCAGTCGCAGCGACTTCAGATGCGTTTCGTCAGGCTCAGCCGTGCTCAATTCGCCTTTTAATTCCTCAAACACGGCTTGAAGGTGCGAAAGACGATCCAACGATCGAAGCTCAAGGGACTCTCTTAACTTCTCATCGAGGTTTCGCCAAGGGGTCGCCTTTTCGAGTCCCTGCAATAAACCGAAACACCCTACGACCACCGGTACGACCGGAGACGCCGCAGTAATCACACCGGGCACGACGGTCAAACTGGTCTCGAAAAGTTTTTTTGCCGAAAGCGCTTCTTGAAGTTTGCTTGGGAGCTGAGCGGGCTTGCCGCCCGCAAGAACTTTAAGAGCTTGATTTGCGGGAGTATTACCCAAGTGGTCAGCTCCCGCCTTCAAAGCTGCCGCTTGCACGGCCCTCATGCCGCCTTCACCTAATGACTGCTCGATCCACTCAGCTGCGTTGGCGCTGATCTTCTCGGAGATCGCGTTGTGATCGAGAAGATCGCGGAAGGTCACGCCACGAAGAGGGTTAAAGCGCTTGGGACCTTTGTGCTTTCGTGCAGCAGACTCCACGGCGCCTCGTCGCCTCCGACGAGGACTTTTCGGATCTTCCCGCCTTACGATTAAGGTAAACGCGAGGATGGAAACTGCGATCGTAAGGACGATTAAGATAAGAATGGCTGTGGAGATGACTAGAGGAGAAAACGGAAGAACCGACGGCGTATCCATCTTCATCTTTTCGGACGGACGAAGCAAGATCTCGAAAGTTGGAAAAAGCGTTAAGGGCATAGGCGCCTCCCCGTTTCAATTCAAGATCTTTCGCTTGGGCAGAAGCTATCACCATGTGGATGCAACAGCCCTGCTTCGACAGACGATGTTGCGCCGTTAGCTTTTAAGACGGCTTTATCCATTTGCACGAAACGACACAGCGTCTGCGCTACTTCCCTTTTCGAATTACTGCTAAATTCAAATTAGTTATTTCGGCTCACGAGCTCAGCCCATGCTCGGCCTGATCTTCGAATGAGGAGTCCTTGTGACGCTAACGACTGATCAACTGAAGGATGCCTCTCGCCTTAGCGAAACGGGGAGAAAACTTCTCAGCATGCGCGAAAAAATCATCTCTCGGTGGGAAACCGAGGTACGCTCAGAACTTGCGCCAGCCGCGAAGCTCCCGCATCCCATCCTTATCGACACCATTCCCGCGTTCGTCGATAATTTCGCCGAGGCATTGACGAAGGATTACCCTCGCGAAGGTGCAAGTTTTCTCACGACCGTCGCGCAAGAGCACGGGGGTGAACGCGCGAGACTTTCGCAATACAGTCTCGATCAACTCATTCGCGAACACCAAATCCTACGCTCCGTCATGATCCAAGAACTCGGCTCGGAGGTGGATCTCTCAAAACAAGAAAAGACCGCGATCTACAATTCGTTCGATCTTGCAATTCGTGAAGCGGTCACGGCATTCGCTCTCACTCAAGCCAATATCCGCGAGCAGTTTGTCGCGACCTTGAGCCACGATCTCAAAAACCCTTTAGGCGTTTCTTCCATGGCTGCCGAGCTGATCTTAATGGACCCCTCTGACCCTAAGGAAGTCGCACTATTGGCAGCTAAGATCGTCGAAAACAACGCGCGCATTGATCGCATGATCCGAGATCTTCTGGACGTGTTGACGGTTACGAACTTCCAGCGACTGAATCTTGATCTCTCCGAATTTGAAATGCTCTCGCTTGTCAAAGACGTCATTTCGAATCTCACGCTTAGCTACGGAAAACGGTTTGTCTGCCGAGGCGAACCTATCGTGGGCTGGTGGAGCCGAACGGACATTGAGCGTGCAATCGAAAATATGGCATCGAACGCAGTGAAGTACGGAGATGCAACGACGCCCATTACGATCTCAATTCAGACGTATCACGAGCGCATCGCGATTGCCGTGCACAACATGGGGCGGCCGATCCCGGCTGAAGAGCAAGAAGTCATCTTCCAACCGTTTCGGCGATCCGAGTCGGCCCGAAAGGAAAAGCAAATTGGCTGGGGCATCGGCCTTCCACTCGTAAGAGCGGTGGCCGAGTCGCACGGCGGAAGTATCGGCGTTGACAGCGCCGGTGGTCGCGGCACCACATTCACGATCGATATGCCGCTCGACGCGAGGCCTTACCAGAACGCCCCGACCCTTGAAAGCGGTGCCGTTTGAGTTAAGACGCGCGAAGCAGATTTAACTGCACCGGCGTGTTGAAATCGATTTAATCAAAGACCTGCTCCAGATCTTTTCAACTTTGGATCAGCCGCGAATGGGTGGTGCGCCTGAGAATTCCACTGCCTGTTGCGACGCGAAAACCTTGTGCCCACAGAAAGACCCTGGGATAAGTTCTGATCGATTTCAATTCTGAAGAGTCGGAGACTCAGTTGGTTCCAGTGAAGATCCTCCTCATTGATCACGCATCTGGAGCTTTCGAGTTTCCTAACAGTGTGTCGGCAGATGAATCATTTGCGGTCACGCGTGTGACCAACGATCGGGAGCTCAAGTCAGCTCTTGCAGACTGTCGCTTCTCGCTCATCATCGCGAATCTCTCAAATTCCCAATCGAATCCGGGCCACGTTGCAAAGACTGTCAGAGAGTCTGCGCAGAATTCGAAATCATCTCTCTTGTTCCTCTTAGAGAGTGATGAGGGATTGAATGAGCTAGTCCCCTACGACGCGATCGATTTTCTTTTTAAACCTGTCCACCCTGTTGCGCTCAAAATCAAGCTGAAGACGTTCAAAGAGGACGTCGACAATCAAAGCGACGCCAAATCCCCGAGCCGAGCCGCTAAGCTCTCGATCGAGGAAGTTATTGGCCAAGCGCAAATTCCTATGTGTCTTACAGAAGGCCCCGAGCATCGTTTTACATTTGCAAATGACGTCTACCGCAATTTCTTTCTCGGTGGTCAAGATGCGATCGGAATTCCTCTCGAAGAGGTGGTGCCCCAAACGAAAGAACAGGGATTCATCCGGCTTCTCGACGAAGTTTACCGAACGGGTAAAGCGTACGTCGGCAACGAAACGCTCTTTCGCTTCACGGACCAGACCGGAAAACCCAAGAACTATTATTTCAATTTCAACTATCAACCGATGCGCGATGAAGGTCTGAATGTTTTTGGCATCCTCACTTCGATTGCCGACGTCACCGAAGAAGTGAATGCCCGCCTCGCCGTCGAGCGTTCAAAAGCCGCGATTCAAAACGAGCGAGAAAATTTTCGCCGCCTCTTCAAACAGACCCCCGAGATGGTTTGTATTCTGACGGGCCCGGATCACGTTTTTGAATTCGTCAATGAGGCGCACGTCAAGGTCCTTGGTTTCGACGCCACCGGCAAAGCTGTTCGCGTTGCGCAGCCGGAGTCGGTAGAAGTTCACGGAATCCTTGATGACGTTTATCGATCCGGGCAAACCGCGCATCTGGAAGAAATTGCCGTCACCGTTACGGACCGCCTTCGATATTTCAACCTAACCTACGCTCCCCGTTACAACGAAAGAGACGTCGTCTGCGGCGTAATGATTTTGGGAACAGAGACTACGGAAGAAGTTTTATCACGCAAAAGTTTGAGCCTTCAAAAGGACGCGCTCGAGCTTGCGGTCAACGGAAGTCCGCTCCGCGACGTCTTCGAAGTTCTCTGCCGAATGGTCGAGACTCAGGCAGGTGGCCAGCTCACCGCAAGCCTTCTCATCGCCGACGACGATGGTAAACATCTTCGCCACGGAGGCGCCCCGAGTCTACCGACAGACTTTAACAAGCAGGTGGACGGAGTTCCAATCCGTGTAGGTGCGGGATCTTGTGGGACGGCCGCCGCTACTCGAAAGCTCGTTATTGTTGAAGACGTGCGCGTCGATCCATTGTGGGCGGAGTACCGTCACTTAACGTCAGCCTTTGGCCTGGCGGCTTGTTGGTCTTTTCCGATCTTGAGCGCGCATGGTCAGCTTCTTGGAACGTTCGCGTTCTATTCGAGCAAATCCCGTGGTCCGACGAAACGTGAGATCGAAATCGCAGAGGTGACGGCACGTACGACGGCTCTTATCATCGAACGCCACCTCGACATGCGAGAGCGCGAAGCCAGCGAAGACCGTCTTCGCTTTGCGCTTTCGGCGGGCGCCATGGGAACTTGGACCGTTGATCTCAAATCCAGTGGCGTCGCTCTTTCGAACGAAGCGAAGCAGCTTTTCGGGATCGAGGGCATGGCGATGGATGTCGATGCGATTATCACATCGATCATCCACCCTGAAGACCAAACAAAAGCCAAACAGGATCTTCAAAAAGCTATCGCCAACCGCGTGCCCTACCGCAGTGAATACCGAATCATTCGGCCCTCCGACGGTGATCTACGTTGGATCTTAGCTACCGGCGGTGCGCGCCTGAACAACGCGAAGGAAGCCGATATCTTCTCGGGCATCATCATGGACATCACGGACCGCAAGAAGGCGGAACTTGATCTTGTCGAGGCAACGTTGACGGCGGAAAAAGCAAAAGATGAAGCCGAACGCGCCAACGAGCTGAAATCAGCCTTTCTTGCTAACATGTCGCACGAAATCAGAACACCGCTTGGCGCGATGATTGGCTTTGCCGATCTTTTGAAAGATCCGGGAATCACCGTCACCGAACGAATGAACTACGCTGATATCCTTTCGCGAAATGGCGAAAGCCTTTCCATCATCATCAACGACATTTTGGACCTCTCGAAAGTTGAAGCCGGTCATCTCACGCTAGAGTATCGGGAGACGTTCCCGCAGACGATCTGCGAGGAAGTCGTTTCGCTTTTGCGCGTCAAAGCGGACGAAAAGAATCTTCATCTCGATTTTTCGATCGACGAGGAGATGGCGAAATCATTCGTTTCAGATCCTACCCGCGTTCGCCAGATCTTACTCAACATCGTGAGCAACGCCGTGAAGTTTACGCCTTCGGGTTCGGTGAAACTTCGCGGCTACTCTTGCAAGTCTCCTCGCGGGGCAAGCGCAGCTTGCTTCGAAGTCTCCGACACGGGGATCGGAATTGACGAAAGCAAAATCGAAAGCGTTTTTGAAATGTTCGTGCAGGGTGACGGCACCATGACTCGGCGTTTTGGAGGAACGGGTCTCGGCTTAGCGCTCTCTCGCCGACTCGCACGCGAGCTTGGTGGAGATGTTGTCATCTCTCGCTCAGAGCTGAATGTTGGTACGACTTTCCGAATCACGCTCGAGGATCGACCGGCAAAGAAGTTCGCAGGAAACGTTCTTGAACGCGAGCAGATTCGATCCAAAGTGATCAAAGAAAACGCACTCGAAGGGATCCGGGTGTTGGTCGTCGACGATGCGCCCGACAACCAGCACTTGATTCGTCGTTACCTCACGAAGGAAGGTGCTTCGGTTGAGTCGGCATCTAATGGTCAGGATGGATACCGAGCAGCCCTCCACGGGCAGTTCGACATCGTCTTGATGGACATCCAGATGCCCGTCATGGATGGTTACACCGCAACTCTGAAACTCAGAGAGAATGGTTTCACAAAACCCGTGATCGCACTGACGGCGCACGCGATGTCGGAAGTCCGCCGCAAGAGTTTGAATGTCGGCTGCAACGATCAGCTCACCAAGCCAATCAACGCTAAAGAACTCATCCGCACGATCATCGAACACACCTGATTAAGGTAGACGAAAAAATTCATCGCGGATTCCAAGAGTGCGGCTACGTGAGTTAACAAGACCCCGTGCACTCGAGCGTCGCTGGATCAATCTTCGATGTCTTTCTATTCAACTTAAATTTGAGCCCGCAAAACCAAGGAGATTCGCCTTTGGAATCCGCGAGGAATTCGACTTTGCACGTGGCCTTCGATTCGCGGGAATCACATTGCCCGGTGATCGAATTGGCTTGCCCCTCTTGGAAGAAGGACAGACTTCGCGAAATGAATTTGCCAACATTTCCGCGTCCGTTAGCAACGAACGTTTCGCAAAATTTGCGCCCTTTCAACGAGAGGGATGGGTTGGAGAGCAGTACGTTCAAGAGTTCCTCGCGATTTTTTTCAGCTTCGACGAGAGTTGCTTCGTCAGCCTTCGGATGAGGGGTCGGGGCATTAGATGCACCGGCCGACAGTCCAAACAGTAGAAAAATGCATGCTACGATCATGAATGACTTCATCCGGATTCTTCCTCCTGTCTTAAACACTAAGGGCAGGTACCGAGTTGTCAAAGGAACAAGCGCTTCAATCGAACGTGGCCGGTCTACAGCTGCCAACGATGACTGAGCCGACTTCCCGGTCACTGCGGTGACTCCGTAGCGGTTGCGCAGCGGGTCGGCCGGGAAATGAAGGCGAAGGCTTGCCACAATTCCTGACTTAGGGTAACCAGTTAGGTCTCTTTGCTTCTCTCAGTCGGGGCGTAGCGCAGCTTGGTAGCGC
>SYLX01000117.1 GCA_005808505.1 Bdellovibrionales bacterium | reverse complement strand
CGCCAACGTTCGCGAGTGAAGCAAATTCCGTTTTTCATCTGCACGTCTATCACCGATCGAGCGGTCATGCAGCAGGCGGCTGCTCTCACGTCGACGGCTTATCTGCTAAAGCCGCTGAGTTTTGAGAAAACCCGGAAAGTTGTCGAAGATATCTTTCCGGAAAGAAAACTGAAAGCGGGCTGATCGAATCACTTCTTGAGATTAAAGATTCCTAGGAAGCGATCGGGCATGATGTCGATATCCATCACGCCTCCGCAAAGTGGACAATCCTTCGTTCCTAAAGCCTTCGCCACGCGGTCAGGCGTTTTCTTCAAAATGAGGTCATCTGCCCGGAGCTGACTGACTTGATCTTTGTCGCAAGCCTCGCAGTAATAGGGAAGTAAGATCGAAGAAACCCGCGTCCGCTCGGGAACAAATCGCTCGACAACCAAAATTTGTTTAACCATGGCCGGCGGGCATTGCTCAAGCGTGATCTGCGCCGTAGCAAAGCGGACGTCAAGATCCCATAGCCACTTCATCCAAAGGCGGACTCCCCAAGAATTCACGAGCGTGAGCTTACCGAGATTGAGTTTGATTTCGGTGATTGTGGAGTCATCGGGGATCGTAGGGAAGGTCGTTTCTTCCGAGATGGGACCTGCGAAGTTGAGCCCAAGGCTAGAGCCGACGCGTTTGATATCAATCTTTGAAGCCGGGGCTTTACTCATTTCGTAACGATTCCCGTGGTGATGAAGCTCTTTGGAGTTTAGCTTCAACATCGTCTCACTTCGAATGAGAAAAAACTAGGCCCAGAAAATTCGCGGGATCAGCCCCAAAGGTCTCGCGCCGGAGGGTGTACGAGGCTTCCGTCGTAGCGCAAGCCGCTTTCGCGATCCTTTGCGAGAAGCAGAGGTCCGTCCAGATCCACGAACGCTGCTTCATTCGCGAGCAGAAGGGCAGGGGCCATAGCCAATGAAGTCCCAACCATGCATCCGACCATGATGTCGAACCCGAGAGCGCGCGCCTCGTGAGCTAGAGCTAATGCTTCGGTGAGGCCGCCCGTTTTATCGAGTTTGATGTTAACGCAATCGTAAAGACCTTGGAGGCGTTTCAAACTTGCTCGGTCATGAACGCTTTCATCAGCGCACAGAGGAACACTGCGTTTGAGTCCGCGTAGAAATTCGTCTTGCTGACTCGGCAACGGTTGCTCGATCAGCGAAAACTTCGCTTGTGCGCACGCTTCGAGGTGATGACCCAGATTTTCCAAAGTCCAGCCTTCGTTTGCATCGGCAATGATGCGCGCGTTCGGCGCGGCCATCCGCACGGCGCGAATTCGCTCGAAGTCGCCACCAGGGGCTCCGAGTTTGATTTTTAACAAAGGTCGGTGACTTGCTTTAGCGGCTGCCTCCGCCATGCCTTCGGGGGAATCCAGGCTGATAGTATAAGCCGTCGTCACTGGTGAGAGGGCACCGACTCCCGCTAAAAGATGGGCGGGACGATTCATCAACTTCGATTCTAGATCCCAAAAGGCGCTATCGACCGCATTGCGGGCAGCTCCAGGGGGAAGAATGAGTTGAAGTCGGTCGCGATTACCTGTTTTTTCAATCTCCGCGCGTGCCGCTTCGATCGTCGCTTGCACGCCTTCAACCGTTTCGCCATAGCGCGAATAAGGGACGCATTCGCCGCGGCCAGCGAAACCGTCCTTTTCGAGAGTGACGGTGACGACTCGGGCTTCCGTTTTCGCGCCTCTGGAGATGACGAAGCGACCAGCAATGGGAAAACTCTCGATTTGTGTGCGGAGACGGAGCATGCAGAAACCCCTTCGATAAACTTACGTTTACAGGAAGAGGATAGCATTGATCAGTTCGCGTCGAGAGCGGTAGCGGGGAGATCCGAATCAGCTTGGACTTTCGGCTAGTCGGTCGTGCGCCCTTTCAACACGAGAGCGCACGAACGAATTCACGGCAGAACTTTTTTGATTGTCGCAAACGCATCTACGATCCCGCCCGTGAGCGAGAGTCGTGAGAAGAGAGTTGCCTGAATCGGGTCCGAACCTGGCAAACGTACGACGAGGCCATCGTAAGTGCGCACGTTCGCACGCAGCAGGTCCCGGACTCCACGAGCATCCAGTGAAGGTTTTTGGCTAAGCACAAGAGCCGCGACTCCGGCCGCAACGGGTGAGGCCATGCTCGTGCCGCTGAATGCGGCGTACTCGTTTCCGGGAATCGTGGACTTGATTTTGACGCCAGGAGCGAAGAAGTCGACTTCCCTTTGTCCGTAGTTTGAAAAAGCCGCCGGCAAAACTTCACTCTTTTTGAAAGACGAAGCGCCGATCTCAAGCCAGTTTCTAAGCGCGCGACCATTTTCGCCAAGAAGCTTACGGCTTGGAAAACTGGGTGCTGCATCAATGTCTTGGCTCGAATTGCCCGAAGCGTGGACGATGAGAACACCCTTAGATTCGGCGTAGAGCATGGCTTGATCTACGGCCGCTTTGCCGGGAGAGTAGCCTTTTCCGAAGCTCATATTGATCACGCGAGCTCCGTTGTCGACGGCGTAACGGATCGAGTTTGCAACGTCTTTGTCCCGCTCATCACCGTCGGGCACGGCGCGAATCGGCATGATGATCGCGCTAGCGGCAACGCCATCGATGCCGATCCCGTTGCCACGAGTTGCGGCAATGATGCCAGATACGTGGGTTCCGTGCGAGCCTTCAGGACCCTTAACATCGTTATTTCCGTAAGCGCGATCGTCGTAGTTCTCCGGATCATCACCGATCACGTGTTTGCGCGGTTCAAACTCTTCATTGAAGTGATACTTCAGCGATGCCTCGGCATTTTCGATGCGGCGATAGATACGGGAAGCATCCGTGAGTTTGTTATCGACGAAAAGCGCGATGAGTTTTTCCTTCGCTTCGTTCACTTCCGAGTCGTTGCTTGAAATCGCTTCGACTTTCGCGAGTGTCAGTTCCTTTAGCTCGCCCCCTACGGTCGGTTGAACGATCGGAAAGAGAGATTCAAACTCCTTTGCGAGCGCACCGGATGTGTTGATTTCCTCGGTTGCGTCGGCGCGTTCCTTTTCAACGACTTTCGTATACTCGTCGAGAAGCGTTTGATCTTCAGGAGACAACACGTCGCCCGATGCGGCTTTCTTGCGCTTAAGACGTACAAGTTCACGCGTGACCTCGAGTTGCTCCTGTTCGAGGTTTACGATCTTTCCTTCTTTGTCGAGGCTTCCGAGAAAGCTCCAGCCATTGACGTCGTCGACGTATCCGTTGCCATCGTCGTCGACATTGTTGTTTGGAATTTCTTTTGCGTTGACCCAGATGCGACCTTTTAGATCTTCGTGATCGATATCGACACCGCTATCGATGACCGCGACGATGATCGGACTTCCGGCGGAAAGCGGAAGTTGCGAGTAGGCGTCATCCGCACCGGTGCCTTCTGCGCCTGAAGCGGGGCCCTTTAGAAACCAGTTTTCGGGTTCTTCTGGAGCCACTTCTTCAATCAGGGCACCCTTTGGTTTTTGATCGTACTTGTTTGGCGGTGGCGTTTCGGCCGTTTTTGTACAAGCCGAAAGCATTGAAGCGAGGATCACGAAGAATGCGAAGCGAGAAGCGCCCGTCATAAACTAACCTTACTGACTTGCCGTCACTAGCGATCTGAGAAGTGGATGAATTGCGGACGTTCATCACGCCCGCAATTCTTCTAAGTCATCGCTCTCGGTTAGGCCAACAGGAAATGATTATGGAAGCTATAAATGCGCTGGTGCCATTTCTTCAGGTCACCCTCACGGGCGACTCATTCAGGACAGTTTAGAAGAAGAACGTTGGCCGGCCAGACGCCGCTCTCAATTCGCTCGTAAGCACTTTTTAAGAACGAGAGCGCATCGTTCTTTTTTTCCGCCGAGATCGTGTTGCTTTCGGTGTAGAGCTGAATCGCCGTGGACTTGAATTTTTTGATTTTCTCTGTAGCTTGATCGACCGCTTTTTGCGGAATGCAGGGTAGAGCAATCGTATTCTCGTAGAATGTGTTCGTGCTGTTGATCATCGCTAAATCAAAATCGTAGGGGACTAGGACGATCGAGTTGTCCTGCCGGCGGTAAATGCGGACGTTGTGACCCGACTTCGTCGAAGCTTGGATCACGCCCCAGTCGGTGTTTCCAATGAGAGCTTGGAACAAAGCGACCTCCGCCAAATTTTCGGGGTCGACCGCTTCAACTCCGTCTACGGGAGTTTTATTTGTGGTGAGTCCTGAGCGCTTTGCGAAATCCCCACCGTCCTCGATGAAGAACGCAAAGCCCTCGATCGGCGCGAGTTTGCCGCTCGAATCGACGTAACGGATCTTTGCTTCCCGCGTTTTAAGCGCCAAGGGAGAAAATTTTTCCATAAGCTGATAGTTGAGCCGCTCTTCGCGGATCAAATTTCCGTAAGGAGCCATTGTGCTATCGCAATGAGTGACGAGTTTAAGCTCTTTCACATTCAGGAACGTCCCGGGAGTTTTGATGCGCTTATCGAATTCGATTTTAAAAGGGGGGAACCGGCACATCCCTCGGCGTAAACCTCCTCGGAGCGCGATTTTTCCGGCGAGAGCCGCTTCACCGGCGACTTCGATCGTAAGCGGGAATTGGCTTTCGTCCGAAAGTTTGTCTTTGTTCTCAATCAGATTCGAGAAGTCGGCCGTGAAGGTCAGCTCCAAGGGCTTATCGCCATCAAAGATCGGCTGATTCGCTAGAGCCGAGAGGGGAAGGCTCAACGCAAGGGCAAGCGTTAAACTTTTTGCCATGAGGGACGAAAAAGATCCTAAGCCAAGCTTCAGCATGGGCGACCTCGCGTTTATTTCGATTTCAGGCGGGTTTCCCTGTGGGAGACGGGCGCCTTCTTTCATCTCTAGCCAGAGTGTGCTATTGGAGTGCCACGCATCTCTCTTCCTGTAGACCAAAGGTTCCCCATGCCTGCCGAATTTCGCTCTCTTCCGTTGCGCTCTGACCTTCTCACAGTGTTGGAGGAGCTTGGGCTTAAAACCATGACGCCTATTCAAGAGCAGAGTTTGCCGCTGCTTTTGCAGAACAAGGATTTGGTCGGACAAAGCAAAACTGGGAGCGGCAAAACAGCTGCTTTCGCGCTCTCCGTTTTAAATAAAATCAATTTAGATTGGCGAGAGCCGCAGGCGCTCGTGCTTTGCCCGACGCGCGAGTTATGCGCGCAGGTGGCGCGCGAAATTCGCAAACTTGGTCGTCGCTTCCCTGGCCTTCACGTTTTGATTTTATCTGGAGGTCAGCCGGGAAAACCGCAGATGTACGCGCTGCAAAAAGGGGCGCACATCATCGTAGGAACTCCGGGTCGAGTTCGCGATCACGTCGAGCGCGGCAATTTAGATCTCAATCGTCTTGAAACTTTAGTCCTTGATGAAGCCGACCGAATGCTCGACATGGGCTTTGAAGAAGACATGACCATGATCATGGATGAAGCCCCCGGCACGCGTCAGACTTTGTTCTTCTCGGCGACGTTTCCTTCCTCCATTCAAGAAATGAGCGAGAGGTTTCAACACGGTCCTGAGCACATCGTCATCGAGAACGTCCCCGAAGAGCGCCCTCTTATTGAACAGCGGGCTTACGAAGTGGAAGGTCACGAAAAGACTGAGACTCTGCTCCGCATTCTCGAACGCGAGCGTGCAGGCGCTGCGATCGTCTTTTGCAATTTGAAGGTGACCGTGGCTGAAGTCGGCAAAACACTTCGGTTAAAAGGACTGAGCGCGGAAGCGATTCACGGCGATCTCACCCAGGAAGATCGAGACCGTGTCTTGGCGAAGTTTCGAAACGGAAGTACTCGAGTCTTGGTCGCCACTGACGTGGCGGCGCGCGGCCTCGACGTAGCGGGACTCCCCCTAGTCGTAAATTACGATGTGCCTCTCCAATCTGAAGTTTACGTTCATCGCATCGGTCGCACAGGTCGGGCTGGAGAAAAGGGTCTTGCCGTTTCTCTCTACAGCGAGAATGAACAAAGGCGCCTCGACAACGTAATCCGTGAAACTGGCTTCGAGATCGAGCTCAAGACGCTGGAGCCGGTTCGCGGGCATCAGCAAGAGTATTTCGGCGAGAACGCTGAAATGGCGACGCTGTACATCGCCGGTGGCCGTAAAGAGAAAGTGCGCCCAGCCGACATTTTAGGAGCGTTAACAGGTCAAGCAGGTGGGCTTGAAGGAGCTCAGGTTGGGAAGATCGAGATCCACGATCACTTCTCGTACGTAGCGGTTCCCCATAAAATCGCCGAAGTTGCTTGCCAGAAGCTCCGCGACGGGCGCATCAAGGGTCGCAAGTTTCAGATCAAGATCGTCAGATAGTTTTGAATTGTTCGTGAGCCAGGATTTGTTCGCGAATTTTGGGCTCCTCGTGCGCTTGGGCATCGAGTGGAAGCGCTCGGTGCGAACGTTTCCACCGCTCAAGCCAGCCGGCATCGAGCGGTGATGAGAGCTGCGTGAGTTGAGTCGCGGCTTGAGTCGTTTCGTCCTTAAGGCCCGTTGCCAAGCCAACCCCAACGAAGAACCCCGCATTCAAAAGGGCTACGCGAATAGGCGTTGCGCGCGAGTAGGTGAGAAGGAGGGTGCCTTCTTCGTTCGCGCATTTCTCGCGTAAGTCGCCGAAGACTTTCGACGACCACATCTCTTCATTTTTCTTGGGCGAGTAAGGGTCATAAAAGATCAGATGGGGAGAGTGAGTCTCTTCTCGAATCAGTTTTACGAAATCGCCGTGGCGGAGCTGCCAGGTGATTCCCTCTTCAGTCCACTCGCCCTTGCGCAGAAGCGTTTCGATTGCTTCTTCAAAGCCTTGAAGATGATCAAAGCTTGCGGCGTGCAAAAGGGTGAACTCAAGAAGCTCGAGATCGACTTCGAAGCTGATCAGGCGAAGGGGGCGGCGAACCTTCAGCGACCTTGCGCAACTTAGCGTTGCAACCGCATTTGCGGCTGCGCCTAGCCCGACGTCAAATACGACAAGCTCCTCCGCGATGTGACTTGATCCCGCTCCCGTGAGGCGCTCACGCAACCGGGATTGATCGATGTAGAGTGCGTTCGCTTCAGCCCAAGGACCAACGGGATTGTGCATGATTTCGCCGACCACTTTGTTTTTGATCGACGTCACGCCCATGCTTGTCTGGACGATTTCAAATAGCGGGTGAGTCATGCGGTTGTCCTACAGCTTTGCTCGCTGCAGGGCAATCCTTAGCTTTACTGGGCCCGCTGAATCTCGTAGTCGATCGGCTTGAAACTGTGATTATTGGATAGTTCCGCCGAACATGCGGTCAAGCCCACGATCAAATCCATTTCCGCGCGGAAAACGATGAAGTCCCCAGCGCGAGAAGTGGGTGGCTTGACGCTGAACTTTCCGTTTTTCTCAAAATCGACGTTCATGAAAATATTGAACGTTGTTGGGATTTCGTCGGGCTTGATCGCGAAGCGAGCAAGGTTCGTGCAGAGGTTGCCGAAGCAACTCGGGTGAGGCTCATGGTTGTTGTATATGATTTGAAACGTCTCGGGAGAACAGGGAGTCAAAAGAAAGTCGTGGCGGCCTACGGTATCTTCGATAATCGTCAGCATTTTGCGGCTGCGATTGGAGTAGAGAACATGACCTTTCGTGATGAGCAGCGTATCTGCATAATCAAAGGTTCGACCGCTCGAAAGCCACTCTCTTTGATCCTCTTTTGCAAAGCAGACTAAATCGGAAACTTGCTCACCCTTCGGATCGATGACGCGAAGAAGATCGCCTTTTCTAAGTTCGAAGGAAGCGCCCGTTTGCGGTTCCATGTGCCCGCGCTCATGCGCCGTGAACTCAGCGAAAGAAGTAGGAACGTTATTTTGCATTTTCGCGTTTTCAGTCTGAGAGATGAGCAAGTGATCCTCCGATTTAGAACTCAACTTCGAGCTTAGATAACTTTTAGATAGATGTGGCTAGATCAATCAATGATGAAAGGGGCACTTCCACTCAGCCCCGACTTGTCGACCTGAGTATTGGCGAGCTTCCGACTTATCGCCGAAATCAGCAAGCATCGGGTTGTTATCGCCCTGAAGTTTCTTATCGCGAGATCGAATCGTGTCGCGCAAGCGCGTGTACTGTCCTGAGGCTCTTAGCTCGTCAAACTGACGATGCAAGTTGAAAATGAGCATCGGTTTTTCGAATTGGCGTGACAGACGAGAGCTCTTTTTGTGCATGCCGACGACGTAAAACGCTGTTCCGGCGAAGCTAAAGCTGAACTTCGGATTCTCGGGATCATCGCTGACCTGCGGATCCCAGCTGAAGTCTTTTTCGCGACTCAACTTATCTAGGTGGCCTAAGGTCGCCCAGAGTTTTCTCTCGAAGCTTTCTTCGTCTTCTGGTACTTCGCCATCGAAGACGGCAAGAAAGCTCGCGAACTGCTTCGGATGTTTGATTTGCTCCTGCGTGTACTCGTACAGATCTTCAGCGAGCGCACGTGCGGATTCTTCTGTTCCTAGCGACGCGTACTGGCCGAGCCAATACTCATCTTTGCGGAACGCGGACTGGGCACCTACGCAGGGATGAGGTTTATCTAAAACGAATTCGCGGACTGAATCATGAAGCGCGACTTCCTCAGGCGTGAGCTCTTCCTTGGCTTGCGCGATGAGAGTAGAAGCATGAATCAGTTTAGAATTTCGTAATCTTCCTTGATTTGAAAACGGGTTTGCTTCGTTCATCCCCACCATCTATCACGGCTTGTATAATCCGCTTTCAACATCGGGACGTTGTCTTTTTAAAATCAATCTTTGCCGCAAGAAATTGCTCGCTCGGCTGTAACTCGGAAACGTTCCTCCAAACCTATTAAAAAATGGAAACAATTTGGAGGTGTCAAAGCTGCCGAGCACCTGGCCCGGACGTCGCAATTTAATTCCTTAAAATGGGAAGAAACGGCCTCAGCTCAAATAAAGAGGTTTCGGTGTTTCCCATGCGTCGAAGATTTTTTCACTCGCCAGACGAAAATTGTCGGGAGTTACGATCATGCTGACAGCTTCGCATCTCGCCTCTTTCGCACTCGTCTTACTCACATTAGCGACAGCTCCTTTTTGCTTGGCAGAGGCGAAATCGGCAAAGGTTTCCGCTAGTGCTCGCAGGCCGGTGAAACGACTCTCGGCCGATTGGAATCATGTCGAAAGAAAACTCAAGGAAGCTCGTTTCGATCGCTCTTTCATCAAAGCTCTTCATTCTTCTTACGAGACGAAGGATTTCAAGGACGCGGTCGAGTTGAATACATTGATCTTTCTGAAAAAAGGCGATTACCACGCTCCCCAAGTCACCGAAAACGCCGTGGGCCGCGTGCGAGGATTTGTCACCGATCATCAAGCAGTTCTTCTGACGGCCGAAAAAGAAAACGGCGTGGACCCGATGGTTGTCGCAAGTCTTCTATGGATGGAGTCCCGCTATGGACAGAACTTGGGCCGCTTTCATGTTGCGAGTGTTTACGCGCATCTTCTCCAGTTGGATCGACCGAGCGTTTTGCAACACTTGAAGACTGATGGACCTAAGCGTTTTGAAGTTAAGCCAAATCGCGCGGAGAAGAAAAAAATCGTCGCGCGAGCTAAACGCAAAGTTGAGTGGGCGATGGCGGAGCTAAAGGCGCTTGAAGAGATTTTCAAAAAGCGTGGACGTGCTCCCCTCGAATTCAGAGGTTCGTTCGCCGGGGCCTTCGGGATGTCGCAGTTTATTCCTTCGAGCTACGCTCGGTGGGCAAAGTCCGCAAAAGGAAAAGCTGCACCTGATCTGAATAAGCCGGAAGACGCGATCATGAGCGTTGCGTTTTATTTGCGCGAGAATGGGTGGGGACCCGAGAGCCGTGTGAAGGCTCTAATGAGGTACAACAACAGCGAGGATTACGCGAACGCGATCCTCGCTTTGGCGGAGAAGAGCGACATTCAATCTGTCGCTAGTGCAGCGCCTTGAAGGAAGCTCTCGTTATTTCGCTGTGGTCGAGGGCGAAATTGGAATCTTGCGTACGCCCTGTCTTTCCACCGGCAGATCGCGGAACTCGCCCGGTTTTTGTCCGCCGGTTCCAGACGCCGGTTTGTTAACCGCGGCCATGACCGCCTCGGCGAATGCGGGGCCTTCTTTTTTGCAACCCAAAGCGATTGCGGAGAGGGGCACGCCGTCGATGATTTTGTCCGCCTTCAACTGCTGCATGTAAGCGACCCGCAACGCCCAATCTTTCGGGTTGTTCTTTTTGATCTTTGCGATCTCACCTTTGGAAAGTTTCTTTGGCTGACGGCAATGGTTCATCGATCCCTTTTTAGATTTCACCGCGTCGAGTTCGACTTCGTATGTGCAGCTCGCTTGCGCCGTTGCGGGAGCGAGCTTGTAACTTCTTACGTCGGGATTTACGTCGGTGATTCGGTAGCTCGTGATGAATTGATCGGCTTTCAAATTGATGACGAAGTTGTCTTTCGAGACATCTTCTTTTTTAGCGTTGCGATCGACACGCGTTCCGCATTCGATCGACTTCAAACGTCCCGCTCTTATCGCGTCGATGACGTTTTTTCTCTCTTCCGTAAGAACGGGAGTTTGCGGTTGGGGAGGCGTGAGGGCAGCGACTTGTGTCGGCGCGGCCTTTTGGACTTCGCTAGCCTTCGCGCTGCTGATTCCAAGCCAAGAGACGAACGAATTCCAAAACGCGTGCGCGCGAGGATTCAGAAGCGTCAACAAGGCACCGTGCTTCGCGGTCTTTGAGGAACCGGCAAGCGCTTCAAAGATGTCCTTCTCAATCTCCACGTAGCTGCGACCACTGACATAAATCACGCGGCCTTCGATATTCAAGTGCGGCTTCGGTTGGGATTTATAAACCGCCTCAATGGCTTCTTCAAAAACGCCCACGATGTAGAACGTATTCTTATAGGAAGTCACTTCCGGTAGACTGTTTTTCAGAACTCCGCGGTCATCAAGGTACTGCATGACTTCGCGTCGCGACTCGGGCGTGCTTGCAATTCGCGATGCGTATTCTTCAAACGTGGCCGAGAGGGCAGCCACGGTGACAACCTGTTGCACAGCTTCGTCATCTGTCATGGCGCGGCCT
>SYLX01000116.1 GCA_005808505.1 Bdellovibrionales bacterium | reverse complement strand
CGTTTGCTCGGCGTCTTTAGCATCCCTTTCACGATGCTTCTCACCTACGATGAGCTTCCGAAGGAAAGTGATCGCGTCTATATCCGCTCTACCCGCTCGAGCGGAACGTACAGTGAAAAGCCAATCATCTTCGGCTATGCCCCTTCAGGAGCTCGCGTTTCGAGCACGGAATCTTTCGCTAAAAGCACCAGCGCGAAATATTTTGAATGGGAATTCCTTGCGCCCCGCACGGGAGAGCTCCATAAATCTCGACTTCTTGTACGTTCACTTGATCACGAGCGCGAGTGGGTGGCGCATCACCGCATGTATCGTAGCTTTCCCTACGAGCTGAGCGCTCGCCTCACGGGGATTCTCGCGAGTGACTTCACGTTCATCATGATGGGTGAAGTGTCGGGTGCCGCGTGGTTTGAAAGCTTGGGCTTCACGCAGAATAACATTTTCTCGAAACAACGTTGGGGCGTCGCCGGTCGCTACTTCAAAACTCTCACGGCGATTGAAAGTTCAACGGGCGCAAAGATCGATGACTTTACCGTCGCGAACTTCGATTTGAAGTACAATCTGCTCCCCGGCATCTGGCACCGTGACGAAATCGTAGGCCTGAGCCTCAGTAGCCAACAGGTTACGCTCGCCGGCACAAATGCGACGTTCGGCGGCGTTGGCGCTTATTGGGCGCGTACGATGCCGAGAATTTTCAACGATCTCTTCAACTTCGTTCCTGGCTTCGACTATCCGAAGTACGTCGACATGGAATTCATTTATTATCCGCTGTCCATGACTTCGAATATGCAACCTGCGGGTATCTTCAATTTGAACTTTCACGGGCGTGTTTTCTGGTCGCATCGCTTTTATGGCGAAGCAGGCTTTGGATTGCGCCGCTACGCCTACACCTTTCCTTCGCCGGTCCGCCCTGGTGTCACCGCGGGAATCGACCTTTCAAGCGCTTATGGCACCGCCGGAATCGGGTTTGTTTTCTAAGCTCGTTACAAGCAATCAACATCGACTCTCACTTTCGCGACGTCGACCGTGAAGCGATTGCGACTCATTTGCCCTTGAGGTATGACTTTTGGACCCCTTTAAAAGGAGCGTTCCATGTCTAACGCCTCTGCACCTGAGCTCAATCTTCTCAAAGCTCGTATGAAAGAACTCAGTGGCCTGCAAGCCGCGGCCGCATTGATGTATTGGGATCAAGCGACGTATCTTCCCGAAGGTGCTGCCGAAGCTCGCGGTGAGCATCTCGCAACGCTTGAGAAGTTCGCGCATCAGCTCTCCACCGCACCCGAAGTTGGCCAGTGGCTCGAATCTTTGAGCCGGCAAAACCTAGATGAGAAATCAAACGATCACTTCCTCGTAAAAATCGCGCGTGAAGATTTTGATCGCAACAGTCGGTTACCGGCGGAATTCCGCGCGGAACAAGCTTCACACGCAAGCCGCTCTTACGAAGCCTGGAAGAAAGCCCGCGAAGCCAACGACTTCTCAATTGTTTCGGATCACATGAAGAAAACGCTCGATCTCAGCCGAAAGATGGCCGAGTACTTGCGCGAACCTCATCACAAATCGATGATCGATCCCTTGATCGAGATTTCGGATAAGGGCTTCAACGAAGCAAACCTGCGCGTCCTTTTCGGAGAACTCCGTAGTCGCCTGCTTCCGCTCCTTGAAAAGATCAGCGCCGCGGCTCCGTTTGATGATGCTTGTTTGCGTGAACACTTCCCCGAAGACAAACAACTCGCCTTCGGCGAAAACGCGTTAAAAAAGATCGGCTACGAATTCAGCCGCGGTCGTCAGGACAAAACGGCTCATCCGTTCATGATCCGCTTTGCGCATTCGGATGTGCGAATCACCACGCGTGTTCGCGAAAACTATTTTGGCGAAGCGTTCTTCAGCACGATTCACGAGGGTGGACATGCCTTGTATGAGTTAGGCATTGACCCTTCGCTCGACGGTACGCCGCTCGCGCAGGGAGCCTCGACCGCGGTGCACGAAAGCCAAAGTCGTCTTTGGGAGAACCTCGTCGGTCGCAGTCTTCCGTTTTGGGAGTACTTTTATCCGCAGCTGCAATCGACTTTCCCGAATCAACTGGGCAAGGTCTCACTCGCAAAATTTCACAAAGCCATCAACCGCGTTGAGCGCAGCTTGATTCGGACCGATGCTGATGAAGTGACGTACAATCTTCACGTGATGATCCGATTTGATCTTGAGTGCGACCTTTTAGAAGGCCGACTGAAGATCGAAGATCTGCCAGAAGCATGGAACGAGCGTTATCGCAGCGATCTCGGTCTACTGCCAAGCAAGCTATCCGAAGGCGTCCTTCAAGACGTGCATTGGTTCCACGGGGGAATCGGCGGCTACTTCCAAGGTTACACCATTGGAAACGTGATGAGCGGACAAATTTATGCGACGGCCCTCAAAGCGATGCCAGATCTCGAAGATCAATTCCGCCGCGGCGACTTTGCGACCCTTCGCGAATGGCTGCGCACGAACCTTCATCAATACGGACGAAAGTTTGATGGCCCGGAGCTGATGAAGAAGATCACTGGTCGCGAACTCGCCGCTGAGGACTATCTTCGTTATCTCGAAACGAAGTATTCGAAGCTCCTGACGCTCGCGTAGATCACTTGCCAGACCTCACTCCAATCGTGCTAGCCTGAGTGCCAGCATACACGTAAGGAGTGAGGTCATGGCGTCGGAGAACAGCAACGCAACACCTTGGGTAACCCGCTATCCCAAAGGCATCCCCGCAAAAGTCGAGAGCGATATCGATCGCTACAATTCTGTTCTCGATGTCTTTGAAGAAGCCTGCAAACGTTATCCAACTCACACCGCTTTCACGAATAGTCCGGCGCCGACTCTTCCGGGAACAAGCGTTTCGATTACCTTCAGCGAACTCAACCGCAAGGCCGAAAGCTTTGCGGCGTTTCTGCAAAACGAGCTGAAGCTAAAAAAAGGAGACCGCATCGCCATCCAGATGCCGAATCTCCTGCAGTACCCGATCGTCATGTACGGCGCGATCAAAGCGGGGCTTGTGGTCGTCAATACGAATCCTCTCTATACTGATCGCGAAATGAAGCATCAGTTCAACGACGCGGGCTGCACGACCGTCGTGATTTTGTCGAACTACGCGGCGAATTTGCAAAAGATCCTGGCCGAAACGAAAATTCGCCATGTCATCATCACGGATCTCGGTGAAATGCTCGGCTTTCCCATGGGCCCAGTCGTAAATGCGCTCGTCAAACACGTGAAAAAGATGGTGCCAGATTTCTCGCTGCCCGATGCCATTCCGCTCGGTGCGGCTCTGCAAAAGGGCGCATCGCAAACTTTCACGCGAGTCACCATGACGGCCGAGGAAGTTGCCTTCCTTCAATACACCGGCGGAACGACAGGCGTCTCCAAAGGGGCCATGCTCACGCATCGAAACGTGATCGCGAATATGGAACAGATTCGTCACTGGATCTCGCCACTTCTCAAAGAAGGTGAAGAAGTCGGCATTTGCGCGCTCCCGCTCTACCACATCTTTGCGCTCACGCTGCACGGAATGGCGCTTCTGAAGTATGGTTGTAATAACGTCTTGATCACGAATCCTCGCGATATTCGCGGCTTCGTAAAAGAAATGAAGCGATCCAAGTTCACCGTAACCAGCGGTGTGAATACACTGTTCAACGCCCTTCTCAACAACGCAGATTTCCGCGCCTTGGATTTCTCTCGGCTGAAAGTCAGCGTTGCGGGCGGAATGGCTTTGCAAAAAGCCGTAGCCCTCCGCTGGCGCGAAGTCACGAAGACGACGGTCGTTGAAGGCTACGGTCTCACCGAGACGTCACCCGTCGTGAGCTGTAATCCAGTCGACGGAACAGATCGCGTCGGCACAATCGGACTCCCGCTTCCTTCGACCTTCGTCAAAATGCTCGATGACAACGGCAACGAAGTTAAACAGGGTGAACCAGGTGAGCTCTGCGTAAAAGGCCCTCAAGTCATGAAGGGCTACTGGCAGCGTCCGGACGAAACGGAAAAGATCATGACCAAGGACGGCTGGCTAAAAACCGGCGACATGGCCGTGATCGATCCCGATGGGTTTTGCAAAATCGTTGACCGCAAGAAAGATATGATCCTCGTTTCAGGCTTCAACGTTTACCCGAACGAAGTCGAAGACGAGATCGCTTCGCACCCCGGCGTTCTCGAAGTAGCCGCGATCGGCGTACCCAGTGAGCAGTCTGGCGAAGTCGTGAAAGTCTTCATCGTGAAAAAAGACCCTGCGTTGACGGAAGAACAAGTCATCGCTCATGCACGCAAGACTCTTACGAACTACAAAGTTCCAAAGTTCGTAGAGTTCCGAAAAGAGCTTCCTAAAACGAATGTCGGTAAGATCCTTCGCCGCGCGCTCAAAGAGCCGGCGAAGTAAGATTTACGGGCGGCGTTAAGCCGCCTGAGTTCCGCCGGAGCCTGAACTCTGATTTCCACCAGAACCAGAACCCGAGTCTGAATTTTGCGTTCCTCTTGGATATGGAACATGAATCTCTAGCGTCATGCCGTGACCGGGAACGCTTCGAACGACGACGGATCCACCTAGGCGACGGGCTTCAGAAGCGATCGCTCCTAAACCTACTCCCCGCCCGGCGACCGCGTTCACTTCTTCAGCCGTTGAGAAGTCATCTCGCAAAATCACTTGGATCACCTGATCATCCGGCGCCATCGCGAGTTGTTCGAGTCCCTTTTTTACGAGCTTTGCACGGATCGCATCGGGATTGATCCCGCGACCGTCATCTTCGATGCGAATCGAAAGCCAAGGACGCGTGCGATCACCTTCGATTTTATCGAAGTGGATGCGAATGCTGCCTGCCTCGGATTTTCCTAAAGCCTTCCGGTGCGCGGGTTCTTCAAGACCGTGGTAAACGGCATTTCGGAAGGCGTGAACCAAGCTCGCCATCAAACCCTGGGCAAAGTGTGCCGGGAGTTTGAGATCTCCATTGTTGATTTCAAAGGCTCCAAGGCGCTTGCCCATCGAAGCTGCCAATTCAACCAGCGAAGGGCCAAGATGCTGAATCGCTTGGCTTACGCTTTTTTCAGAAGTCTCTTTCAAAATTTGAATGCCGACTTCCTGAGCTTTCTCGAGCGTCACACCCTTGATGAGGGCCTGGCTCCACTGCCGAAGTTGCGTCAGTGGGATCTCAACCATCTGAACTTGGTTATCGACTCCGATAGGACCAAGGAGCTCGCTCAACATCGAGAGTTCTTTATCGAGCGTCGCCATGACCTTATCGGCTTGGCTCGCGACCTTACGATTGAAGTTGCCGCGATCCCCGCCTTTTAACTTTTTCAGATCGTCTTCGAGTTCGTGGCAGGCCGCTGCAATCGATTGAAGCGAGAACGAAGCCGCCGCACCTTTAAGCGTATGCAGACGGTGCGCAACTTCTGTTAGATCCAGCGACTCAGGTTTACGAAGCTGCTCGAGAAGCTTGCGCGAATCGAGCACGAAGCCGCGGAACGCCTCGCGGTTACGCGCCACTTGCGTGACCTTACCGACCATCTCGCGTTCTTTTTGCGCTTTTCTGAGAGCTTGCATTTCCATCGTGCGATCGGTCGCAACCAAAACGATGCCGAAGAGTTTGTCGTCCGCATCGCGCATCGGATGGTAATCAAGTGCGATCTCAAGGCCTGCGCTATGACGGAACGTTTGCGGTGCAAGCGGAACCATGTCGCGGAAATCGAGAAGCTCTTCGAAAACGGCTTCACGCCATTTTGCGAAGTTGTCTTCATCGGTACCCTTTAGATGCAAGACCTGTTCGATTGTGTTGTCCGTCGGGTCACTTTCGAGAAGTCGCTTACACACTTGCGAGAAAACCGGCAAACAGCGCCCGTCTTTATCAAAAACGAGAATCCCTTGACCCAAACTATCGAGGATCGTCTTGAGGAGATGATTCGTATCGCTAAGCTCAGCGGTTCGCTCCGCTACCATGCCTTCGAGGTTTTTCGAGTACTGCTCAAGTTTTTCGCGCGCGTCGCGAAGATCGGAGATCATCGCTTCTTTTTGATCGAGTTCCCCACGGTATTTCGTCGCGAGTGTTTTCTCTAGACTGACATCGCGGAAGTAAAGAATCCAACGCTTGTCTTTCGTTTCGCGCTCTTCGGTCCAGTCGGCTGGTTCTGGCTGAACCGTCACCTGCGCAGAACCGCCGTAACCGCTCGCTAACTGGAACGTGATTTCACGAATTTGCGTGGCTTCCGAAACGTCCTGCCATTTCCCGGAGAAAGGATCTGGATCGAACGTCATGTACTGCGCGAAAGGACGGCCCGCCGTGAGTCGCTTCGAAGAAACTTCGAGCAAGATGGACGCACCGCCGTTGCCGTAATGAACGCGACCTTCGGCGTCCAGCACGAAAACGGAGTCTACGAAATTATCGAAGATTTGGTAGCGGCTCATCCGGCGATCTTCCCTTTCTCGAATCCAGGGAAAATCCTGAGAAGTGCTCGGAGCGCCTCGCGATCGAAAAGATGAGCTTCGTGTTTCGTGATGCGCTCGAGAGCCAAGTGCGCGCGCTCCGATGCCGGCTCTTGAGAATACTTCTCCATGCGGTCGACAAAAGAGTTCGCGAGGATAACGACTTTCGAGAGCGGACTGATCTGTAAATTCTTGAGTCCGCGGGGAAAGCCCGAGCCGTCGGCGTACTCATGATGTTCTTGCACCATGAGAATGACGTCTTCCGGAGTCGACTTTGCTTGCGCCAAAAGTTGCGCGCCCACGTCTGAATGGCCTTTCAAAATCACCTGCTCATCACTGCTGAGCGCGTGAAATGGCTTGTCCAGAATGTTCTGCGGCAAGCGTGCCTGGCCGACGTCGTGCAAAAGTCCCCCGAGTGCTAACTTCTCAATCGTGCCGGGCTTTACCCAGCCGTGACCGACTCCGAGCATTGCGGCCGTCAAGCTCACCATCATCGCGTGCTTGACTCCGTCGCCGGGAAGTCGATCCAGTTTCAAAATCAACTCGCTCATCTTCGGCGTCTTCGCCATCAGCGAAAGCGTGGAATGATTGACGAGCTTCACGTGTCCAAAAACTTCTTCATCGAATCCGATGTCGCCGATCTCGCGGTACACCGAACCTACCGCATCCCTCACGCTCGCGAACTTTCGCGAATCATCAGCGACGCCGAGCGAACTTGCGGCTTCCTCAACCGACTTTTGCACGAGGGAGAGATAATCCTCGAGTCGGACGAAGAGCCGATCCACGCCACGTTCTTTGAACTTTCCGAGCGTCTCAACGGCAGCGCCTGCTTTGGCAACCATCAAGAATTTGCCGCTCGCAAGGCAAACGAAGGCGTCGACCGGGAGATGGCTTTTAGAAAGCACCTCATCGATCGGGATCGACTGCATCGACTCCCGTTTGCTGTTAGCGCCACCGCCGTTTTCCATCTTGAGTTTATATCGGTAGAAATCCTGCCTCACTCAATCGGTGCCGGTTAGCTCAACGTCTGGATTTCAAAGTTTTTTTGGCGATCGAAAGCAGGACGGAAGTCCGTACAAGAGCACTCACCTAGACGCTTCAGCGGCAAGGCAGTCTTGATTTAAGCCGCTCGTGGACCAAGCGGCTCAGAATGAATACGAAAGGAATGCTGGGAGGATGATCCAAGACGGATCGAAGCGAGAAAGTCTCAAGAATCGTAAACGATTCTGACGTTGTCGAGGTAGACGCGAATCTCTCCGAAGATTCGGCCAACGTCTTCTTGGCTATCACGTTGCGACGCCTCTTCAAGATTGCGACTCAGAGTTTCAAGGTGAATGAAACCGTAGGGTCTGCAGA
Source organism: Bdellovibrionales bacterium (assembly GCA_005808505.1). Lineage (GTDB taxonomy): Bacteria > Bdellovibrionota > Bdellovibrionia > Bdellovibrionales > JAMPXM01 > SYLX01. The sequence continues at coordinate 2,556 of SYLX01000116.1, read as the reverse complement.
TGCCTTTCCAAGTGTGAGCCATTCGACGAATCGTTTCAAAATCGTCGCGGCTTAACGCCGTTTCGATTTCCGCGAGTTCATTACGGCGATTCTGCATGAAAGAGGGAATTAGATCCTCAAGATCTGGATCAGGCCTCACGACCCAAGTCGTCGGCGAAGACTCTTTCGTCGTATGTTCGATTGTTTCTTCCTGCATCATCCACCCCCTTCAGGTAGCAACACTATTTCTTCCTTCAATACACGTGATGTCAATTCCAGCTTCGTTGAAATTCAAACTCAGCTCATCTGCGAGTCTCTTCATGCGTGGTCATGACTGGTCATGCCTGGAAGCGCGCTAAACAAGGCAAGTCTGAGTCGCCGTGCGATCAACAGGCACGGTTTCAAAAACTCTCATTCCAACAACCGTTCTCTTAGCTTATCTACGATCCGCTGATGAAAGAAAATGAGTCATCTGCGCACGATCTTACATGTTAGGTAAAAGCGAAAGTGTCGCAGCAAAGCTTTTAAATGACATTGACGTTTAAACACATGCAAGAAGTGCGTCCCGGGTCGAAGCTTGTTTGAATCTCCACAATGTGGCTTTGAGTGCGTAATTTTTGTAGGAATCTAAACAAGTTTTACAAAGTATCAGCGTACCTATGGTTTGATTTCGAATTTGATTCTGGTAGCTTCCACAAAGGCGTGACGAAGATATTGTCGGAACGTCACCTGACGTATATAAGATTCTCGAAACACGCTCGCTGCGTAACCGAGTTTCTGTCAGGTTCTAAAATGGCCTAAAGAGGGTTCAACCAGATAGTCTCTTTAATCCCCTACAGGCTGCTTTAGAATTTGGGCTTCGAAGAAAACCACGAGGGGTTGTGGTAGTTGCCGAAGGTAGCAGAGCCTAGCGGCCTTATTATCAGCTTCGAGAATGGCTTCGGGTTTTGTTTTTGCATCGGCAATTGGTTGCAACCTGCAAAATCAAAAGAATGAAGCCAAAGCGGTCGCTGATCACGGATGGTTAGATTTTAAGTTTGATATGGATTCAACATAAGGAGAGGTATCTGTGCATAACGTACTGCTAGTCGAAGACTCTTCCGATGCCTTCAATCTCGTAAAGCGAGCTCTCGGAAGCTCCGTTCATCTAGAGTGGGCCAAGTCTTTGGGAGAAGCATCGCGCACGCTCCAAAAGAAGAACTTCGACCTTATCCTCTTGGACGTCATGCTGCCCGACGGGGACGGCTACCGCCTCTGCTCGATCTTGCAAACTGATGATCAGCTGAAGAACGTTCCGGTCATTTTCTTGACGGCGAAGAACTCTGTTTCCGACAAAGTTCTCGGTTTTTCTGTCGGCGCTGATGACTTCATCTCTAAGCCCTTCGACGGACTTGAGCTGAAAGCGCGTGTTGATTCTCGTTTGCGCAAACGCGATCGCGAGAAAATGGAATCTGATATTCTCAAGCTCGGTGATATCGAGATCAATAAAAGCACCCAGAAAGTGCAGATCTTCGAAAACGGTCAAGCGACTGACGTTGACCTCACGCCGATTGAGTTCAAGCTTCTCTTGTTCCTCTGCAAAGAGGTTAACAAGGTCTACTCTCGCGATGAGATCCTCAACTCTGTTTGGGGCGAAAGCATTCACGTCTACTCGCGCAGCGTAGACACGCATATCTCGAAGCTCCGCAAAAAGCTCGGCTCGAAAGCCAGCTACATCGAATCCGTTCACGGCAGCGGTTACCGCTTTGTGGTCGATGAGTCTTCGAAAGCTCCACGCGTTGAACTCGCTCCCCATCCACTTCGCTGATTTTAGGACGACAGCCTAATAAAATAGCCCGGCTCAAGCCGGGCTTTTTTTTTTGCGCTCTGCTCAAAGCACAGCGCTCTGTGACAAATGTACTCTTCTATATAATTTCTAAAAAATGCGAAAAGGAATCTCGCTTCGGACTGCGGGAAGCTTTTTGTACACGGACACTCGTTAGTCAATTTCGGGTCTGTGAGCTTTGAGTCGGTTAAGGGTCCTCAACCTACCAGTCTCAATCAGCGTGATACCTACCATCAAACCCATCTCTAAAGTTTGTCCCACAGCAAGGGGCAGGGTCGATAGACCCTGCCTTCCCGCCTTTTCTTCGTTGCTCGCAGAGCCGCGAGCTTAGGCAGTGGAATTAACGCTCAGGAACCGGCTCAGGCGAGGCGCCAGGCGCTGGCTGGGACGTAGCTGGCCCCGTTCCTGTCGTGCCGCTAACTGTACCGCTTTCGGCGTCTGGAGCCCCAGCCGTTGACTCTGTAGCATTGGGGTCTTGTGTTCCGGGGGAGACCAAGGTGTCTGTAGTTTTCAGCTGACCAACGGGGGTCGAAGGATCGCGGAAGGCATTGCGGATTGATGCGGGACCAAAGAAAAACCCGAAAACGAAAATTACCAGGCAAAGCAGAAAAAAACTAACAGCAAGCCGCAAAAACGACTTCATAAGACCTCCTTGTCATCATCTAAATCGATCATTGGCCATTCGAATCCAGTCAACCCGATCAATGAACTCTCCCGCTCTCGGGAGTCACGGATCCAGTCCTCGACGCAGT
>SYLX01000010.1 GCA_005808505.1 Bdellovibrionales bacterium | reverse complement strand
GCGCCAGCCTCCGCAATGTGGTAGCCGGAGATGGAGACTGAGTAGAAGTTCCGCACGTTGTGCTTCACAAAATACTCTTGGATATCGCCCATCATCTTGAGCGCAAAGTCGATCGAGAAGATGCAAGTGTTCTGACCTTGATCCTCTTTCAGGATGTCGGCCTGAACGGTTCCACGGACTTGCGCGAGCGTTTCGGCGCGAAGCTGCATGAGTTCGGCATCGGTGAGTTTGCGACCGAGCTCTCTTTCTTTTTTCTCTGCTTGCTGATCAACGGCCGTGTTCATGAAGAAGGCGAGAATAATCGGTGCGGGACCATTGATCGTCATCGACACCGAAGTGTTGGGCGCACAGAGATCAAAGCCGTCGTAGAGCTTTTTCATGTCTTCGAGCGTGCAGATCGAAACGCCGGACTCCCCGACTTTTCCGAAGATATCGGGACGCTGATCAGGATCCTGGCCATAGAGCGTGACCGAATCAAACGCCGTCGAAAGACGCTTAGCCGGCTGACCTTTCGAAAGATAGTGAAAGCGCCGATTCGTGCGCTCCGGAGTGCCTTCACCCGCAAACATGCGCGTAGGATCTTCACCTTCTCGTTTGAGTGGAAACACGCCAGCGGTGTACGGAAATTCACCGGGCACATTCTCAAGACGCAAGAATTTGAGACGATCGCCCCAATCCGTGAGCTTTGGCGTCACCACGCGGCGGATCTTCGTTCCTGAAAGCGACGTGCGTGTGAGCGGCTGACGAATCGCCTGGCCTCGTACGTGGTAAACATATTCATCACCCGCATAGGCTTCAATCAGCTTCTGCCAACCTGCAAGCTTAGCGTAGTTGTCTTCGCCAAGAGCCGCGCGAAGCTTTGCGATCTGGGTCTCGGCTTTTCCGACTAGCTCACGAGTTGTGGAATCCGCCTGCAAACGTTCGATCGAACCTAGAAGACTCGCGGTTTCCGCAAGCTCGCCGGTTTTCTTTTTATAGCCGCGAACGGTGGCCGTGATTTCGGCGAGATAGTTCTGACGTTCAGGAGGCACAATCGTCTTACGCGTGACTCCCTTAATTGCGTTTCTGTACGAATCTTGAAGCTTCCAGAAGCTTGCGCGCTCGGGCTGTTTATCGGCCAGAACTTCCGTGAGTCTAAAGAAAAGCTTGTTGGAACCTTCGTCGTTAAACTGCGCCGCTTGCGTGAGGAATACGGGCAGCAGCTCATCGTCGCCGATGGAGAACTGCTTACGCGAGCGACGATATTGCTTACGCACGTCACGAAGGGCGTCAAGCGACCCACGGCGATCAGCTTTGTTGATGGCGATAAGATCAGCAAAGTCGATCATGTCGATCTTTTCAAGCTGGCTCTGCGCTCCGAACTCCGAAGTCATCACGTAGAGAGCTACGTCCGAAATTTCGGTAATCGCGTTCTGCGCCTGGCCGATGCCGGAAGTCTCCGCGATCAGCAAATCGAAATCGAGACTCTTCATGAACTCGAGCATCTTCGGAAGGCTTGCCGCAATCTCGGAGCCTGATCCGCGAGACGCCACCGAGCGCATGAAAGCACCAGGGCGCGAGAGCGAGTTCATCCGAATGCGGTCGCCTAAGAGCGCTCCGCCCGTTTTTCTCTTCGAGGGGTCCACGCAAACAACGCCCACGCGGATTCCGGGATACGCGTTGAGGAGGCGCTGGACGAGTTCGTCAACTAGCGAGGATTTTCCTGCGCCACCAGTGCCCGTAACGCCGATCACTTTAGGCGGAACGGTTTGTTTGCGCGCGAACGGCTTTAAGCCTTCTTCAACATCTTTCGGAATAGCGTGACCGAGTTCGAGATTTGAGAGCGCAACGCCCAAAAGACGATGCGGAAGATCCGGTCGCAACTTGAGTTGAGCCGCCGAAGCTTTCGCTTTTGCCGAGGCTTCGACAACGTCGAAGTCACTTTGCTCGACGATCATGCGGATCATACCCTCAAGGCCAAGCCTACGTCCGTCATCGGGATGAAATATTTGAGCAATGCCGTACGCTTCGAGTTCTTTCTTCTCTTCGTGCACGATGACGCCGCCACCGCCACCCCAGATCTTCACGTAGTCGGCGCCGGCTTCGCGAAGGAGATCCTTCATATATTTGAAGTACTCCATGTGGCCGCCCTGATACGAGCTCACGCAAACAGCTTGCGCGCCTTCTTGCAGAACTGCCGTTACGACATCGAGGACCGAACGGTTGTGACCGAGGTGAATGACTTCGGCCCCCGAATCTTGAAGAAGTCTGCGCATGAGGTTGATGCTCGCATCGTGACCGTCAAAGAGACTTGCGGCCGTGACGACGCGAACCGCGTTTTTAAGCTTGTAAGGCTCGGGCGAAGAGATGGAGAGAACATTTTCGTTTTGCTTCATTTGCCTGTGAATTGCGCCTTGCGCTTTTCAATGAAGGCGCGAACGCCTTCGGTTTTATCTTGGGTGGCGAAGAGTTCGCCGAATAGTTTTGCTTCGAGATCACTTGCCGCGTTCTCGGTAAGACTAGCACCTTCGTGGATCGATTTCTTGATCATCGCGACCGCGATCGGCGCGCGCGAACCGATGGTCTTCGCGGTTTCGAGAGCTGCTGGAAGCAGCTCTGCTGGCGCCAGTACCTTTGCAACCAGACCTAAGCTCAGCGCTTCGCTTGCTGCGATCATGCCGCCCGTGTACGTGAGTTCACGCGCTTTCGCCGCACCCACGCGGCGTGGGAGTCGCACGGTGCCGCCAAAACCAGGCATCAGGCCCAGCGTGCACTCAGGCAAACCGAACTTCGCGTTCTCCGAAGCGTAGATGAAGTCACATGCGAGCGCGAGTTCGAGGCCCCCGCCGAGCGCAAAGCCGTTGACCGCCGCGATCACGGGAACTTTGAGTGTTTCAAGACGAGCAAAAGTTTTCTGCCCATGATGAGCCAACTCGCGCGCCGATTGCGGCGTCATGGCTTCAAATTCTTTGATATCCGCGCCGGCAACGAAAGCTTTCTCGCCGGAGCCGGTGATCACGAGAGCACGCAAGTGTTTGCCTTGTTCGCCTTCCACCCTGTCAAGCACGGCATTGAGTGCTTTCAGAACTGAAGCGTTCAGCGCGTTCATTGCTTCCGGGCGCGTGATCGTGACAATGAGAGTTGAGCCTTCTTCACGGGTGACGATGACTTCAGTGTTCGACATGACTTTCTCCCGCTTAGTAGGTGTAGACGCCGCGACTTGTTTTGCGGCCGAGCCATCCGGCTTCAACGTATTTCACGAGGAGCGGGCATGCGCGGTATTTCGAATCACCGAGGCCGTCGTGGAGAACGTTCATGATCGCAAGGCAAGTATCGAGGCCGATGAAATCAGCAAGCGTCAGCGGGCCCATCGGTTGATTCGTTCCGAGCTTCATCGACTGGTCGATATCCTCGACGCTCGC
>SYLX01000115.1 GCA_005808505.1 Bdellovibrionales bacterium | reverse complement strand
TTTCAATCTGCAGAGCGAGGTTTTTCGAGGGCTTATCCACGCGCCGCCCCCAGAGTGTACTTTAGTACAGAAAAGATGGACAAAAGTATATCGAAGGTGCATTGTACACCCCATATGTGGAATCCAACTCGGGCACGACAGTTATTAGAAGAGAGAGGTCGGACGCGGCGCTGGCTCGCACAGAAGTGCGGCATCGAAGAGAAGTCGCTGGGAAACATTCTTCGCGGGAAGAAGCCCAGCAGGCCGATTCTGATGTTAATGGCACAGGCGCTCGAGACCACTAAAGACGACCTCATGGGTGATCAGGCTGAGGAGCGAACGGGCTCCTAAGATTGCCAATTTCCAACCGTAGGTAACTTTTACAGCGTTTTGACGCGAGCGTCAAACGAAGGCCGTGGTGCGCGCAAAGGTTTCAGAGGAGGCCCAATGGGTGATCAGAAAAGTCTCTACGCTCTAATGTCCCAAGCTGCGTTGAAAGAGCAGATTCTGCTCGAGCACGAGGGAGATCTCGACGCGCCCGAGGTGCAGGCGATCCTCGAGGTCACGGAGCTGAACATTCCAGCGAAGGTGGACGGCTACAAATTCCAAATCGATCGCTTTCGTTCGATGGGTGATTACCTCGCAGCTCAGGAAAAGTCGCTCGCACTGCTGAAGAAGCGGATGTACTCAGCCGCCGACCGACTCGAGTCGAACATGCTCGCGGCGATGGAAAACAATCAAATCGAAACTCTCCATGGAGTGCAGTACGAAGCACGCATCAAATTGAATCCTCCGTCGGTCGAGATCACTGATGAAAATCAACTTCCAGAGGCCGCGTTCAAAACGAAGAGAGAAGTCTCCCTCACGCTGGTCAAAGCTCTTCTAAAAAATGGCGTCGCTTCAGCCGGAGCAAGACTCATCCGCACGAAAAAGCTGGAGATGAGACCGTCGACTAAGCAGGTTACTGCATGAGTCAACCTCGCCCTCACTGGGACACACCGAAAGGTACTCGTCTGCCTCTGCTAAATCAGCGAGGGAAAGAGTACATGGAAGTTAAGTATCGCGTCGTGTGGTGCAGAGAAGAGCACCCTGACTGGCGATTCAAAACGACGTTTGTACAGCTCGGCGAAACGCATGCAATCGCGTTCGCCGAAGTGCTCGATGCTAACGGTGTCGCAATCGCGAATGCTCACAAGCGCGAGGACAAAGGTCACTTTGCCGATTTCTTGGAAAAAGCAGAGACAGGCGCGCTCGGGCGAGCGCTCGCTCTGTGTGGATATGGCACTCAGTTCGCAGCCGATGAGTTAGACGAGGGTGAGCGTATCGTCGATGCACCCGCAAATCCTCCTGCGCCGCCAGTCGATCCCGAAGATCCTCGCACCTGGATCTATCCATTCAAGTATCCCGAAGGGGCGCACGGTATCGCCCTCGGAGACCTCGGCACTGACGGCATGATCGCAGCCGAAAAGCAGCTCTCTAACTGGAAGCAAGGATTCGCGACAGGCAAAACGAAGACACCTTTCCCAGAAGAGGCGGAACGATTCATCGGAGCTCTTCGTCAACTAATGAAACAGCCAAGCAAGGGAGGAAAGAAATGATCGTAGAGCTGACTTATAAAATATCACCGATCATCGTTCTTGATTTTACTTTCGAGGAGCACGGCGATCTCAAGTCCTTCTATGTAAATGGAGTCGATCGCTCTGATTCCGGTGATGCGATAGAAGCCGGCCTTGTGGCTGTCGCTGAAGCCGGACATGACTTGCAGAAAGACATCAGCATTGCATTTGCGAAGCTCATGTGTGAGCGGCCCTCGAAGTTTCGCGATCCTGATTATATTTATGAATCAAGCAGAGATTCGCTTCTCATTGCTCGAGCGGAGGGTGAGTGAAACCGAAGTCCGACGTGCGCGAAAGGTTCGAATCGAAGATCATCCGACATGAAAGTGGATGCTGGGGTTTCCGTTCAAATCATAATTCTCGTGGCTACCCGAAGTTCAAGATCAACGGAACGTCCACCATCGCCTCGCGCGTAGCATGGTCGCTTTTCAGAGGTGAGATTCCAGCCGGTCTCTATGTCTGCCACACGTGCGACAATCCTTCCTGCGTGAATCCGGATCACCTATTCGTCGGAACACAGCAAGATAACATGGACGACTGCGCATCCAAGGGACGTCGTCGAGATCCCGCCCAGCGCGAAGCATGCGTCAGAGGACATCTCATGATCGGCGAAAACGTCCGCATCGCGATCGATCGAAGAAGAAATTCACCACGAAGGTATTGCAGAGCCTGCGAACGACTTAGATCACGCAGACGCCAAGGAGGTGCTGATGTCGAGGAGCAATGAAATTCAAGCGTCATCAGAAAGGGAGCACAGTGCGCTGGGGTCATTACCGCCGTGGGACAGATACCTCCACTACGTGGAGAGGTCGAAAATCAGAAACGAAATCGCGCTCAGTTATGAGGACTGGGCTCGCGAGCACGGAGTGGACGCAGTATCGCAAGGAGCAGCGGATGCAAAAATGGAAGGATCTATTTAGGAAAGCGTTTTTCGTTTTTCTCGCCGTGGCGTTTTTCATCGCGGCAAACCTGATCGCCGGGCTCATCCCGATCGAGAGATGAGGCCTGAGTGATCCTCGCGCAGCGCAATCATAAAACTTATCCGTAAACCTAGGAAATTTTTGTGATGGAAAACAAGAAGATGCGCGGGGATCCCTGAGGTGAAGGGGGTCAAATGGGACTCGATATGTATCTCGTCGGCAAAAAGTACTTTTACAGAGACTTCCAAAATCCCGAGAAAAATCTCGTGGAGGATGGCTTCGTTGTGCGCGAGAAAACGTTGCGGCTCGGATACTGGAGAAAACATCCGAATCTGCACGGCTTCATCGTAAAGACTTTTTGCAACGGCGTGGATGACTGCCGAGAGATCGATCTTAGCGAAGCGGACATACAGACGATCATGCAGGCAGTGAGAGACAAATCACTCCCACACACGACTGGCTTCTTCTTCGGCCACAGCGACGGAACTGAGGACGAGGAGACTCTCGCGATCTTCGATCGCGCACTCAAATGGGTCGGAGAGAAAAAGGACGGCGAGATTCGCTCAGTCGCGTACGAGGCTTCCTGGTAACTAAAAGTTATTTAGTTCCACGTAGAACATCAGCATGGTGTGACCCGCAATGGAGGCGGCGATGACGGCAGCACTGACCACATCAATGATCGAAGAGGTTTACATTCCTCAGCAGCTCGCGATGCGAATGCTCGGTTTTGAATCTCGCACCACTTGGTCGAAGTGGTGTCGCAAACACAAAATCAGAAAATACAAACTGACTGATGGTCTCCTCCATGTAGAGAAGAAGCAGGTGCTCGGCGTTGCGCAGAGCCTCCGTGTGCTATGACAGAGAGGAGAGTCATGTCCAGCTCAGATACAATTCACTATGGAGCCTTCCGGCTCGTGAAGAAGAAAAATAGTCGATTCTGGTACGTGCGTGCCGATGCGGCTCCGAGAAAACCTCTGTATGAATCGACTGGGAAAGATAACCAGACGCTCGCGCTGAAAGAGGCGAAGCGCATGTACGCTGAGTGGTCGAACGACGACAAGAAGTTCGAGCCAGGTCAGACACTATTTCGAGAGGTCTGGGAGCGGCTCGTGGAAGACACGGCAGCTTTTGCCAAAGGCACGACTCTCAAACGCATGATCAGCGTCGGGGAGAATCAGCTGCTGCCAGCTTTCGGACAGCGCTTCCTTGAGGAGATCGCCGATCACTGGCCTCGGTACGTCCGTGCGCAGCGCGCGAATCGACCGAACTCTTCTCTTTTCAATGAGAAGAAATATCTGATGAAGGCGCTCCGCTACGCATACGCAAAAGATCTGCTCGTGAAAGTCCCACAGCTGCCGTCGGTCAAAGGATCGAAGAAGGCGATGCGGATTTACACGAATCACGAGATGCAGCGTTTTCTCACAGCGTGCATAGACAATCTCGAGCTCCGCCTCTTTCTCCGGTTCGGTTTCTTTATGGGCATGCGCGCCGGTGAGATCGCAAAACTGCAGGTCTCAGACTTCGATCTAAAGGAGGGCACCGTCGCGATCCGGCAGACGAAGACGAACCTCGATCGCACGATCGCAGTGAACGAGGCTGTACTCGAGGATCTGAAAAGTCAGCTGGAGATCGTGGGATCCACGTCGCGTTTTCTTTTTCCGCAGGTCCACAATCCGGGCGCACATAAAGATCAGCGTGTCTTCGATAAAGAATGGCAGAAGCTGAAGCGCTCGCTCTCGATCCAGGGACACTTTCACGACTTCCGACACACCTGTGCGAACCGATTGAAGACGAGCAATGTGCCTCCAGCCGTCGCCGCTTCATACTTAGGCATGAGCCTTCGGATGTACGACGCCGTGTACGGCCGACTCGGAACTCAGGACACAAAAGCCGCCTCCACCGTCGTGCGACTTCCGGAGGAATCGGAGGTGACTCTTGAGTGAAAGACACCCGACAGCGCTCCGTGCACTTTTCCGTGCACAACCGTACAAGGTGGCATTATGACAAACAAACCCCGCGTCCTGTTCGGACCACCAATTTTCCCTTAAAAATTTTTTTCACGAATCCTTGAGCGCGAATTGTCATTCAATTCTGCCGTCGGATTTGGACCATTTTACGCGCGCTGAAGTTTCTTCCGGGCCACCTAAACGAATTACCTACACGCTTCGCTGAGAGCGAATACGTCCGTGGACCAATCGGCATCGAGAGTGCTTAAGGTTCAACTCCGTAGACAGTTTCAAATCTTAAATTTTGTTGCGCGCGAGGTGCCGAAAGTGAGCCATGCTCGAGTCGTTTTTTCAATTAGCGCTGCGCTTGCCCTGCTTTCACTTTCCGCGTGTGGCGGCTCGCCAGCTAAGTCGACCGATCCGGCCGGTCCGTACTGGGTTGAGGGCGTCGCGTTCGAAAACGCATCAGTGACATGTCAATCGAAGGACCCTGCTTCTTGTCCCGAAGGCGTGGGAATGCTTGCGATCCACACGACCCTCGGTGATGGTCAGTGTACGGCGTTTCTCGTGACCGATCAGATTCTCATGACGAACTCGCATTGTGTTCCCGAAGAAATCAAAAAGCCGGGTGCTGATTGCCGCAAGAATTTGCAGATGCTTTTTCCCGAAACCCAAGACAAGAAAGCCGAAAAGGTCGCTTGCGCCGAGGTCATTTCGGCATCCACGATCACACATAATAAATCAGATGCGGACTTTCTCTCCAAACCCGACTACGCGATATTAAAATTGGCGCGCGCAGTTTCCCGCAAACCTTTAAGCCTTGCTCGCGATGGATTTCCTGAAGGTCTAAAGCTGACAGCTTACACAGTTGATCCGCAGAGCAAGACTTCGATCAAAGGTCTTCTCTATCCAAAAACTTGTGATGCGGTTTACGAAACAGTTCTCACGCCTGGATTCACCCATCCGAACGCGATGGTCGGGACGTTCGTCGGCTGCGAGGTCATCGGCGGAAACTCTGGTTCACCTGCCGTTGATTCTCAAGGCCGCGTCCGCGCTCTCGTGCACGGCGGGATCGATAAATCTGTCGTAAATGGCGAAGCAACGAAGAATAAAAAGCCGGTGGGCATTTTCACGAACGTAGCTTGCACGGATCTTCCGACGGCCCTCGGCGGTGCTCGCGCAAGCGAGAAATGCGCTCAAGGCGCGATCTCTTCTGAGAAATGGCTGGAGAAGAAGAGCCTCGAGATTCCGATGTCGGCGTACGAAGAGTTGTTCAATGGCTGGATCCTAAAGGCGCCAGCGGAGTTAGGCTATAAACTCACGGCTCAAGACACTACTTCCGGTGATAAAAGAAATATCCTCTACACTCCGGAAATTCAGTGCATAAACTCGCTCTCAAAGCACGGCGACGAACTCTTTGTCACGCTGAACCTGGGCTATCCGGTCTGGGCAGCTGGCATCGAGGTGAGTGACAACTACAAAGCCATCGTCGCGCCGAAGATGATCATCGAGTTTCGCCAAGAAGTTCTGCTCAACAAAAAGAATTTTGAGAAAGACGGCGAAGTGAACGCAATGATCTCCCTTAAGCAGGGAACCGAGGCCAGCGGCGCAGAGACGCGGGCTCTCAAAAAATGTGATGGAAGTCCTTCCGTCCTCATCGGCGCAAACTAAGCCTTTCGCCTTCGGAACCAGCCCGCAAAACTTCGCCTTTCGCGATGGGCGGGCTGAACTTCGTGTTCAATTCGATCACTCAAAAAACAAACAAGCGTTGCTGCTCGCGGTTCCACAATTCGAGCAGATTCACCGTCCTGATAAATCGTGAGTTCACCGCCATCCCCGGGGCGCCAGTGGTCATTTAAGTAGAATACGATCGAAACCGTGCGGGCATCATCGTTACTGAACCGATCAAGGTGCCGCTGGTAGAAACCGCCTGGCGGATAAAGAGCAAAATGACCTTCGAGATCCCAAAGCCCTAGGAACAATCTCTCGTTCAGCGCCTCTTTAAGACGTATAAGTTCACCCCAGAACTCCTTCTGAGCCGGTCCAAGACTCCGATCATCGAACCATAAGATCTCATCTCGGCGAATTTCGTCATTGGCCGAAGCTAACGAGCCTTTGCCAATCTTGGCGCGTGCAAAAGCACCTTTCCGGTAAAGCTCATCGAATTCTGCGTTGAGCCGCGCAACTGAACTGGAATCAAGGAAGTCAGAAACGACCGAAAATCCCTGATCACTCAAACCTTCTAGAATTACTTCGAATTTTCCCGACTGTAACATAACGCTTCTTTGCGATTTTTAGCGGACGCGACAATCTTGTCCCGAACGTTCCCGACTTAAAATCTCGGTCAACTCCAACACTCAAACAAATAATATTTAGTAAAGCTACGAGGTCGCTTCCCCTCAGGCGTCGACTGCAACCTGCGCAAGCTTTTCCGCGGCTTCTCGCGCTTCCGCTTGACGCGACCACATGGAGGCGTACTCGCCTTTGAGCGCTAATAACTGCTGATGGCGACCGCGCTCAAGAATTTGACCGTCCTTAAGGACCAGGATCTCGTCGGCATCGACGACCGTTGAGAGTCGGTGCGCGATGACGAGTGTCGTGCGGTCTTTAGAAACATCGTGGAGAGATGCTTGAATTTCCCGCTCGGTGTGCGAATCAAGAGCGGAGGTCGCTTCGTCAAACAAGAGAATCGGCGGGTTCTTCAAAATCGTTCGTGCAATGGCCACGCGCTGTTTTTCGCCGCCCGAAAGTTTTAACCCGCGCTCACCAACAAGCGATTCGTATTTACCCGAAAGGCTCTCTACAAACCGGTCGATTTTGGCGTGTTGAGCCGCCGTTTTGATTTGCTCCGCACCAGCTTCGGGATTTCCGTAGCCGATGTTGTATCCGATCGTGTCGTTGAAGAGCACGGTGTCTTGCGGAACAATTCCGATCGCCCGGCGAAGGGACTTCTGCTTCACCTCGCGAATATCTTGACCGTCGATACGGATGGCCCCGCCATTCACGTCGTAAAATCGAAAGAGAAGACGAGAGATCGTCGACTTTCCAGCGCCGCTCGGGCCGACGATCGCCACGGTTGAGCCCGGCGCGACTTTAAAACTTATTTTGTTTAAAATTTGTCTGTCTGTCGTGTAGCCAAAGCTCACGTTTTCAAATTCAATCGTGGCCGCTGATACCTTGAGATCCGGAGCACCTTCGATGTCTTGAACGTCGCGATGAACATGGAGAAGTTCAAACATCTTATCCATATCGACGAGACTCTGCTTCGTTTCACGATAAACAAAGCCCAAGAAGTTGAGGGGTAGGTAGAGCTGAATGAGGTAAGTGTTGACGAGGACGAAGTCGCCAACGCTCATTTTACCGTTTGCCACACCTTGCGCGGCCAATCCCATCACGGCAATTAGACCCACGGCAATGATCGCACCTTGACCAATATTGAGAAGCGAGAGCGTCGTTTGACTTTTCACCGCTGCTTTCTCGTAACCAGCCAGGGCAGAATCAAACCGCTTGTACTCGTGTTCTTCGTTGCCGAAGTACTTCACCGTTTCAAAATTCAGGAGGCTATCGACAGCTTTCGTGTTCGCTTCGGAATCTTTTTGATTCATCGTCCGACGAAATTGCACGCGCCAATCTGTGATCGCCAGAGTGAAGCCGATGTAGCCCGCGATCGTGATGAAGGTAACGAGAGCGAAGGGCCAACCGAAAGCCGCCCAGAGAATGATGGCAACCAGGCCAACTTCGAGAAGCGTCGGAAGGATATTGAAGAGCATGAAAGAAAGGACGGTTTGGATTCCTCGTGTCCCTCGCTCGATAACGCGGGAGAGCCCGCCCGTTTGGCGATCCAAGTGAAACGACAACGAGAGCGAATGCAGATGTTCAAACGTTTGAAGCCCGATCACCCGCTGGGTGTGCTGGCTGACGCGCGCAAAGACGAGATCGCGGAGTTCGCCGAAAGCTTGCGAAAGGAGACGTGCGACCGCGTAGGCTAAAATTAGCCCCAGTACGGCAGCGAGGGCGATCTCTTTACCATCTGCTGGCGCGAGTTCATCCACGGCTCTCTTCAAAATATAGGGTACGTAGACGTTGATTCCCTTGGCGGCGAGGAGGAAAACCAGGGCCAAAACAACCCGCACGCGTAAATCCGGGCGCGTTTTGGGCCAGAGATAGGAGGAGAGTTCTTTCAGCGTCGCCCAGTGTTCTTTGCGCTCATCGGATTCCTTAATCGCGTCGAACGCCTTTTTCGGTGGCACCACTTCGTGTCCTCCTGTCGGCCTGAAGATCTCGGCACTTTTGAAAAGAGAGGCGGGAAGAGTCGCCCCGAAAACCGCTTGGAGCAAGGGAAACAATGGGTTACGCGCTAGGCCCCCCGCGTTTTGCACCGTGTAGAGTTACCAGCCGGGATTGAAATTTCTGATAGGCGACCAAAAGAGTTTCGACTTTACCGCCCGGCAAAACCCGTATAAATGAACGAGCGCTCTCGAACTTGACCGAAAAATGGCACAGGCCTTGCTGACTTGGAAAAGTCGTTAAGACCAAAAGGCCTGACGGGGCCAAAAGAATACCGGCCAGGTGAAAACCGGGCCGACTTGAGTTAAACGAGTACGAATTTAAAGCCACGGCGTTTATACGCTCACATGGGGGGTTACTAATGAGGGGTCAACTGATTCTTACGGCGGCAGCGACATGCATCCTTGCTTCCTCCGCATTCGCGCAGACTACAAAAGCGCAGTCTTCGAAAAAAGCAGGCTCGATCAAATTGGCGCAAGCAACGCGACCGGCTCCAGCAGCAGGTTCGGAGAGCGCGGCAACGATCGTCCCCGACACTCAAGCTACAGTTCCTCCCACGTTGGGCGGCCCTGCAGCTCCCAATACTCCCGCAACTTCGATCGCTTCGGTTGAAACAACAGTTCCGAAGAAAAGCCCGTTCGGATTCACGTTCTATACACGTGCTGACGCTGGCGACAGCAGCATCCAAAAAGGTGTTCCCGTTGTAACGGGCATCAATCGTTTCTACCTCAAGTACAAACTTGACGACACTCAACAAGTCCAAGCCCGCGGCGTTGTGACTTACGATTATGCAAACGCTGAGCGCCAAGGTGCAGCCCATATCGGCGACACTTACCTTGCTTACACAAACTCCAAAGTTGCGACTTTGCCTGCGGACTTAAACCTGACGTTCGAAGGTCGCTTCTACGCTCCGACGGGTGAACGCTCGCGTTTCATCACAAAGCAAAGCGGCGCTGCTTACACGCTCGTGACGCTTGGTCGTTCGTTCGGTAAATTCAACGCTTCTTGGTGGGGCGATTTCTTCTACAACTTCAACACGATCGACGCTTTCGAATCTGACGTTGTAGACCCGACGACAAAAGCGGTTACGAAGAAGCTCAATGCTAACGACCACTACCTCTGGTCGCAGTACCTCGAATTCGGTTACGAGATCACTCCTAAGTTCTCGATTTACCACGACATCGGCACGCAGAACACGACGAAGCGTAGCTTCGCCGGCACGCCCGTTCAGCGCGAAGACGCGTTCTACAACGAAACTTACATCGTTGTATCGCCCTTCGAAAAAGTTAGCCTCATCGGTTCTGTTGCTAACAGCGCGGTTTTCGCAGCTGATAACAGCTTTGAACTCTACAAGTCTGACGAAGTTACCTACCGCGCGATCATGACTTTGAGCCTCTAATCCAGGCTGTTTAGATCGGGCTAAAAAGAGGCGAGGTTTCCCTCACGGGAACCTCGCTTTTTTGTTTTTTGGGCCTCTTTGTTCTAGCTAACTGGAAATCCTTTGGTGCTGCCTAGCTTTAGTGCTAAGTCTTCAAGCCGTTTCCCATTGCCATAAACAAGTCTCATTTCCTTAGGTGAACCGTGCCTTCGAAGGCTAACTTCGGCTCCATCGTCGCAAATCTTTGGATCCGGAGCGCGTTGCTCATCGCGCTTCTCGCCGGCGTGATCGCTCTCTTCGATCGGCCGTTAGGGCCGCTCCCGCCTCTTGGACCGCTTCTTTCCCCCTATCAAGGCATTTGGATCCGACCGCCGTCGGCAATTCACAAGTCGGCCCGAAAGCAAGATCTCGACATTCCGGGCCTGAAGGCACCGGTCACGATCCAAATTGATCAGGACCGGGTCACGCACATCTTTGCGGCCAACGATGATGATCTTTATTTAGCGCAGGGCTGGGTCGTCGCCAGCGAACGGCTTTGGCAGATGGAGTTCATCACACGTGCTGCCTCTGGGCGGCTTTCCGAAATCCTCGGAAAAAACGCGCTTCCGATCGACCGGTTCTTCTTACGCGTTGGGCTCCCCGAAGCGGCCAAAGAAAGCTCGCGGCTCATGATGGAAGACCCGGTGACGAGTTCGGCCCTTAAGTCCTATGTACAAGGGGTTAACGCGTTTATCGCCACCCTTCGTCCAGCGACCCTGCCCTTTGAGTACAAAGTTCTAGGTCAGCGTCCTGAGGCTTGGACAACGCAAAAAGCAGCGCTGCTGTTGAAGTTCATGGCCTATAACCTCTCGGGCCACAGTTTGGATCTTCCTCTCACAAGATCGCGGCTGAAACTCTCTCAAGGCGATTTTGAGGAACTCTTTCCGCTCAACCTCAAGGTTCCAGAGCCCATCGTTCCGAAAGGGACGAAATGGTCGTTTACAACGCGTGCGCCGGAGACAAAGCCCGAAAAGGAATTTCGTCCGGATCTCCGCAAGCTTGATCCGATTCCTTCACCGCATCCTTCAAACGGCAGTAACAACTGGGCCGTCACTGGGAAGAAGTCGACAACCGGACTTCCGATTTTAAGTAACGACATCCATCTGGGTTTGAGTCTTCCGGCTCTCTGGTACGAGCTTCAGCTCGTAAGCCCTACGCAAAACGTCTACGGAGTCACCCTTCCGGGAGCCCCTGGTGTTATCTTGGGATTCAACCAGAGCCTTGCTTGGGGAGTCACGAACGGCGGAACGGACGTGCTCGATTGGTACGAACTCCGATTCCGTGACGAGCGAAAGAGCGAGTATCTCTTTGATGGTGATTGGCGTCCGGTGCTCTCGCAGGAGCACTTCATTCATATCAAAGGGGAGTTGAAGCCCGAAGTGCTGATCACCCGAAATACTCATCTTGGGCCGATCGTATACGATGAGAGCGAAGTTCCTTTGAACGCCCTCATTCCTCGGGGCTTAGCGATGCGTTGGGGCGCGCTTGACCCGAGTAACGAGCTTAAAAACTTTCTCATGCTCAACCGAGCGCGTACGACGAAAGCCTGCCGTGAGGCGATCGAGACTTTTGAAGCTCCAGATCAAAACTTTCTCTGCGCTGACAACACGGGCGATGTGGGACTTTGGCATATGGGGAAGTACCCCGTGCGCTGGCCCGGGCAAGGGCGCATGATCGGCGATGGATCTTCTTCGGCTTACGAATGGAAGGGTTGGCTTCCTCGTGAAGAAGTTCCTTTCTACCGAAATCCCGAGCGCGGTTTTTTGAGCTCAGCAAACCAAGCGCCCACGGACGAAAATTACCCACACTACCTTGGCTGGCCTTTTGAAACGCCGTTTCGTGGGATGCGCATCAACGAAGTGCTGAAATCAAAACCTAAGTTTTCGCCCGAAGAGATCGTTCGCATGCAGGCGGATAAAGTTTCGCTTCCCGCGAAAACGGTTTTACCTACGCTTCTTAAAGCGCTGAGCGGCGACGGAACTCCTTCGACCGATCAAGCGCGCCAAGTGGTTGAAGCCCTCGCGAAGTGGAACTACGAGTTTGATGAGAACTCGCCTGCGGCCACGATCTTTTACGTTTGGTACGGAACTCTCGTTGAAGAAATCTGGTCAGCGCATCTGCCGATCAGCAAAGACTACATGCTGCCGCCAGCTAATCGCACGCTCGAGATGATCACGCACGAGCCTGAGGCAAGATGGTTTGATCGACCGAAGACTCCGCAAAAAGAAACTCTGAGGGATCTTGCGCGCGTGAGTTTCGTGAAGGCGTTGAGAAAGCTTGAGCGCGAAACTGGAGATGATGATGTCGAAGACTGGGGTTGGACAAAGTATCGTCCGACAACATTTGAGCACATCGCAAAAATCCCGGGCCTAGGCGAGACCGACTTTGCGGCCGGCGGCTACGAGTATTCAATCTTTGCCAATCACGGAAACCACGGGCCCGTTTGGAAGATGGTTGTAGCCCTAGGCAAAAAACCGAGAGCGTGGGGAGTCTATCCAGGCGGGCAATCGGGCGATCCTTCAAGCCCTTCTTACGACACCTTCCTTCAAGCGTGGCGCACGGGTGAGATGAAAGAACTCCAATTCCTCATGTCAGTTGACGAAAAAGGTGCGCGCCATTCGCACGCGATACAACTCCTGCCGAAAGAGTCGCAGGCTTCCGCCGGATCGAGTGCGGGGAGATAAACGATGCTTATTTACTCTCGTGAGTTGCTGCGCGAAAAGATGATCGACGCCGGAATCCTGGTCGTCGTGATGGTCTTTATTGGAATCTATTTCCCTTGGTGGGCGCTGGCGGTACCGGCAGGGATTTACGGCTTCATTCGTTTTGAGCGTCCGCGGGCAGTGGGGCTTGCCACTTTAATTGCGGCCGTCGCGTGGCTTGCGCCGGCCCTCGTTCAGGATTTCGAAACGGGCTTCCGGATTTCTTCGCGTATGGCAAAACTCCTTACGCTTCCCTCGCCCGTTTTCTTCTACGGTCTAACGCTCTTTACGGCCGCGCTTCTTGGCGCTCTCGGCTCGTCACTCGGCGCGCATGCGCGGCTCGCGACTGTTCGGCTAACTCGCCCGCGCCCGTAAACGGCGGCAAGTACGCCAGGGGATTGATGGGCTGACGATGCTGCCTGAGCTCAAAGTGCAGATGCACGCCGGTTGCTCGTCCCGTACGTCCCATGAGGCCGATCTGCGTGCCTTTTTCGACGGTGTCGCCTTCTTTCACCTGAATCTTATCGAGGTGAGAATAAAGCGTCGCCCATTCGTCGTTGTGCTCGATCACGATGAGCTTTCCGTAACCTCGGAATGCGTGGCCGGTGTAGATCACCGTTCCGCGCTCAGAGGCTAAGATCGGTGTACCTTTTTTGTTGGCTAGGTCTAAGCCCCAGTGCGAGCGACGACGATTGGTGAGAAATCCACGCGTAAGACGCGCTTGATCCACGGGCCAGTCGAATTTGAGCTGTTGGGACTGCTCAACTTCGACGAGCTTCTCGCCGTTCCAGCTGAGAGCGGGTTTTCGTTTTTCTCCTGCGTCGGCGGTCGACTCACTCCCAGGGTCCGTGCCGATTTTAAGTTCGCCGGGACCTTGAAATGTCGTCTGACAAGCGGTCGCGGTGAGGATGAGGGCCGAAAAGGCCAAAATAGATCGCGCACGCAAAAGCGCTGCGCGACCCAGCCATTGGTTGGGTGTATTGGTTTTCATCCGCATCATGCCCGTTAGTGTATCAAGGATAGATGGGGAAGGATTGGCAAAGCTCGCGAACCTGGCCTTTGATCCGTTTTGATGTAGCTTCTTCAGCCGGGTTCTCCAGGACTTCTGAAATCCATCCAGCAATGAGCTTCATTTCGGCTTCTTTCATCCCGCGCGTGGTGAGCGCAGGCGTGCCGATGCGGACGCCGCTCGTAACGAAAGGTGAACGCTTTTCGTTTGGTACCGTGTTTTTGTTTACCGTGATGCCCGCTTTATCGAGCGCTTGTTCGGCGTCTTTGCCGGTGATCGTGCGTGCCGAGAGATCCACGAGGATCAAGTGGTTGTCGGTACCGCCAGTCACGAGCTCAACGCCTTTACCGAGAAGACCCTCGGCAAGAGTCTTCGCGTTCGCCACGATCTGACGAGCGTAAGTTTTAAAATCAGGCTGGAGAGCTTCTTGAAACGCGACCGCTTTTCCGGCGATCACGTGCTCAAGCGGTCCGCCTTGGATGCCCGGGAAGATCTTCGAGTTGATCTTTTTGAGGTTCTCTTCTGAGCACAGGATCATGCCGCCGCGTGGGCCTCGAAGAGTCTTGTGCGTCGTTGTTGTGACGTAGTCGGCGTAGGGAACCGGCGAAGGGTGAACACCACCTGCGACGAGGCCAGCAAAGTGAGCCATATCGACAACGAGCGCAGCGCCAACTTCATTTGCGATCTCTTTGAATTTTGCAAAATCGAGCTCGCGAGGATATGCGCTGTAGCCCGCGATTAGAACCGTGGGTTTAGTTTCGCGCGCGGTCTTTACGACGGTGTCGAAGTTGATCCGGTGAGTTTGCGGATCGAGACCATACGAAGCAGGTTTAAAGAGCAAACCGCTAAAGTTTACGGGTGAACCATGCGTGAGGTGTCCGCCGTGGGAGAGATCCATGCCCAGGATCGTGTCACCAGGCTTCGCAACGGCGAGATAAACGCCCATATTTGCCTGGGAGCCTGAGTGAGGCTGCACGTTCGCAGCAGCCGCCCCAAAGAGCTTTTTAGCGC
>SYLX01000114.1 GCA_005808505.1 Bdellovibrionales bacterium | reverse complement strand
TGGCACCTCCCTCGAACCGTCTTTGGAGAAGTTCGTTTGGGACGATCCAGAGGTTACAGATGTGCAGAATTTTAATTTCAGGGCTGATTACGGGAAGTAATCGCCTAGGTACAAAACGCCCTCGGGATCGCCAGCTCTAACAAAGTTATCGAAGACGTCGAGACGTTTTCCGAGCTCCGCTCCACCGATGCTTTTCGACGTGAGAAATTGTTCAACTTCGTTTCTATCGAGTTCGAGGCCAGGATACTTCACGCGGCAGACCGCGTTCACGCATTCGAGCTTCGCTTCTTGTCCGGAGAAGATCGTCTCCCCATCAGCCGTGGTGCGACCTGAGACTTCGACTTCGCGACCTGTGAGCTCACGCGGGAGCGTGTACTTGAACTCACGAACGCCGTCTTCTTCGCGCACACGAAGATCATTGATTTTGAAGCGCGCAAATTCCGAAAGCTCGGCCGGAGCCGGAACTTCGTAATCAGCATTCATACGCTGCCAATCGCTCGCGTAAGCATGGAGGGAGAATAGCGTTGCCGTGATCAACGCGAAGATTGTTTTTTGTGCGATTGTAATCATGAAACCTCCGGCTCAGTGTTTCGGGGAGCCACGTTCTTGACGTAAACCGTGGCACGACCGCGACCGATGCGTTTTAAATAACCTGAATCCGTTAATCCGTCTAGGTCGCGCCATGCCGTCATTGTTGAAACGTGAAAGAACTTCTTGTAGTCCGGCACGGTCCACATCTCACGAGATGAACTCGCCTTGGTGAGTTTTAGCTCGTACAAGGCCTTTTGCTGACGGAAGTTCAGCGAGTCATTGTAGTCAGAAGAAGCCAAATCTTCCCCACGATCGTTAGGGGCGGTTTGCCGGAGACTTTCTGTCGCGACTTCGCTCATTTTTTCATTTGAGACCGCGGACACATTGGCCCTAACTCCTTGAACGCGAGTGAGCGGTGCGCTTAGTGCCCAGCCTTCATCAAGCGTTTCGATCCATCTAGCCGCCGGCCCCAGCGTTTTTCGCAAGGTCGCGAGTGCTGCGTAAATGACTGAGTCATGACGGAGTGGATCGTAGTTGAGGCGCCAAACGTCTTTCATAAGAGCTTCTTTACCCGCAAGGGATGTCGACAGACGCAGAAGAATTTTGATCGAAAGCGCACTGAGCGGCGTCTGTGATTTGATGACTTCGTCTCGAGTCATGGCGATCCACTGACCCGAGGGGAAAAGTGCGAGCGTCTCGAAACCCGGCACAAACCCTTGCGTCTCGGGCCACAAGCCTAGATAGCCGTTCTCGAGGAGTTCTCGAACCGCACTCTCTTGGTTTTGATTAGCCCGATCGAGGAGATCGCCTAACGGATCCTCGACTCGTGGATCTAAAGGCGCCTTCGTGATTTGATTGCGGCTCAAAATCTTCGAGTTCATCG
This sequence comes from Bdellovibrionales bacterium, assembly GCA_005808505.1. Lineage (GTDB taxonomy): Bacteria > Bdellovibrionota > Bdellovibrionia > Bdellovibrionales > JAMPXM01 > SYLX01. The sequence goes on along the minus strand of SYLX01000114.1, from coordinate 2,969 downwards.
GGCTCGGATGTTTTTCGCTAAGCTCGATCAGACGTGCCGTGGACTCAGCTGAAAGTTCTGACTTCAACAGACGTTGGTTTACTTTGTGCTCAAGTCCCAAAATCCTAATCTCAAAAACGCGGTCGGCGATTCGGTTTAAGCACCGGCGAGCGGCTTTTAAGAAGTGAGTGGCATTTGCCGCGTCTCCCTGCCGATAAGAAATTTCGGCGAGACGAAGTTGGAGAGTGGCTTCTTGCCGGCGGTTTTCAAAAGAATAAATGAAGTGCGATTCACGATCTAAGAGCTCGCGCGCTCGTTTGAATTGTCCGCGCAGCGTGAGCTGTCGGGCGAGTTCAAGAACAAGATTAGCACGCGTGTAGGAGTTCTCACTGGCGGTGCTTGAGAGAAGGTGCTCAATTTCGTGAACGATTACGTGAGGGCGCAACCCCATTTCCGATTCGTAAATCAGACGAGAAGCATTGAAGGAATCCGCATGGCTTCGACGTGCGGCAAGCGTTCGAGCTTGCTCTAGATGCCGAAGACCCGCGGAGCGACGACCCGTTTGCACAAGCGCGTGACCATAGAGATCTGTCGCCAAAATCCGCATGTAAGAATCGTTCGTTTTCAGAGCGAGACCTAGGGCTTTTCTCGCGCGGGAAGAAGCCTTGTCAAACTGGCCTAAATAATAATAGTAGAGAGCTACACCTTGCTGGGGATCCGCGAACTTTATGGCTTCGTTATCGTTCAAGTTTGACTTGAGCCAACGACGAGCCTCTTTGAAGCGAGAAATCCGCGTGAGGGCTGCGGCAATTGCAAAACGGGCGCGAGCTCTTTCTGCGCCTCCGAAATCGGTGTGACGAAACTCCCAGACGCTTTTAGCCTCTTCGATTCGGCCTAAAAAACCGAGAGACGCAACGAGCGCCATGGCTTCATCAGGTGAAGCGGAGGCAGCTCGAACCCGCTCAACGACATCTCGATGTTCTCCGGATTCGAAAGCAAACCGAGCACTCCAGTTCGCCTTTTGGGGCTCGGAATCGCGGTTTACTTTAACCTTTTGGGTACCTTGAACGGATTCCGGCACGCCGGCCCCTCCATATAAGATAGATCCCATTCGTACCAAATCATACCAAAGTTCTCAACACGCCTTCGGAGACTGGAAAAACCTTCTCGGCGACACTGTGCGAGACGATCCCTCTCTGGATCTGAAAGTCGCTGACGCTTGAGAGGCCAACGTCGGAATAAGGAGCTGATATGCCGCGCTTTTTTACAATGCTGATCGCTCTACTGGCGCTGACCGTCTTCGTCGCGAGCTGTAACTACAACGTCGATAAGCGCGGAACTCCCGAGGGGCAAAACCCTCTCTCCAAGCCAACGCTCGATTTCGAAACCGTCAAAGCTACCGTGATCCTCAAAAATTGTTTTAGCTGTCACCAAGCGCCGCGAAATGCCGGCGGTCTGAATTTGGAAACTTACGAAAACGTTGTGGCTCAGCTTGCTTCGATCGAGAACGCCGTTGCGACCCGTTACATGCCGGAATCAAAAGGCCGCGTGATGCCCGATAACGAGCGTCAACTTCTGTTGTCGTGGATTCGCGCAGGCGCGCCGCGCACGGCTGAAGCTTCGGGTTCTAACCCAGGCGGCGTGGTTCCTGCTCCTCAACCGAACCCTTCACCGTCGGCAACTCCGAATCGCCCAGATGATAACGACGACGATGACGATCATGGTGATCATCACGACGACGATCATGATCGTGACGGTGAAGATGGAAGTGGTGGAGGAACTGTCGAAGCTCCGCTCGAATTCCCCGTACTTTTGCAAACGGTGATTCGTCCGAACTGCTTTGGCTGCCATACAGCTGCACGTGCGGCAGGTGGAGTGAGCCTTGAGACTGCGGACGCACTTCTCTCGAATGCATCAGCCGTACGTCACGCCGTCGAGAGTGGTTCGATGCCACTGGGGCGAGTGATGTCGGCCGAGCATAAAGCTCAGCTCTTCCGTTGGCTCGATGCGAATGGCGCAAGCGTCAACGTCATCGCGGTCGGTAATTAATCTTGAATCATCCAAGCGCTCTTTCGAAGAGCGCGGTAACAGGAGTGTTCTCATGAAATCCCTTTTTCTCGGTAAAGCAGTGCTCTCGGCCGTTACAATTTTTTCGGTAAGCTCTCATGCCCTTGGGGCGATCGCCGAATATGCAGCGGGACCAACAAGCGAAGCGACGTTTGAAGCCGTCGGTCGACCTAGCATGCTGAAGATTAAAGGCCACGGAGCGAAAGTGGAAGGTTCGGTACAAGTCGACGGGGCGAACGCGAAAGGAAAGTTCAACCTCGATCTCAATCAGTTCACAACGGGCATCGGTCTGCGTGATTCACATATGAAAGAAAGGTATCTCGAAACACCGAAGTACCCGAAGTCTGTCTTCGAGATTGAACAAGTTGAATTGCCGAGCGACTGGGCTCCGGGCAAATCCGTGGAGAGTGCGAAGTTCAAAGGCAAGCTCACGATCAAGGATGTAACGAAGCCGGTTGAAGGAACGGTCAAGATCGCGGGCGAACAGCTGGCAACGGAAGCGAACTTCAACATCTCCCTCAAAGACTATCCGATCGGTGTTCCGTCTTACATGGGCGTGAGCGTTGCCGATAACGTCAACGTACGAGTTGCGATTCCGGCCTTCACCAAAAAGTGATGTGAGTTATGGACCGTCTGAAGCTCTTCTTTTTTCTAGCTCTTCTGGTAAGTGCGGGTAGCGCGAAAGCCTATCCAGATTTGATTCGGCACAACTACGTGAACTGCACGGCCTGTCACGTGGCGCCCACGGGAGGTTTTGCTCTCAACGGCTACGGGCGAATGATGTCGAAAGAGCTTCTTTCCCGCTGGGGCGGCGAGCGTGAGGCTGAGCCTTTGCACGGTCTTCTACCCGAAGGATCGATTCCGGAGTCTTTGATCGTGGGCGGTAATGTCCGCATCTTGCAAGTGCATCGCGAATCGCCCGA